>SABN01000231.1 GCA_009928955.1 Opitutia bacterium | reverse complement strand
GCAGATCTACATGAAGCGCGAGGACCTCAACCACACCGGCGCCCACAAGCTCAACCACTGCATGGGCGAAGGCCTCCTCGCCGTCTACCTCGGCAAGAAAAAGCTCATCGCCGAGACCGGCGCCGGCCAGCACGGCGTCGCCCTCGCCACCGCCGCCGCCTACTTCGGCCTCGAGTGCGACATCCACATGGGCGAAGTCGACATCGCCAAGCAGGCCCCCAACGTCGCCCGCATGAAGCTCCTCGGCGCCAAGGTCGTCCCCGTCTCCTTCGGCCTCAAGACCCTCAAGGAAGCCGTCGATTCCTGCTTCGGCGCCTACATGGCCGACCCCGTCACCCAGTTGTACTGCATCGGCTCCGTCGTCGGCCCCCACCCCTTCCCGATGATGGTCCGCGACTTCCAGCGCGTCGTCGGCATCGAAGCCCGCGAGCAATTCCACGACATGACCGGCGACATCCCCGACATCGTCACCGCCTGCGTCGGCGGCGGCTCCAACGCCATGGGCCTCTTCAGCGGCTTCCTCTCCGACCCCTGCGAGATCCACGGCGTCGAGCCCCTCGGCCGCGGCACCAAGGTCGGCGACCACGCCGCCACCATGACCTACGGCAAGGAAGGCGTCCTCCACGGCTTCAACTCCTACCTCCTCCAGAACGAGAAGGGCGAGCCCGACCCCGTCTACTCCATCGCCTCCGGCCTCGACTATCCCTCCGTCGGCCCCGAGCATTCCTTCCTCAAGGACACCGGCCGCGTGAAATACTTCGCCGCCACCGACCGCGAAGCCGTCGAAGCCTTCTTCATGCTCTCCCGCGTCGAAGGCCTCATCCCGGCCCTCGAGAGCGCCCACGCCGTCGCCCACGCCATCCGCCTCAGCCGCGAGAACCCCAAGCATGCCCGCAGCATCCTGGTCAACCTCTCCGGACGCGGCGACAAGGACATGGACTACGTCATCGAGCACTACGGCTTCGGCGAAGGCTTCAAGATCTAAGCCCCGCCTCCAAAGCCCCCGCGGACCGGCCCCCAAGGCCGGTCCGCTTTTCTTTGGGAACTTGGCGGTGCGGGCAGGGACGCCTCGCCGAGACATCCGGCCACGTCTCACCTCCGCGTTTCGTTGCCGCCGCCAGCCGCTTTCAAGCCCGTTTCCGGTTTGACACCGTGCCGTCGCCACGCCTACCCTTGTACCCAGCCATCCAAAAGAACCCCCATGGGCCATGGATCGTTGCAAACAGGAAAAGCACATGACCGAAGATGAAAAGAACCTCGATCTCCTCGCCCTCTTTCACTTTGTCGTCGGCGGGCTCACGGCGCTTTTCGCGTGTTTCCCGCTGATCCACGTGGCGGTCGGCCTCGCCATGGTCTTCGGGAATTTCGATTCGCCCCATCCGCCCCCCGCGATGGTCGGCTGGCTTTTCGTCGTTCTCGGGGGCTTCTTCATCCTCTGCGGATGGGCGCTGGCCATCGCCATCCTCGTCGCGGGCGCGAAATTGAAGAAGCGAAGGTCGCGGACCTATTGTCTCGTCGTCGGCGGCCTGGAATGCATGATGATGCCGTTTGGAACCATCTTGGGAATCTTCACGATCATCATATTGATGAAAGACTCGGTGAAAGAGCTGTTTGCCGCCCATTCGCGGGTCCAGGCCCTCGGCGCCCCTGGGACGCCTCCGCCCGAAGCGCCACGCTGACGGCGGCTGGAATCCCGTCCGGAATTCGCCTTCGAAGCCCCCCGACTGGAAAAACAGCGGCTCAGCGCCTCACAACTCCCGGAGGCGATAGAAGCGGCCGGGGTGGTTCGTCCAGCCCGCATCGCCGAAAGTGGACGTGCCATCGGTGAGGGTGTTGGTCCCCACCCGCACCCAGTTGGTCGTGGCCAGGTCCGCGTTGGCTTCCACCACCACCGTCTTCCCCGCCGCCCAGCCGATGGTGAACCC
>SABN01000101.1 GCA_009928955.1 Opitutia bacterium | reverse complement strand
GGGGGGGGGGCATTTTGCGAGTTGTAACTTTCACCATCACAATGCGAAAGATGAATGCCCACCCCGCTGTCCGTCAATCCATAAGGGTGTTGTTCACGTGATTTTAATTTTGCGGAACTCCCACCCGACCGGCACCTTCGCCTGGCACCCCGTCCAGCCCGGCGATTCCCTCCCCCTCTCCGCCACTCCGATCCTTCTCAAATGACCCGGCTCCAAAATTCTTCATTCTCAATTTTTAATTCTTAATTTCTCCCCCCTCCGCTACACTCCGCCCCCATGAGTCTCCGCATCCTCCATTTCAGCGACGTCCATCTCCCCTTCCCCCCCGGCGCCTTCCGCTCCCCCGAAATCCTCCACCCCAAGCGCCTCGTCGCCTTGGTGAACTTCTACCTCCGCCGCGGCTCCAAATACGCCGACGCCCTCCAAAAACTCGACGGCCTGCGCGATTTCCTCTCCCGCGAACCCGTCGACTACCTCCTTTTCACCGGCGACTCGCTCAACTTCGGCCTCGAGCGCGAATTCACCGCCGCCGCCCCGCGCCTCGCCGAGATCTTCGCGCTCGCCCGCCGCGGCGCCCTCGCCGTCCCCGGCAACCACGACCTCTACGCTGCCGCCTCCCTCGCCCTCCACCGCAAGTATTTCGCCCCCCTCGTCCGCAGCGACCTTCCCGCTTCCGCCACCCCCACCGGCTTCCCGCTCGTCCGCTGGATGGGCGACGACGCCGTCGCCCTCGCCTTCAACTCCGCCCGCCCCCGGCTCCCGTTCTGGGATTCCAGCGGACGCGTCCCCACCCTCGAGCTCGACGCCCTCGCCCGCCTCCTGGACCTCCCCGAAATCGCCGCCCGCCGCCGCATCTTCCTCATGACCCACTACCCCTTCGACGAACCCGGCTTCCTCCATGGCCTGCGCAACTCCCGCGCCCTGCTCAAGCTCCTGCGCGGACGCGACAACCTCGTGCTCCTCCACGGCCACAACCACCGCCCCTATACCCACTTCCTCCCCGGCACCCCCGTTCCCCTCTACTGCGCCGGCAGCCTCTCCAAGCATGGCGGCGAATCCTTCTGGCTCTTCGACCTCTTCGGCGACGCCCTCAACGCCCGCCGCGGCATCTGGAAAAACGCCCGCTTCTCCCTCGCCGACTGACCCCCCCCCGGCCCCCATCATCGGGACTCGCGGCTTGAGGCTCCGCCTCCCGCCCTGCCATTCTTTGGCCACACGCAAGGATGTTCCTGTGAAAACGCGGCTCGGGTTCGCGTTGCTCCCCTTCTTGGCATTTGCCCCGACGCCCGCGTCCGCCGGCACGGCCGACGACCTGGTGCCCCCGAAGTTCCGGAACATCCGGCAAAACCCGGTCTATGTGGATGTCGAAAGCGACAAGCTCACCCTCCATCCGGAGATCATCGAGTTCCCCGCCACGGACATCGAGATCCCCGGCGGCGCGTTCGCGCAGTTCCTCGACCGCATCCAGGCGGCCCGCGACTCCACCGATATCGTGCTGCTGCTCCGCCCCGGCAGCGCCATGTTCCAGCGCCGCCTGCGCCAGCGGATCCGCGACCGCGGAATCGATGTCGGCTTTGAACCGTGGGAACACGGACGGCAACTCGTCGTCCCCCCGCCAGACCTCTCGCCCGCCGGTCCGCCGGAGGCCGCCTTTCCATCGCGCACCCCGCCCGCGACCCTCAAGGTCTTGGTCCGCCCGCCCCTCCAGGAAAACCTTTCCCCGGACAAGGCTCCCGTCTTCTTCGAGTGCCGCGGCAACCCGCTTTTCCTTGTCTCGATCGACACCCTGAAGCAAGCCGTCGATGCAAAAACCCACGAGCTGATGGAAAAATCCCAGGGCAGCCAAGACGAATTCCTGAAGTTGGCCGGCCAAACTCAAGTGGAAGTGGAGGGGCGACGGCTCGACTTCGCCTATGCCCTGATGGACAAATATGTCCTGTCGCCCATGGCCGGAGCCGAAGGCTGCGCGCTCCCGGAACAATCCCGGCCGGAGTCCGACGACGGAGGATATGGCTCCAAGCTGGCCGCGATCGATGCCGCCCGGTGGCGCTCCCGGCCGGCAACGCCCGCTGATCATCCTGCGGGATGCCCCGGCCCTGCCCCTCGGCGCTTGCGCAGGAGGGCGACGCGCGGATTGCGCCGGTCGAGCTCCTCGAAGCCGAAGGCCGCGCAGATCCACTCCAGCGTCTGCCGGTGGTAGAAGCAGACATGGGTCCCGTCGCTCGCATAGCCCCACGTGCGGAAGGTTTCCAACGCCTCCCACGGCGCCGTCATCGCCACGAGAAGCCCTCCCGGCGTGAGAAGGTCCGCCATGCGCGCCCAGTCCGCCGCCGGATGGTGAAAATGCTCGACGACTTCGGTCGCAAAAAGGAAATCGAACGGCCCGGCGGGCGGCGCCGGAAAGAAAAACGGATCGTAGTTC
Organism: Opitutia bacterium; assembly: GCA_009928955.1. Lineage (GTDB taxonomy): Bacteria > Verrucomicrobiota > Kiritimatiellia > CAIQIC01 > Lenti-01 > Lenti-01. Next base: position 7,707 of record SABN01000101.1, on the reverse strand, counting down.
TCGCAGCGCAAGCCCGCCTGTTCCAGCAGCAGGCCCAGCGTGGGATCGTGGCCGCACCCATAGTCCAGCCCGCGCATCCGGGCGTTCAGATGCGGCAGGGCCGGATCGATGGCTTGGCGCAGGAAGGACACGTAGCGGGAATCCTCAAGACCGCCGCGATGCCGGGCGTAGCGCGCCCGCTCGGCTTCCGGCGACGGCAGAAACGAATCCTCCGCGAAGATCAATTTGCAGCGGCCGCAGAGGCGATGGCGGCGCTTGCGCACGTCGACGAGGGGCGCGAACGGCCCCGCCGCGCCGCAGAGCGGACAGGTCGCCTCGCGCGGCGAGGTCATGCCGGCGGCGCCGCCCTTGGCGCGCGGGCGACATAGAGCCCGTTGAAGCTCTTTTTCTCCGTCAGCGGATTGTCGAAAACGCAGGTTTGCCCTTCGGCATGCTCAAACCCCTTCCGCAAGAGGGCCAGGAACGCCTCGTCGGGCTCGTCGTTGGACCACAGCGCGAACACGCCCCCGGGCTTGAGAAAGCGCAACAGCCGCTTCAACCCCGCTTCGGTGTAGAAGTCGCCGTGCGCGCCGTTCAGCAACTGCGATGGCGTGTGGTCGATGTCCAGCAGCACCGCGTCCCAGCGGCGGCCCGGCTGCGCCGGATCGAAGCCTTCCCCGCGCGCCAGCGCGAAGAAATCGGCGTGGAGATAGGCGCAGCGCGGATCGTCCGACAGGTTCTTGCCGTTGGGGACGAGCCCCCGCCGGTGCCAATCGATCACCGGCTCCAGCGCCTCCACCACCACCAGCCGCGCCACCTGCGGAAACGCCAGCGCCGCCGCCGCCGTGTAGCCCAACCCCAGCCCGCCGACCACGACTTCCCAATCCTGGCCCGAGAGCGCGCCCAGCCCCAGCCGCGACAACTCCACCTCCGCCGCCGTGAACAGGCTCGACATCAGGTATTCGCCGTTCAGCTTCACTTCGACCGCCTCCGCGCCATCCAAGGCGAGGATCCGGCGGCGCTGCAGGATCAGTTCGCCCAGCGGCGTCTGCCGATAGTCCAGTTCTTCGAATTGCGGTTTCATCGGGCTCCGACCGTACCACGCCACCCCGGCGAAAGTCATACCCAAATATTCCGCCCCGGACTTGCCGCGGCCGCCGGCCCGGCCTATCCTCTCCCCATGAACGACGATGGATCCACCGTCCTCCCCGGCGGCTTGCGCATGCGGAAGTCCGACGCGCTGTTCGACGCCCTGGGCGGCCTCGACGAACTGAACGCGGCCCTCGGCCTCCTGCGGTCCCAGCTTTCCGACCCCGCGGATGCGGCCCGGGTCGAGTCCATCCAGCGCGACTTGCTGGACATCGGCGGGGAAATCGCCGGCGGCGGACCGGGATTGCCGGCGGATGCCGTCGCCGCGCTCGAACGCGAACGGGAACGGCGCGGCGCGGAGTTGCCCCCGCTCCGCCGGTTCGTCCTGCCGGGGAACAACGAACCCTCGGCCCGCGCCCATTTCGCGCGCGCGGCGTGCCGCCGCGCGGAACGCGACCTCGTCCGCGCGCGGGAGGCGCACCCGGACCGGATCTCCCTTCCGGCGCTCGCCTATCTCAACCGGCTTTCAAACCTGTTGTTCGTTTGGGCGCGGGCGCTGGATTCCTGAGCGCGGTCCCGCCGCCGGCCGGACGGAGGCGATCAGGCCTTGGGCCGGCGGTAGGTCTTGCGGAAGAGGCCGGCCAACAGGGGGTTCTTCGCGATGCATAGCCGCCGGTTCAGTTCGCGGCAGCCGACGCCGCCCTGCATCCGCACCCGCCGCAACGCAAACAACGGCGTGCCGGGGACGTTCGCTCCGCTGTCCATCGAAAGCGCGGCTTCGTAGCCGGCCAGCAGCGCGGCCTCGATGGCCACCCCGTCGTATTCGCCCCACGGCCAGCTCATCGCGCGCGCGGGCTTGCCCGTGAGTTCCTCCAGCCGCTCGCGGCAGAGGGTGAATTCGTTCAGGCAGAATTCGATGCGCTCGCTGGTGGTGCGCTCGACGAGCTTGTTGTCGAGCAGATCGTTGGATTCGGGCCAGAAGCCGTTGTGGGCATAGGCGGAGCCGCTGGGATACATCGGCTGGCCGTCGCGGATCTCCAGATAGATGCCGTGGACGCCGGGATGGATGTCGCTCTGCGTCTGGCCAAGCGGCTGGTTGGAGCTGAAACAGGCCTGGTGGGTGTGGGTGTGGCCGAAGAGGCCGTGGCCCTGCTGCTCGACGAGCGCGCGCAGCTCCGTGCGGTTCATGAAGGCCGTGGGATCGTTGCGCTCGATGGCCCGGTCCCACGCGTCGCGCGCGACGGGCAGCTCGCGCAGATCGGCGCCCGCGACGGAGGAATCGGGACGGCGCGGCCCGTCGTGCAGATAGGCGGTGGCGCAGCCGAAGGAGGCGCGCACGCCGTACTCGCGCAATACCGGCGCGGCATGGACCCAGTTGTCGAGATAGCAGTCGTCGAACGTGAGCGCGTAGGACAGCTTGGGAGGCGCCGCGCCGCCCTTGAGGTAGTCGATCACGTCGTCGAGGGGGATGCTGTGCCACCCGTGCGAGGCGAGCCATTCGAGATGCGCGCGGAATTCCTCCGGGGTGATGCCACACACCGGCGAAATGTCGCGGTAGCACAGGATCGGGACGCTGGGTTTCATCTTTCCGGCTATCGTAGGAAAAACCCGGGGAAAGTATAGCCTATTGTGGCGGAGATCCGGCCCCGCCGTGCTTGCGGATCAGCCGGGCGTCGCGGGTGCCTTCGTAGATGTCGTATTCCAGCAGGCGGCACTCGATGTCGCCGTTCCACATCGCCACGCGCCGGACCGGATGCAGGCTGATCTTGCGGCTCAGCGGAAGGTTGCCGGTGAAAACCAGCGCGCGCAGGCCTTGGCACTTGTCCTTGAAATAGGTGCCGATGGATTCATAGAGCGCCACGAGGCGCTCCTCGGCGCCCATGCGCTCGCCATACTCCGGATTCATCAGCACCAGCGCGGGGGGCTTGGGCAGCGGCGTGTCGCGGAAATCACAGGTGTGGAAGCGGATCAGCCGGTCCACCCCCGCCCGCTCGGCGTTTTCCCGCGCGCAGGCGATGGCCTGCGCGTCCACGTCCGAGGCGGCGATCCACGTGCGGGGCGCGGCGACGAACTTCGCGCGGGCCTCGGCCTTCAGCGCCTGCCAGGCGGCCGCATCCACGCCGTTCAGACGCAGGAAGGCGTAGTCTTCCCGGTCGAGGCCCGGCGCGCGGTTCTGCACGATCCAAGCCGCCTCGATGGCGAGCGTTCCGCTGCCGCACATCGGCCCGATGAACGCCTCGGCGCCGTTCCGGCCCCAGCCGGCTTCCAGCAGGATGCTGGCGGCGAGCGTCTCGCGCAGCGGCGCCACCCACGCGCGCCAGCGGTAGCCGCGGTGCGACAGCGGCGCGCCGCTGGTGTCGATGAACAGCTGCGCGGATTGGTCCTTCCAATAGAGCGCGACGCACGAGGCGCCGTCGGGGGTCGAAGTCGAATCGGGCCGCGCGCCGGTCCGGTCCACGAACCGGTCGGCGATGGCGTCCTTGCAGCGGAGCACGGCGAAACGGGGATCGCGGATGGACGGATGCTGCGCCACGCCGTGCACGTGGAAGGGCGCGTCGGGCCGCAACCATTGCTCCCACGGCAGCTCGCGCACCGCCGCGTAGAGATCGTCGGCCGAGTCGATCTCGAAGCCGCCCACCTCGAACAGCACCCGGTTCGCCGTCCGCAGCCACAGGTTCAGCCGCATGGCGTCGCGCAGGGTGCCTTCGACGCCGACGGAGGTCGCCGAAACGTCCTGCGGCTCGTAGCCCAGCGCGCGCAGCTCGCCTTTCAGGACTTCGGCGCAGCCCCGCCCGCAGGTCGCCACGATCCAGGTCTTCTCGGTCCACTCCATTTTCATTTCAGTCCGTTCTGGCAAAAAGCCGGTGCGCGCCACCGCCGGAAATAGGCGCGGTTGGGCCGGTCGCGATGCCGCTCCAGCGCCTGCGGAGCCAGCGAGGGATGCCACAGATGCATCGCGCGGGCTTCTTCGATCACGCTCCGCGGCTTCACCCCGGCCCGGTACAGGCGGCGGGCGAAGTCGTCGTCCTCGTAGCCCCAGCCCACGAAATTCTCGTCGAACCCGTTCACGCGGAACACGTCCTCGCGGAACAGCGAAAAATGGCAGCCCAGCAGCTTGGGCTTGTGCGGCCGGGCCAGATGCCAGCGGCGCAGCGCCGATTGCCGCGCGAACAGGCGCGCGGCTTCCGTCCGTTCGCGGACGTCGGAATGGGCCCATGCCAGCTCCCAGTCCGCCGCCGAGGGCGCAGGAACGGCCGCGACCAGCGCCTTCGTCGCCGCTTCGTCGAGCATCGCGCGGTGGCCGCACAGCAGGCGGCGCGGCGCGGCGAGCCGCTCGTGCGCCGCCACGGCGTCCGCCAGCAGCCCGATGTCGCAGTCCAGAAAAAGAAAATAGTCCCCCGTGGCGGCGCGGATGGCCTTGTTGCGCGCCGCCGCGAGGCGATAGCCGTCCTTTTCCTGCCGAACGACCGTCGCCGGAAATCCGCAGCGCGCCAGGCAATGGCTCATCGCCGCCACCGTCGCCGCATCCGAACCGTCGTCGGCCACGACGATCTCGTCGGGCACCCGCGTCTGCGCGGCGAGCGACGCCACCAGCAGCCGCAGATGCTCCGGGCGGTTGTAGATCGTGGTCAGGACGCTGATCTTCATGCCGCGCCGCCTGCCGGCCGCGCCGGCGGCAGCGTCACGGCCATCGCCAACCCGGCGAGATAGAATTGCGCGTGGCGGATCACATGGTCCGGATAATCCCCGATGCCGTAGATCAGGATGAAGGCGATTCCGGTAGCCAGCAGCATCGGCAGGATGCGCGCGCGCATCCGCGCCCCGCCGGAAGCCGCCCGGTCGGCGCGCCGGGCGAAGACGCCCAGGCGGATCCCCAGCGCCAGCCAGCCCAGGCTCCACAGCGCAAAGCCGACCCCCCCCCCTTGGAAATACAGCATCAACCAGTATTGATGCGGGTGGGGGAAGCGCACCGGCACCAGCGGGGCCCGCTGCCCGGGATTCTCGTAGACGGCCTTGTGAAACGCCTTTTTCCCGAATCCATAGCCCAGAACAGGCTTCCGGTCCGCCAGCAGCTTCGCGTGGCCCCAAACCGTGTCGCGGTTGTTGAAGGTGGACATCGTGTGGTCCCGGAAGCGCGGATTGATGGCATCCGCCGCGCACCACAATCCAAAGCCCACGCCCGCCAACAGCGCCGCCGCCGCCAGGCGGGCGCGCCAACCCGGCAACAGCACCACGGGAAACGTCAGCGCCACCAGCGCAAACACGGCCTGCGGTCCGCGGGACGCCATCACCACCAGATAGGCCAGATCCAGCGCGATGCCCGCCCCCAGCAGCGCCCGGATCCCGAGGCCGGGCGCGCCGGCCAGCCCGCGCGCCACGAACACCAGGACGCAAAGCCCCGCCATCATGCTCGAGACGTTCGGATGCGTGTAGAGATAGGGATGGTGGAACCGCGCCTCCGTCAGCACCAACGGCCAGCCCAGCTCGGAAAACAACCGCACCAGATCCAGCCCGAGCTTCGCCGTGATCAGGCCCGCGCTCGCCACCAGCGCCACCCAGATCCGGCCGGGACGGTCCAATACCGCCGGCAATGCCAGCGCCGCCAGCATCATCGGCGCCGATTTGATCAAATCGCGCGCCGTCCCCGCCGGATGGAAGCTCCACGCCACCGAAACCAGCGCCCAGCACGCGCCCAACCCGAACAACAACCCCGCCGGATTCTTCCATGCGGCCAGCGTCTTCCGCCCATTCCACAGCGCATAGACGCCGGCCCCCCACAGGATCGCGCTGGACAGTCCGCTCGAAGGATCGAACCAGAACGCCGCCGCCGCCGCCAATCCCAACGCCCAGCGCCACAGCGCGGCCCCCCCGCCTGCCGACTCAACCCATCGCTTCCACCGTTTGCGCATATGAAGAATTGATCTTGCACCGCCCAAGCCGGTTGCATCAACCCTAAACTGCCGCCCCGGCCGCGCGCCGGTCCAGCGCCCGCCCGACGTTCGGCGCGGCGGCCAGCAATTCCCGCGTGTAGGGATGGGCCGGACAAGCCAGCACGCCTTCCGCCGGACCGCGCTCCACCACTTCGCCGGCCTTCATCACGATCACCTCGTCGGCCATGTGCCGCATCACCGCCAAGTCGTGCCCGATCAGCATCCACGTGATGCCCCGCTTCTCCTGCAACGCCTTCAGCAAATTCAGGATCTGCGCTTGCACGCTCACGTCCAGCGCGCTGACCGGCTCGTCGGCCACCAGGAATTCCGCGCCCACGCACAGCGCCCGCGCCAAGTTCACCCGCTGCCGCTGGCCGCCGCTGAATTCATGCGGAAACCGATCCGCATAGGCCGCGTCCAACCCCACGGTCTCCAACCAGTCCGCCGCTTGCGCCGCCGCCTCCGCGCGCGTCGCCGCCAGTCCATGCACCCGCAGGACCTCCGCCAACGCCGCGCCCGCCTTCCTGCGCGGATTCAGCGACCCCAACGGATCCTGGAACACCATCTGCGCCCGCCGGCGGAACGCCAGCCGCCCGGCCCGGTCCAGCGCCAGCACCGCCTGTCCGTCGAATTCGACCCGCCCCGACACGTCCTCCTCCAACCCCAGGATCGCCCGCGCCAACGAACTTTTCCCGCTGCCGCTCTCCCCCACCACCCCCAGGCAGCGTCCGCGCGCCACCGCGAACGAAACCCCGCGCACCGCTTCCACCGCGCGTCTCCCCGCGCGATAGGTCACGCGCAGGTCCTCCACCTTCAGCAACGGCCCGCTCATGCCCAGCCCCCTTTCTCGCGCGCCCAGCAGGCCACGGCATGCCCGCCGGCGTGCGCCACGAATTCCGGCTCGCGCTCGCGGCAGATCGTCCGCGCCAACGGACAGCGCGGATGGAACCGGCAACCCGCCGGACGCCGGCCCAGCGGCGGCACCGCCCCTTCGATGCCCTCCAACCGCTCGGCATTCCCGTCGAGCCGCGGCAAGGCTTTCAGCAACCCCTCCACATAGGGATGAAGCGGATCGCGCAACAGGTCCACCGGTCCGGATTCCACCACCCGCCCCGCATACATCACATGGACTTCGTCCGCCACCTCCGCCACCACGCCCAGATTGTGCGTGATCAGCAGCACCGCCAGGTTTTCCTGGCGTTGCAACTCGGACAGCAGCCGCAGGATCTTCGCCTGCACCGTCACGTCCAGCGCCGTCGTCGGCTCATCCGCCACCAGCACCCGCGGACGCCCCGCCAGCGCCATCGCCAGCATCGCCCGCTGCTGCATGCCGCCCGACAGCTGGTGCGGATAGCTCGCCAGCACCCGCGCCGGATCCTCGAAGCCCACCGTGCGCAACAGTTCCTCCATCCGCTCCCCGGCGCGGCGTCGCTCCTCCTTCGGCAGCGTTTCGCGGATCTGGTTGCCGATCGCGAACACGGGGTCCAGGCATTCCCCCGGATCCTGGAACACATAGGCCAATCCCCGCCCCGGCCCGCACGGCCCGCCATCCGCCCAGCGGATCTCCCCGCGGTCCATCGCCATCCCGCGCGGCAACAGCCCGCCCAGCGCCGCCGCCGTGATGCTTTTCCCGCAGCCGCTCTCCCCCACCAGCGCCGTCATGCGCCCGGCCCGCAGGCAAAGATCCACCCCGTCCACCACCTCCAGC
>SABN01000100.1 GCA_009928955.1 Opitutia bacterium | reverse complement strand
TCGAGGAACGCGCGCGCCGCGCCTTCCGGCGTGAGCCTGCGCGCCTGCCCGAGGCGCTCGGCGCGGTCCTGCCATTTCTCGCTGCCCCATTCCGTGCGGTAGACCAGCAGCAGCGCCGCCGCCGGAATGAGGTTCATCGGCGCCGCGCCGGCCACGATCTGCTCACGGATCAGCGCGTGCGCCGCTCTGATCCGGGCCAGCTCCTCCCGCCGCCCGGGGAGCGCCGGCCGATCCTTCGGCTTCCGGGGCTCTGCGGGTTTTTGGCACCACAGGATTCTCCCCGCGTCCGGGCCGTCCGTGACGATGTGCGCGTGGCAGTGCTTCGCGTCGGGGTTGTCCTTGCGCGGGTACGGCGCGTCCCATTCGCGTTTGATTTTTACGGGCTTCGGCGCGGACGGCGGGACGGCCTTCCTGACCCAGTCCCAGCGCTCCCTTACGAAAACGGCCGTTTTCTCGGCGAGGCACGCCGGGTTGCCGCAGAACCGGCAGTCGCTCAGGACGTGGGGCGCGCCGGTGATGCCCTCGCCGTCCCGCGCCGTGTTGTCCACGGCGTTCGCGCACCCCGCGCACCACTCCGGGTGGCGTATCGCCCAGGGCATCCTGAGGATGTCCCGCGCGCCCGCGTCCCAAAGCGCCCGGCCGATGCGGTCGGGCTGCGGGTCGGCGGCCAGCTCCGTGCCGAGCAGCCGGATCTGCATCGGCCGCGGCAGCGCGGCCAGCCGCTCGCAGAACACCTGCCCCGCCTTCTTCTCGGATATGATTGTGCGCCATTGCGGCGCGATCGCGGACAGCCTGCGCCGGCGGAACACCCAGCGCTCGCTGACGCCCAGCAGCCGCGCGATCTCCGGCGCGGTCCGGCCGCCCTCCGTGAGCGCCGCCACGCCGTCGGCCTCCTCCAGCGGGGACAAATCCTTGCGCTGCAGGTTCTCGACGACGTTCGCGAGCCGCGCGGCGCCGTCGTCCAGGTCCAGCGCCACGCACGGCACCATGAGCAGCCCGGCCAGCCGCGCCGCCGCGAGACGCCGGTGCCCGCAGACCAGATCCCATCGCACGCCTGACGGCGCGTCAGGGCCCGCCCTGCGCACGGTCAGCGGATTCAGGATGCCGCTCGCCCGGATCGAGGCGGCCAGCCCCGCCAGCTCCTCCGCCGTCTCCGCCGCCCGCGTCTGGTGCGGCGACGGCCCGATCTCCGCCAGCGGCACCGGCAGCACCTCGCCCTGCATCGGCGCGGGCTGCGGTTTCAGGTTCCCGGTTCCCGGTTCCCGGTTTCTCCCTGCTGCTTCCTCCCTCTGCCCCTCACCCTCTGCCTTATTCCGCGCCCTGCGCGTAGAAGCCGCCCGCGTTTTCATCCGTTCCGCCTCCCGTGTGCCCGAACATGCCCGGCCTGATCCCGCCCGACGGGCGCGCGTGCCGGAATCCCGTCGCGCCCTGCGCGATGAAGCGCGTCCACTCCTCAGGCCTGACCCGCCAGGAGTTGCCCCCCAGCTTGACCGCCTTGATCGCGCCGCTCTTGATGAGCCCGAGGACAAACCGCGTCGGCTTGCCCATGAGCAGGCTCAGGTCGTTCACCGTCAGCAGGGGGTCGAACCCCTTCACCTTCGGCTTCTGCATCACCGCCTCCATGCCTTTCCCTCCTTTCCCTCCTTTGCGTCGCTCAGGCCCGACAGCTCGAACGCGGAAAAACCGTGTTGGGCCGGACAGAGAAAGCCTCTGTCCGGCCCGTTTCATCACAGCTCGATCCGCCGCAGAAGGCCTTCCATCGCATTTCCCGTTGCGTTGGCCTGATCGCAGAAATGCGAAATCGATTCAGCAAGCGGAACCAAGGGAGCCCGTTCTTTGGCGTTCGGAATTCCGCACGGGCTGGGCTCCCCCCGTAAAATCGGAGCGAGGGCGTGTTCGAGTACGTCACGCAACTCGTTCAGTCTCGCAAGCTCCTTTTCCATTCTCGCCAACTGTTCTTGCGTCTGTGTGCTACGGCACGGCTCACCAAGTTTCACAGGTGAATCATTCATCTGGGGTCCGATTCCCATACTTCCGCTCATAGGTCCATACATGATCTTTCCTCCGCCCCTGTTGTTTCGTATCGCTGTTCGGGGCCAATCAGCGCGACGGACCTTTGCCCAACAAATCAGCCCACCGAACCTTCGTTCGCCTCCGGCTCACTCGGCCGGTGGCTTCCCGTGTAGGGAAATCTGGACCGGTCCTCCCGGTCCTCCCGCTCCTCCTCCCCGCACGGCGCGTCCCAATCATCCCGCGCGTACACGCCCTCCCGGATGTTCCGCTCCAGCGCCGCGCGCGTCGCGGCCGCCCCGCACGCCGCCGGCGCGCAGCCGCGCAGGGCGGCGCAGGCCGTAAGGCCCGCCAGCAGCCCCGCCGCCGCCGCGCACGCGGCCGCCGCCGCGTTGCACCACGCGAGCCGGTCCAGCAGCGTCTCCAGCGGCACCCGGCCCCTCGTCTCAACCCTGTCCATGCCGCCCCTCCTCTGCGCCTCCGCGCCTCTGCGTTGAAAAATCGGCGGGTCGCAGGCCGCGCCGCGCGGCCCAGGCGTCCAGCGCCTCCTGCATCTGCTCGCGCGACTTGCGCGGGCCGAGCCGGTCCAGGAACGACGCGCGCAGGCCCCGCGCCCTCCCCACGGCCCAGAACATCCGGTCCGCGCCCGCGCGTTCCACGCGGTACACCCGCCCGTAAGAGGCGTACGCCCGCGCCGCCGGCCGCTCCGCAACCGCCGCGCTCACTCCGCGCCCCCTTTCCCGCCCTCCTTCTGCCGCCACTCCATGCCCGCCGCCTGCCGGTCCAGCTCCTCCGCCTTGGCCCGCAGCGCCTTCGCCTCGCGGCGCAGCGCGTCCGCGTCCGTCTGGGCCGCCAGATTCCGGAGCGCGTCCTCCAGCGTCGAGCCGTAGGCCACGTCGTGCGACGCCGCGAACACCGCCCAGCCGACGCCAACGCGGTTGATTTTCAGCGTGACCGACGGCCCGGTGTCCGGCCGGCGGCCCGCCGCGATCGCCGCCTCCTCGTAACGCGCCAGCACCTTGGCGACCACGTCCAGCGCCACCGCCAGGACATCCTCCTCGGCCTGCGTCACGAACCCCTCCTGAATAACCAGCTTCGGGCGCTCCGTTCCGCCTTCATCCTTATTCTTGCGCTTCATGATTTCAGCCTTTCTTTTCTTGCCCGCCCCCGGCGTTCGATGTACGCTGTAAGCGGTTCGTTTTGGTTCATCGGCGCTATTATTAGTTCTGATGGTACTAAAAGTCAACACCAAAGGTGCTAAAAAATGAAAAAAAGTTTTGGCGACCGACTACGTGAAAGACGCGGCTCAAGATCGCAGGCGGAAATGGCCAATGTTTTCGGCGTTTCTCAGTCGGCGTACAGCGCGTGGGAACGCGGTGCTAAAGAACCGTCCATTAGCACCATAGGTTCTATCTGCCGGGAGTTCAATGTTTCCGCCGACTGGCTGCTCGGGCTGCCGACCGCGTCGTCCCCGTCGATCCCGTCGGCGCCAGTCGTCCCGCCTGACGCGGCGTCAGCCCCCTCCGAGGCCTACTGGCGCGGGCTCGCGGCCAGCCAGCAGGAGACCATCGCCGGGCTGACGCGCCTGCTCGCGGCGGCGTCAAAACCTACTGTTCCCGCTGCCCGCTGTGGTGGGGGCGGTGCAACGAAATCTGCGTGAGGTGATCCCATGCATAAAGACACATTCGATACGCTTGGCCGCATCGGACAAGTCATGCTGCTTGTCGGCATTGCCGCCATGCTGGTTGTCATGGTCGCCGGCGGCCTCGGCTGGTCAGGCGCACGGGGCGTGAGTGTCGTCGTTGTTCTCGTCATAATCGGCGGCGCGTCTCTGTTTCATGCCGGTGTGCGCGAATCAATCAAAGGCCCTCTTGTCTTCTTTACCGTTGTTGTGCTGCTGCTGGCGGTCTGCAATACCGACATTCCCGTTCTTTCCCCGTTGGTAAGGACGCTCATGCGGCTGTCCGCGCGGAACTATTGGTAGTCTCATGAAAAACGATATACCGCTCATTGCCATGCTTGTCGCGGCGCTGCTTTGCGGCTGCACGGTCTCCCAGACGGCTGCTCCCGAGCTCAAGCGTCAGGCGGTGTCGGAGGTTCCGTCCGTCGGGCTGGTCGGCTTCACGAGCGAGACGGTGGACGTCAACCCGTATTTCGGCGGGACCGCGCACTCGTTCTCGGGAACGGCGTACGGGCGAGGGGGCTCGGTCAACTATTACGGGACGGGGTCGTCTTCCTTTTCCGGCGTGTCTTTCTCGCGGCGCGAGACATCGGCGATGCTGGGTGAAACGGCGAACGCCCTCGCCGATTTGGGCGTCCCGCTGCCGCAGGATCCGGATTACATCGTCTCTGGAACGTATCACGGGCCGCGCACGGACTGGACGCTGTGGTACAAGGACGCGGCGGTAGACATCTTTTCGCTGACTCTCTTGTGGAATGTGCGGCAGATGACTGTTCTTGACCTGCGGATTTTTGACGCGAAGACTGGCAAAATGGAAGGGAAAATCACCGCGATAGACGGCTACAGGTTCACGTCTTTCGGTTTTTTGCCGCTATACGGGCACTTTTTTCATCCGCTGATGTGGCCCAATAATCTTTATTCGCACTGCACCAAGCGTGTAACTGTAAAAGCCGTTAACGAGTTGGTCGGCTGGCTTGAGAGCCGTCCGCATAAAGAGGGTTCCCCATGAGCGAAGACCGCGTCCCATACATCCCCGGCCCGCCCGGCGTCCCGGTCGCGTGGCTCGGCCCCGGCCCCGAGCCGCCGCGCCCGGCCTCTCCCTTTTTACCCTCGTCTCCTGGGCCACTGAGTGGCCCCGGAAAGCCCCTGCCCGCTGCGTCCGCGGCCAAGCCACGCGCCGCCGCCCGCCGCAAGAAGCCCCGCTCCGTGCGGTACGGGCCCGGGCATTACGCCCCGGCCCCCAACGGGCGCGGCTACGACTGCGCCGTGAGCATCGGCGGCGAGCGCCGGCGCGCCCGGATGCCCGACGAGGCCAGCGCCCGCGCGTGGATCGACGCGACCGAGGCCAGCGCGGCCGAGGCGCTGGCGCCGCTCACGCGCGCGCAGCTCATCGACGCCCGGCACGCGCTCGCGCTGCTGCCGGAGGGCGCCACGCTCGCGCAGGCGGCCCGCGCCATGGCCGAGGCGCGCGGCCTGCGCCGGATGTCCCTGGGCGAGGCCGTCCCCCTCTTCCTGGCCGACCGCGCGCACGGCGCGGTGCCGCTCACCGTGCGCGGGTACCGGATCGCGCTCAAGGCCCTCGCCCTCGTCTGCGGCGAGGAGACCCCCGTCGGCGCGGTCACGGCCGCGCACATATCGCAGGCCGTCGGCTACCGCACCGGGCGGGCGCGCAACAACATCATCCGCCATCTCGCCACCTTCTTCCGGTGGGCCATACGCGCCGGCGCGTGCGGAAGCAACCCCGCGCTCGCCGTTCCCCGCGCCCGCGTGTCGGAGCCCCCGCGCGGCATCCTCACCGTGGCACAGGCCGAGGCGCTGCTGCGCCGGGCCGAAAAAGAGCGGCCCGGCCTGATCCCCTACCTCGCCCTAGGGCTTTTCGGCGGGATCAGGCCGGCCGAGCTGCTGCGTCTCGACCCCGCGCGGATCGGGAGCGAGTGGATCGTGGTAGACGGGGCGGTCGCCAAGACGGCAGACCACCGGACGGTGCCGATACGCGCCAACCTCCGCGCGTGGCTAGACGCCCATCCTCCGCCGGCCAAACGCATCGCGCCCTTGAACGAGCGCAACCTGTACGCCGCGATCCGCCGGCTGCGGGCCGCGCCTTTTCCGGACGGCGACGGCGCGGGCGAGATACCTTGGCCGGCCGACTGCATGCGGCACAGCTACGCGAGCTACGCCTACGATCTGACGCGCGACGCGGCGCTGGTGTCCAGCGAGATGGGGCACCGCGGGACCGACATCTTTTTCCGGCACTACCGCGGGCTCGTGTCGCCGGGTGACGGCATCAAATACTTCGGCATATTGCCGACGCCGTGCCAACGCAAGCCATAACCCGTTGATCATCAACGAACCTTCAAGACGCTCATAATCCTTTGGTCGCAGGTTCGAGCCCTGCTGGGCCCACCATCTTAAACACCTGAAAAAACGCAGTTTTATTGGTGTTTTTCAATAAAACTTCTCTGTTGCTCACTTTGGCGGGTACTGTTGAATTCCGCTGTCTACCGCTGTAAAACCAAGATTTTTAGATACAGTTTAGATACAGTCTAATTTCACAGTGCCGATGCCCAAAAATGCGGTACGAACGCCGACGTGTCATAAAACCGTCCGAAGCAACCTGACATCGCGCTATCCGGCTCAAGAACGGCAGTAAGTTAGCACTTCACTGCACCAGTACGCAAGGGGGGATACCGGACTTCGGTTATCGTGACCCGCCTAGACGTTACCGGGTACAAGCGGGACGTGGCGCAGGTCGGGTTCCACTCCCTGCGGCACGCGCATATCACCGCGCTGCTCGAGAACGGGATACCGATGGACGCGGTGCGGCAGCAGGCCGGTCACGCGTCGCTCGAAATGACGGCGCGGTACTACCACGCCAGCGAGAAGACGCTCCAGGCCACCGCCGCAGCGCTCCCCCCTATCAGCGGCACCTCTGTCGCAGACGCGGCAAGCGCGAAGCTGGAGGCCGTCCTGGCGGGGCTGGAGGGGCTGGGCAAGGAGGAGCTCGCGAAGGTCGGGGCGCGGGTCAAGGAGTTGGCGGGAAATTGAGTGTTATAGGCGGGTGGCGTGAGAAGCGTGATCAGCAAGCTGACTTGATTGGGGTTCTTGGTCTGACAGAAAGTCCGAAAGGAATGATTCAACGATGGTAATCATCAGTGGAATTTCAGGCAGTTGACGGATGTTTTGAATAAAAGAGATATATGGATTGAGGAGGCAGATGAATTCTTTGATCAACTCAGGATTTAAGTTATCTGGTTGTTGCTTATGAAGACAGTCAAGCGTGTGGAGACATTTTACAGTTTCAATTAAGTCGCTTACGACACGAACTTTCTCGTTAGCATCCTCTGAAAGTGCCATGTAGTGGTCGAAATAAGTGATTAGCACGTCGATTAAGAAGTACTCATCAAATCTGGGTTGTTCTAACTTCTTGTAGAAGGCACTTCGGTTGCAGATGATGTTTAAGTCTGCATCTGTTGGCGTCTGTTCTATATGCTTTGCTTGGAACTTGTTCGTTGCAATCGTTTTCCAAAGCGTGTACCGAACTTTATCGCCCATTCTAAAGAAGGAGGATTTAAAGGACTGTGGCTTGTTTGTCTTTGCGTCATCGTAATGCCATTTTATGGCTTGTGAAATGAAGCGTTGTTGGGGTTTGCATCCGGCCTCGCGTATGGCGAATAACAGAATTAAGGAGTGCAAACGGAACAGATAAGCTTCCGCCTCATGTGCTTTATGGTCGGATTTGTCGCAACTTAGCCACCTCGAAAGGTGAGTTTGATAAGTTTCAGGCATGAGGGATGCTTCCGGCAACGTGTTTCCTGGTTTGGCAATCTTTTGCATATATTGAGCTTCCAGATAACATGCGAAGAACGGGTAGAAGGTCGCTTGATACTTAAAGCACCCCTGTTGCAATTGAGGGAGAAAGAGGAAATTCATCATATATAGGTTGTTGGGATTGGAAAGCGTTCCTCGAACAAAGGACTCATCCAGAAGTTTGCTGTATTGTGGCGGAAGCATACAGTTGTTCAGCAACTTTTTTTTGTATGGGCGAATCCTGCCTGTCATGTGGTTCGCCGAGTTCTTGCGATCCAAGAAATCCGTTTTGTCGCTGATTCTGTTGACCATCGCCTCATGGGCGCAAACCTGAAAATTCCGTATGAGCGAAAAACTCTTTGGGTTCAGATTCATGCGGCAATCATATTCAATTAACGCTCTTCAGCGAAAGTGTGAAGTTTTCAAAAAGTTGCCACTAAGGCATAGCCGTTCTGAATCGATATAGTTTCGGCATTCGACCAAGGATTGGCTCTTTGGCGAATAACAAGGAGAAACGCAGATGAGTTCACTATTCAAAGGCAAAGACGGAGCTGGATATTCGAGCACAACCGGGAATCCCTCGGGTGGTGGGCGCGATAACGGTCCGCGTGGAAAGTAGTAGTCAGCTTGACTAGAACTTGGCGGGTGGAGGCAGTGCGCCTTCACCCGTTTCTTGTTTCATGAGGTGCGAGTTTGTACGCTATTGATTGATGAAGAGTGATTGTCCAATGAATTCACTTGTCCAATGATATTGGATAGCGTATAGTATTGGACATCAACGGCTATGAAAAGGTCTTCCGACATCTTTAAGCTGGCATCCGAGTCCGTCAAGGACTTGGCGGTGCTTTCGTGCGCGGATCGGCCGCGAGGGGACGAGGACAAAGGGTTCGAGGGCGTCGCGGAGATCCGGGTTGGGAAGCGCATGATCCGGAAGCCCTATGTCGTACGCTCCACGGTCGGGCCGGACACGGTTCAACTGCTGTCGCTGCTGCGGCGCGGCAGCGCGGACGGATTGTTTTTGGTGGCCTCCCACGTGAACGACCGGACCGCGGAGCTGCTGCGGAGCGCCGATGTCCAGTTCGTGGACACGGACGGGAACGTTTTTCTGACAGGCGACGGGATGTACATTTGGGTAACCGGCAGGCGTACTCGCCGAGCGGCGGCGGGTTCGGGCGTCGTTTCGACGGACCGGGCCTTTCATCCGGGCGGGCTCCATCTGCTTTTCCACCTGCTGACCGATACCGCTTTGGATTCGGGGAAGCCGGGGGCCGCCCTGGTCGACAAGACCTACCGGGAGATCAGCGCCGCGACCGGGATCGCGCACAGCACGGTCGGATGGGTCATGGCGGACCTGATGCGGCAAAATTTTGTCATCCAGGTTTCGCCGGGGCAACGGATGTTCGCCGACCGCCTCCGTCTCCTGGAGCGCTGGGTACAGGCGTACATCGCGCGCATGCGGCCCGGCCTCGTCGTTGAGCGCTACCAGCCCGCGCGCGCGGACTGGTGGCAGGACGCCGAGCTGGCCGACGGACTCTGGTCGGGAGAGACGGCCGCCGCACTGCTGACGCAATCGCTCAAGCCGCAGACCTTCACGGTGTTCGGCGGGCGGCCGTCGCACGATTTTGTGTTGCGCCATTCGCTTCAAAAGGATGCCGACGGGACCGTCGAGTTCCTGAAGCCGTTTTGGCGCATGCCGCAGGCCCGCGCCGGCGGCAGCCCCTGCGTCCACCCCCTACTGGTTTACGCCGACCTGTTGTCCATCGACGACGACCGGACGCGCGAGGTTACCCAAATCATCTATGACCGCTATCTCCATACCCTCATCGAGACCGCTTGAGGACCGCAAGGCGGATGTGCTGCGCAAGGTCAGCCGTGCGCTCGGCGATCCCGAGGCGCAGCCCATGCTGGTCGGCGCGTTCGCACGCGACGTGTGGTTCTGGCACCTGAACGGGATCGAGACCGGCCGCGCGACCGAGGATATCGACATTTCCATGGCATTCCCTGGCTGGCCCGACTTCCGCGCATTCGCCGAAACGCTGAAAGCCATCGGTTTCGATCAGCCTGACCCCGAGTGTCCCGAAAAGCTTGTTGATCAGGCAACGGGCCAAAAAATCGACCTGATACCGTTTGGCGGCGTTTCCGAAGACGGTCGGACGATCACCTGGCACGGCAACCAAGCCAAGTGGGGCATCCTGGGTTTCGAGGACAGCTACCGCTCGGCGGCGATCCTCCCTCTGGATGGAGGTGTCCGGTTCCGGTTGGCGACACTGCCGGCCATCGTGACGCTGAAGATCATGTCGTTCTACGAGCGGCTGGAAGAGCGGAAGCGGAAAGACGGTGCCGACATCGGGTTCACGCTGGCGCACTACGTCGGGGTCGGCGACAACCGGAATCGGCTGGCGCATGGGCCGGACGCAGACATCATGGACAAGGCCGACGGCGACCTCCAGCGGGCGGGCGCCGTGCTCCTCGGCCGAGACATGGCGGCATTAGCCGGGAAAGAGACAGGGGCGGAAGTCGCCGCCCGCCTTGCGGGGGAGATCGGCAGCCACTCCAAATGCCCGCTTACCCAGGAACTCACTCGCCAGACAAAGGGCGATTTCCAGAGAGCCCGGAGCCTCCTGCGGGATCTGCG
>SABN01000099.1 GCA_009928955.1 Opitutia bacterium | reverse complement strand
AGTCTTCCATCTGGGGGCGGTGGCGCTGGGTGTTGGGGGCGTGGTCGGTCTTGAAGTCGAGGATGTGGGCGCGAACGGGCTTGCCGGCGGCATCGCGTTCGAGATGGAGGCGGTCGATTTTACCGGAGAGCCATTTGCAGCCGAGGACGGCTTCAAAGGCTTGTTCGCGCAGGAGTTCGATGGCGCCGGCGGGCCGCTCGAAGAGGCGGTGGTTGTCGGCCTTTTTCAGGAAGTCGGCGACGAGGCGGGCGGCGGCGGGATCGGCATCGGGGAAGGCGGGGATTTCGCCGGGGGCGAGCCATTCGATCTGCTCGAAGAGTTCGTGGACGCGGGTGCCGAGTTCGCGGGCGGCGGCGCCTTCGGGGCGGAAAAGCCAGCCGGCTTTGCTTTCGCCGGAGGCGTGCTCCTGCGAGGCGATGTGCGACTCCATGGGGCGCGCGGCGGGAGCTTCGGGCAGGGCGGAGAGGGGGAGGGGGGAAGGGGGCGGCGCGGCGGATTTGTCGTCGGGGCGTTTTTGCTTCCACCAATCGCGGGGTCCGATTTCGAGGACGGGTTGTTCGGCGTCGGGCGCGGAATCGGGCGCGAGGGTGTTTTGGAGGATGTTGTCGAGGCGGAGGGTCGCCGATTTTTCGGCGGGGGCGGTGGTGACGAGGAAGAGGGCGCGTTTGGCGCGGGTCATGGCGACATAGAGGAGGCGGAGTTCTTCGAGCGCCTTGCCTTGGCGGGTGGCGGCGAGTTGCGCGGCGAGGGGCGGTTCGGCGGCGAGGATGTCGGTTTCGGGGGTGGAGAGGATCCAGTCGACGGGCGGGTTGGGTTCGGGGATGGGTTGCTCGCGGACGAGGAGGGGGGGCTTGCCTTTGGCGGTGATGCCTTTCTCGCCGAGGGCGGGGAGGATGACGAGGTCGTATTCGAGGCCCTTGGCCTTGTGCATGGTGAGGATCTGGATGTTGGAGCCGGTTTCCTCGGCGGGGATCTGCTGGGCCTGCACGAAGGCGGCGAACCGGAGGGCGGTGGGGCCGGGCTGGCGGTCGAAATCGGCGGCGATGGAGATGAGGGTGCGCAGGCGGGCGTGCTCGAGGGGCGCGCGGGAGAGATCGAGGGCGGCGGCGAGATGGGCGGCGAGCCCGGAGTAGCCCTGTTCGCGGACGAGGCGGCCGTAGGCGGCGAGGTCGGCGGGGGCGAGCGGGATTTTGCCGGCGAGCGGGGACATGTCGACGTGGCGGCGGGCGAGGCGGTCGCCGGGATGCTCGACGAGCTTGGCGAGGGAGAGGATGGCCGGCAGGAGGGTGTTGTCGAGGAGCGGGGAATTGCCGGCCCAGACGGCGCGGATTTTCCGTTCGGCGAGGGCATCGAGGAGGGCGAGGCCCTGGTCGTTGCCGCGCGCGAGGAGGGCGATGGAGAGGCGGTCGAAATGGGGAATGGTCTGTTGGAGTTCCGCGACGAGGTCGGCCGCGCGGGAGACGGGGGTGGGGCCGTCTTCATCGGTCTTGAGGCGCGGCAGGACGTGGAGGGCGACGTGGCCGGAGAGCGATTGGTTTTTCTCGGCGGGCGCGTGCGTTTCCCATTCGGCGGCCCATTGCGCGGCGATTTCCTGCCAATCGGCGGCGAGCTCGTCGTCGTCGGGGAGGGGCATGGCGGGCAATGTCCCGAAGACGCGGTTGACGGCATCGAGGACGACGGGGCTGGAGCGCCAGGAGTGGACGAGGGGCGCGGCCACCTCGATGGCGACATGGCCGGGGCGGTTGTACTTGGCGAGGATGCGGCGGAAGAGGCGCGGGTCGCCGCTGCGCCATTCGTAGATCGCCTGCTTGGTATCGCCGACATAGAACAGGGTGCGGTCGCCGTCGGGGTTCTGGACGACCTCGTCGATGAGATTTTCGATGACCGACCACTGGACGAGGGAGGTGTCCTGGAATTCGTCGAGGAGCCAATGGAGGAAGCGGGCATCGAGGCGGCTATCGAGCCGGGTGCGGAGGTGGGCGGGGGCGGGGCCGGAGGCGGGGGCGAGGAGCTGGGCGATATCGTTGAAGGAAAGTTGGCCGGTGCGGAGGATGTGGGCGCGGTGCTCGCGGCCATAGGCGGCGAGGAGGCGGTAGAGTCCGTGGGTGCGGACGATCTGGCGGGCGAGGGCGGATTGGCGGATGAAGGCGAATACAGACGCCAGCGCATGTTGCGTTTCGGGGAGGAGCGCGATGGCGCCGCGTCCGAACGGGATGGCGGCGCGGTCGCCGCCGGGCGAAACGAAAGCCGCATAGAGGCGTTTGTTCAGGGTGCCGGCGAAATCGAAATCGCCGTTGTGTTCGACGGAGCGGAGCGCATCGATGAACTTTTGCCAGGCCTTGCGGTCGGAGGCGGTGCGGAGCGCATCGGCTTGCGCGTCGAGAAGTTCGAAGACGGCCGGCCAGTCGGGGGCGGCGGGAGGCGCGAGCAAGGAAGAGTCGCCGTTCCAGATGCGCGCGGGATCGCCCCAGGTGATTTTATCGGGCGCGCGCTGGATCAGTTCGTATTGGTTCTGGATGAGGCGGGCGATGGAGCCGTAGATGCTTTTCTTTTCTTCGCCGTAGGTGGCGAGCTTGAAGGTCTCCATGAGCTCGCGCTGTTCATCGGCGGAGAGGGAGGCGCGTTCGAGGAGATTCTGGAGGATGAGGTTGTCCTCGGGATTTTCGAGCGGCGGGGTGATGGCCAGTTCGGCGCCGATGCCCGCTTCGAGGCGGAAGGGGCGGAGGACCTGGAGGAAGAAGGAATCGAGGGTGCCGATGCGGAGGCGGGGGAGGGCGTGGACGAGGCGGCGGAGGGCGGATTGCGCGTCGGCGCGGGCGGCGAAGCCGGCGAGGCCGGCCTGGGCGAGTTCCTGGCCCAAGCCGCGAGTGCCGTCATCCGAGGCGGCGGCCTTGGCGAGGCGGGCGAGGATGCGCGCGAGGATTTCGCCGGCGGCCTTGCGGGTGAAGGTGAGGGCGACGATGGACGCGGGGTCGGCGCCGGCGGCGAGGAGGGCGAGGACGCGGCTGGAGAGGGCGAAGGTTTTGCCGGTGCCGGCGGAGGCGGCGAGGGCGGCGCTGCGGATGGGGCGGGGGGCGGTCACGGGGCCGGCTCCTGGACGAGATCGTGGCCGCCGGCGAAAAGGAGGGCGAAATCGTCGCGGTCGGGGGGCATCTTTTCCGGCGGCCAGAATTTGCCGGAGCGGATGGCGGCGATGACGGCGCGGGCGGAATCGATGGCGGAGGGATAGAGGTCGCCGTGCTTGGAAAGGAAATCGAGTTCGACGATGCCGGTTTCGTTGACGGCCTTGGGGAGGTTGAAATAGCCGACGGCGATGGAGGGCGGCGAGACTCCGCCAAGGGCTGACCTTTGCTCACCCTCCGCGCAAGGCGGAGGGGGTCGCGAACCGAGAACCGGCGGAGGGGGGGGCGCAGCCAGTTGGGGATGGAGCTGGGAATAGACGTGGCGGTAGAGGGGGAGCTGGAGATCCTCCCACTTTTTCAAGGTCGAGCGGTAGTGGGTTTCGTTGGGGGATTTGCCGGAATCGGTGGTCTTGTAGTCGAGGATGCGGATGCGACCATCGTCGAGGTGGCGGTCGATGCGGTCGATGCGGGCGCGCAGGAGCATGCCGTCGAGTTCGGCCTCGAATTTTTCTTCGGCGGCGACGATGCGCCAGCCCTCGCGGACGGATGCGGCGTGGGCGTGGGCGGCGGCGCGGAGGCGCTGGCGGAGGGAATCGAGCTGGAAGACGAGGGCCAGGGACGGGCGGGCGCCGAATTGGAGTTTGGCGAGGCGGTCGAGTTCGGCGAAGAGGAGGCCTTGGAGGGCGTCGGGGTCGTCGAGCGCGGGATGCTTCTTGAGGAGGGCGAGGGCGGCATGGGCGAGCGAGCCGAAATCCATGGGATCGAGTTCGCGGGCGGAGTCGTCTTCGGGGCGCATGCGGAGGATGCGGGAGAGATAGAAGCGGAAGGGGCAGGCGAGATAGGCGGCAAAATCGGTGACGGAGAGGGAAGTGGGGATCTGCGCCGGGTCGCAGGCCGGCGGAGTGATCTTGAGGACGGGGCGGTCGGGCGCGGCGGGGCGGGGCGTGCGGAGGGCGGGGGCATCGAAGAGGAGCGAAACGCGCGCGGGCAATTCGGCATCGGGGCAGGCGAGGAGGATGCGCGAGGGAAGCTGCGGGTCCTGGTTGGCGGCGCGGCGGCTGTAGAGGAAGCGGACGCCGTTTGCGGGGCGGGATTCGAGCAGGGCGCGGGCGAGGAAGAGATCGCGGGAAAAGGATTCGCGGTTGCCGGCGAGTCCGGCGCAGGCGCGGAGGGAATCGGGGAGGAAGGCATCGCCGACGCGCGTTTCGGGGACGACGCCCTCGCGCATGTCGGCGAGGAGCAAGGCGGGGGCGGTATCCCATTGGATTTCGAGCCAGCCGAGGGTTTCGCGCTGGGCGGAGGGATCGGGCTTGGGGAAGACCTGGGTATGGGAGAGCGCGGCGAGAAGCAGATCGAGGGCGTCGTT
The DNA here is from genome assembly GCA_009928955.1 of Opitutia bacterium. Taxonomy (GTDB): domain Bacteria; phylum Verrucomicrobiota; class Kiritimatiellia; order CAIQIC01; family Lenti-01; genus Lenti-01. The sequence continues at coordinate 5,861 of SABN01000099.1, read as the reverse complement.
GGGCGCGAGCTTGAGGCGGCGGGCGGATTCCGTGGTCGCCTGGATGAGTTCGGACAGGCTTTGGGCGGCATCGGCGAAAAGCGGGTCGGGCGGGGCGGAGGGGGAGGGCGCGCGGCAGTCGTAGAGATCGGCGAGGAAGGCGGGGAGGGGCGCGGCGAAATGCGTCTGGAGCTCTTCGAGCGAGCGAGCGAGGACAGGGGTGTGCGAGCCTTGGCGGGCGAAGTGGAGGAGATCGTCGAACGAGGCGGGCAGGTGTTCGGCTTGGCAGCGATCGAGCTCAGAGAGCAGGGTGTTGGCGTCGCCAAGGCCCAGCTTGAGAACGAGCCAATCCTGCGCATCGGGATGGCGGAGGAAGGCGGCGGCGGCGGCATAGGTGGGCTGGCGCAGGAGCGCAAGCCACGCGGCCAGCAAGCGGCCGGGGGCGGTCGCGCCGAGGGGCACGCCGTTGGGGAGATAGAGCGGATGGTGCTCGATCTGCAGGCGGCGGGCGAGGGCGCGGGCGTTGTCGGGATCGGGCGCGCAGATGGCGAGGGCGCGTTTCTGGCGATCGGCCTCGAGCAGCAGCGTGGCGAGAGTTTCGGTTTCGTCGGGGGTCTGGTCGAAGACGTGGATCTGGGAGACGTCGAGCGGCAGCGGATCGTTCTCCCAGCGCTCGGGGAGGGGGCGGCCCCAGGCATCGAAGCGCGCGGATTCGGACTCGGGGGCGCAGACGTGAATTTCCACGTCGCAGGAAGCGGAGAGGGTTTCCAAGGTGCGCGCGGCCAGTGCGGAGAGATCGGGGATGAACAGCGAGACGACGCGGGAATAGGGGCGGGTGGCGGACGGGCGGCGGGCGGCCTCGCGGCGCGCTTGCAGGGGATCCTTGAGGCCGAGCTTGGCAAGATCCTGGAGGAGGGATTTCTCCAGCTTGGCGATGTCGGCCCAGCGGTCTTTTTCGGCATCGGGGACGAGCGGGAGGAGATCGGCGGCGGATTTGTCGGCTTCGGCGAGCTGGCGGCGGACATCCTGGAGCTGTTCGGCGATGCCGAGGGCGAAGGGGAAGGACCACTCGGCCGCGAGCGAGGGAAAGAGGGCGGGGAGGGAGGCCTGGTCGGCGAGGAGGCGCTGGGCGAGGCGGGCGAGGACGAGGGAGTCGTCGGCCGCCTCGGGCGGGAGGGGGACGAGGTGCTCGGGGGTGACGATAGCGCCTGAGAGGACGGCGGAACCGCGCTCGGCGGCGATTTTGGCCAATTCGGCGCGCAGCCGGCGTCCGGCGTGGCGGGTGGGGACCAAAATGAGGCAATTTCGGAGGTCCAAGGGGCCTTGGAAGCCGTTTTTGGCCCATTTTTGGGTCAAAATGGCGACGGCGGCCGGCAAAGAGGGGATTTTCCATCCATGGAAGTGCCGGGTGAGTGTCACGGGACGGAAAAATGCGGAAAAAAGCGGAAAAATGCAATGTAAATCAGCGATTTTCGGGGGCGCGCCGACGGGATGGCCTTCGGCGCGCGCCGGGGATCAGTATTTGACGGAGCAGCCGTAGGGCGTGGTCTTGGCGACGGGGACGGGCTGGCCGGCGATCAGCGAGTCGAGGGCTTCGGCGACGTAGTTGCGCGCGCCGGGAATGTCGGCGGGATCGGTGGAGGGCTTGTCATCGATGGCGCCATCATAGGCGAGGGTGCCGGTGGCATCGATGACGAAGAGATGCGGGGTGGTCTTGGCGGCATAGGCCAAGCCGGTTTTTCCATCGGGATCGAGCAGGAGGGCGGTGGCCGCGCTGCCTTGGGCGGCGAGGATCGGGGCCCAGTCCGCGGCAGGGGCGTGTCCTTGCTTGCCGGGCGCGGAGGAGCAGACGGAAAGCCAGGCCACGCCTTGGGCCGCGTACTTGGCTTGAAGCGCCGGCATGTTTTGGGCGTCGTAGTGCTTTTTGACGAAGGGGCAATCGGGATTGGTCCATTCGAGCACGACGATTTTTCCTGCGAAGTCGGACAGGCGGCGGGGGGCGCCCTGGGTGTCGGGCAGGGAGAAGGCCGGCGCGGGGGAACCCACGACGGCCTGGGCGGAAGCCGCGGCAACCCCGACGATGGCCAGGGCGGCGAGAGCGAGGCGGAGGATTTTCTTGTTCATGGCGTGTTCCTTTCTGTTTGTGAGGGACGAGGCGATGCCGCCTCGGAGAACGATGCCGCCACGCGGAATGCGCGGCGCGAATCTGGAAAATCAAGCACGAGCACGCCGGCGAGAACGGCGGGCGGCGGGGCGGCGGGATCGGCGGGAACGAGGTCGAGGACGAATCCATTGCCGTCGCGCCGCCAGGTCTGGGGCGCGGCATGGCGGATGCGCTCAGGATCAAACGGGAAGAAGGCCGCCGCGGGAATCGCGTCCGCGAAGTCCGGCGGCGGGAAGGCGGAGAGGAGAAAGCGGCGGTTTTCAGCGCGGGCATGGAAGCGCCAGTCTGGCGGAACCGTCGGCAGGAGATCGCGCGCAGCGGCGATGCGCGCGGCATGGAGCGGATGGGGCTCGGGGGCGGTTGCCCGCCCGGGGAGAATCCGTTCGAGCCGGGCGCCGCCCGGCAAGCAGAACCCATGGCAGATCAACCATTCGGCCTCGGCGGCGAGGACGATATCGCCGGGCGGCAGATGGGCCGGCGGGGTGATCGTGGTCAGGAACCAGACTTCGCCCTCGAGTCCATAGGTCATGAAAGGGGGGGTGGGGATGGCGGTGGGCGGGGGGAATTCCAGTTTGCCGGCGGAGAAGCCTTCGGGCAGCGACCAAACGAGGGTGGGGGCGAGGCCGGAATCGCCGGGATTGATCCAGTAGGTGTGCCACGGGGCGTCGAGCTTCATGCGGAAGGCGATGGTGAACGGTTGTCCCGGCGCGATGGATTCCACGGCGGGCACCAGCTCGGCTTCGACCGGGCCAACGCGGACCGGGGCCGCGGGCGCCGATGAGGCGAGGGCGGCGGCGAAGCAGATGGCAAAGGCCCGTTTCATCGCGCAAGCCTACATCGGAATCGGGCGACTGCAAGCGGGGGAGGCTGAAAAGAAGCGGAAGCGCGACGGGAGCTGGTACCCCGGGCGAGGATCGAACTCGCGACCTACAGTTTAGGAAACTGCCGCTCTGTCCAACTGAGCTACCGGGGCTTCGGCGGGGGGAAGTACAACCATAAAACGGAGGGGCGTTCAAGTCCGCTGTTGCTGGCCGGCCTCAAAAGCCGTAGATTGGAAAAAAATCCGGGAGAACGGGCGATGAATTTCAACTATGTGCCGGTGGCGTCGGCGTTGCACGACAAGCGGAGCCTGTCCGCGATGCTGGCCGGGCACGAGAGGGCGCTGGCGGGCATCGGCGGGCGCCGGCGCGACGGGGCGGTGGCGGATGGCGAGGGGGTGGCGTTCCATTTCGTGCAGACGGGCGGGGTGGAAAGCGAAGTCATCCGCCGCTACCGTTCCCGCGCGCAGCAGGGGAAGGCCGGGCGGGTGTTGCTGATCGCGCATCCGGCGCACAATTCGCTGCCGGCGGCGCTGGAAATCCTGGCGCAGGTGCAGCAGGAGAACGGGACCGGGCGCATCTATCTGCTGAAAGGGCCGGACGACGCCGCGACGCTGGCCGAGATCCAGCAGACGGGGCTCTGCCTGGAGGCGAACCGGAAACTGTCGGAAGACCGCCTCGGGCTGGTGGGGGCCAGTTCGGATTGGCTGGTGGCCAGTTCGCAGCGGCCGGAGATCGTGACGGCCCGCTTCGGCACGCGCGTCGTGCCGCTGTCGGTGGAGGAGCTGCGGGCGAACATCGCGAAGGATCCCGCGCCCGCAAGCGGTCCGGAGTTCGCGGCGTGGGACCGCGCGGCGGGCGCCGAGGGCGTGACGCGGGACGCATTCGCCCGGGCGGCGGGCGTCTGCCGGGGATTGGAGGAATTGGTGAAGGTCCACCGGCTGTCGGCGGTGACGGTGCGCTGCTTCGATCTGGTGACGCAAGACGGCACGACGGGCTGCTTGGCGCTGTCGCGGCTGGCGGACAACGGCATCACCGCCGGCTGCGAAGGGGACATTCCTTCGGTGGTGATGCTCCGGTGGCTCTGGCATCTGATCGGCAAGGCGGGCTGGATGGCGAATCCGTCGGATCTGGATGTGCGCAAGGGCGAGGTGCTGCTGGCGCATTGCACGGTGCCGCTGGGACTGGTCGGGGAGCACCGCCTGAAAACGCATTTCGAGTCGGGGCGGGGCATCGGCATCGACGGCACGTTTCCCTCGGGGCCGGTGACGTTGTTGCGCCTGGGGGGGGGGAATCTGGATCGCTGGTGGGGCGCGGAAGGGACCCTGATTGAAAGCCGCCACGCGGAGGAGCTGTGCCGGACGCAGGTGCGCGTGCGGATTCCGGCGCCGGCGGCGGGAGAGCTGCTGGCGGCGCCGCTGGGCAACCACGTGGTGCTGGTGCCCGGCCATGTGAGAGCGCTTTTCCGCGAGGCCTATGAGCTGTGCGAGGCCGCGCGTTAGCCCTTGCAGATGCCGGGGCGACCAGATAGGATTCCGGGCATGAAACGGGCGGTATGCATCTTGTCGTGGGCGTGCGCGGTCTCGGCGGTCGCGACGGCTCCGGCGGTGAAGCCTTTTGCGGATTACCAGATCATTCTGGACCGCAAGCCGTTCGGGGCGCCGCCGGACCGGCAGGAGCCGGAGCGCGTCGTGCCGGTCAGCGAGTCGTTCGCCGCGCAGATGCAGATGTCGGGAATCTACGATCTGGGCGACGGCGCGCTGGAAGTGGCGGTGGTGGACAAGAAGGACAACAGCTATTTCTCGCTGCTGGTGGGGGAGACGAGCGATCAAGGCGTCGAGCTGCTGGATGCGGACTACGAGAAGGAAGAAGCGGTCCTGAAGAAAGGCGACGAAGTCGTCGTGCTGAAGATGAGCGGCGCGGCCAGCACGCAGGTGCTGTCCACCTCGGAGCAACAGGACCGGATGAAGCAGGCCGAAGTCCGCCGCCTGTCCTATGCCGAACGCCGTCGCCAGCGGATGCTGGATCGGCAGAAGCCCGTGGAGATTCCCAAGCCGATGTACACCGGCGAAGAGTTGGAGAAGCATTTGCAGGAGTACCAGATGCAGGTGATCCGCGAAGGCATGCCTCCGCTGCCCGTCCAACTCACGCCGGATCGCGATGCGCAACTGGTGGCCGAGGGATTCCTGCCGCCGGTGGACGAAGATGGCTACGAGATCCTTCCCGGGGATGCCGAGGCCGAAGAATACTACGAAGAAGAGGGTTACTGACCGATTCTTCCTGAGGGGGGCGGCCGGGCTTGCCCCGGCCGTTTTTGTTCGTCGCGATGCGGGCCGGGCCTCGGGATCAGTCGGTGATTTCGAAGGTGATGGAGATGTCCACGGGTTTGCGGTAGCCGGCGGGGAGGGCGCGCAACGCCTTGAGGGAGTTGACGGCCGCCATGACCGAGTCATCCATGAGGTCGTTGCCGGAGCCGTGGGTTTTGCGGCGGGCGGTGATGCGTCCATCGGGGGCGACGGTGATGTCGACCACCGTGCGCAGTCCAGGGAGGTTCTTGAGTTGGGAGGGCTGCTGCCAGACGGCGTACATGCGCTCGTGCACATGGTTGAAATAGGCGCCGAGCGCGAGCTGGCTGTCATCCGGGATGCTGGTGGTGTCGCCGATGTTGGCCCCCCGGGCCAGGAGCTCTTTGATTTGAGCCTCGGAAAGCGGCTTGTCCTTGGGTGGCGGGGCGTTGAAATCTTTCCGGGCGACGCGGTTGGTTTGGCGGATATCCTTGGGGGGCTTGGGCGGTTCGGGAGGCTTGGGGGTGGTCTTGTCGGGCACCGGGATGTCGTCGGTGGGCGGGGGCTTGGGAGGCTCGGGCTTGGGCGGTTCGGGCTTGTGATAAATTTTACGGA
>SABN01000230.1 GCA_009928955.1 Opitutia bacterium | reverse complement strand
GCCCACCACCTCGCCCCCGGCGACGGCTTCTATCTCGCCCACTACCTCTGCAACCTCCGCATTCCCGCCGCCGCGCACAAGGACGAACGCCCGCTCTTCACGATCATCCTGGCCGGCACCGACGAGATCCGTCCCGCGCTGGCCGGACACGAGTCGCTCCGCCGCCGCATCCAGCTCGACTGGCAACTCAAGCCCCTCTCTGCCGCACAGTCCACAGAATACATCCAACATCACATGCGCGCCGTGGGCGGCGACATCTGGTCGTTTTCCAAAGACGCGCTCGACACCGTCTACACCTATTCGCAAGGCATCCCCCGCAGCATCAACAACCTCTGCGACACCGCCCTGATGCTCGGTTTCGCCGCGCAGTCCCCCAGCGTCACCCGAGAGATCGTCATGCAGGCCGCCCGCGACACCGGCCTCGACATCCTTCTCAATGACATGGCCGCGCGCCAGCCCCAACCCTCTCTTTAACCCCGTCAAGGAGTCTTCTCATGGCGAACATCCCTCTCTCCGACGTGACGCTCATCGCCTCCGCGCTGGGCATTTTCTTCCTGATCGTGGCCTTTTACAAGAGCATCTTCCACAAGCGCAGGCCCAAGTCGCAGGCCGCCATGACCGCCCAGAAGCCCGCCGCACAGGAAAACCACCCCGTCAAGCTCGCCGACCCGTTCCAGCAGGTGCCGGTCGACAGCATTCCGCTCCACCCGTCCCAGAAGCAGGCCGCCCCCTTCTACCCGGCCTACCCGGCCGACGGCTTCAAAACCGTCTCGGCCTTCCGCCAGTTCAATCCCAACAAAGAGTTTGAAACGGCGGCAGCCGCCCAGAAACCCGACGCCGCCTACGAATGGGAATAACGTGAACCGGCGACCGTCTGCCCTCCTCCTCCTCGCCGGCCTCGGCGCCGCCTGCCTCGCCGCAGCGGCCGACACCCCGCTGCTCCCACCCTTCCCGTCCGCCGCCGACATCCGCGCCGGCGAGGCCACCGCACCCGCCGAGGCCGCCCCCGACGGACTGCGCCTGCCGGTGCGCTTTGAAGGCTCGCACGACCGCGTCTACTGGGACATCCCCCTTCCCGCCCGAATCCCGAAAGCGGCCACCGCCCTCCAGCTCCTCCTCTCCTGCTCCGAAGCCGCGCCGCTGCGCGGACTCTCCCTCCACCTCCAATCCGGCAACGGCTGGTACAACGCCGAACCCGCCTTCACCCCCGGCGAGCGCCAGCGGCTCGACCTGCCGCGCGGCCGCTTCCGACCCGAAGGCAACCCCGGCCCCTGGGAAAAATCGCGCACCCTCCGCCTCTCGGCCTGGAAACAGGCCGCCGGCAACACCCTCCTCACCCTCCACGCCGTCTCCGCCCGTACAGACGCCGTCGCCCTGGTCCGCGCCACCCACACCACCGCGCCGGGCGAAGCCGCCTTCGCCGCCGCGCTCGCCGACCGCTGCGCCCGCCTGCTCGCCAAGGCCGCCATCCCCTTCGCCGTCATTGACGACACCCTCGACACCCTCGACCCGTACACGCTCCTGCTCCTGCCCTACGCCCCCACCCTCCCCGCGCGCCAGCTCGACCGCCTCACCCGCTTCCTCGACCGCAACGGCCGCCTCATCGTCTTCTACAACGCCTCGCCCCAACTCGCCGCCCGCCTCGGCCTCCGCCCCGGCACCTGGCAGGGTGCCGAACCCGCTCAGGCCTGGTCCGCCCTGGCCTGCGATCCTTCGATCCTGCCCGGCGCCCCGGCACGTGTTCCCCACGTCACCACCAGCATCATCCCCCCCTTCGCCCGCCCCGGCACCCGCGCCCGCACCGTCGCCACCTGGGCCGATGACACCGGCCGCGTCACCGACCTCCCGGCCTGCCTGCTCACCCCGCACGGGGCCTGGTTCGCCCACATACCACCCCTCGCCTACCCCTCCGCCGCCACCCTGCTGAACGCCCTGGCCCGCGACCTCTGTCCGGAACTCGGCCTGCCGCCCCTGCCGCCGCCACCCGCCCC
>SABN01000229.1 GCA_009928955.1 Opitutia bacterium | reverse complement strand
GGCGCAGGCGTCGCTGGCGACGGGGTTTCCCCACCACCAGGACAAGTCCGACGCGCCGCTGCTGGCGTTCGTTCGGCAGGTGCAGACTTACAAGAAGATCCGCATGCTGGGGTCCGCCGCGCTGATGGGGGCCTACGTGGCCTGCGGATGGCTGGATGCCTATGCGGAAGAGGACATCTGGCTGTGGGATGTGGCCGCGGCGGCGGCCATCTGCCAGGCGGCGGGGGCGTCGGTGGGCGTGCGGCCGGGGAAGGCCGGTCGCTGGGCGCGCGAGGTGGTGCTGGCCGCCTCGCCGGAGCTGCGGGAGATTTTGGAGGCGCGAAAACCATGAAGAAAGCGAAGAAGACGATCCTGGGCGTGCATGTGGCGCAGCGGACGAAGCACACGGCCAAAGTGCAGCAGATCCTGTCGGACTACGGGTGTTCCATCCGGACGCGCCTGGGCCTGCATGAGGCCGATGACAACGTTTGCTCGCCCAACGGGCTGATCCTGCTGGAGGTCGTGAGCCGGGCCGGCGCGCTGGCGCAGGCGCTGGCGAAGGTGCCGGGCGTGACGGTCAAGAAGATGGTCTTCGGGGAGTAATCCATGAGCACGCTGAAAATCGCGAACATCCACACGCTGGTGACGGTGGACGACGAGTACCGGATCCTGCACGACGTGGATGTGCTGATCGAAGGGGACAAGATCCATTCCATCGGCAAGAACCTCCCGACGCCGCCGGACGCGCGCGTGATCGACGGGCGCTGGTGCTTGGTCTATCCGGGGTTCGTCAACACCCACCACCATTTCTACCAGACGTTGACGCGCAACCTGCCGGCGGTGCAGGACGCGAAGCTGTTCGACTGGCTGCTGTGGCTCTACGAGGTGTGGCGGGGCCTGCATCCGGAGGCCGTGCGCGTCAGCACGCAGATCGCCTTGGGCGAACTGCTCCTGAGCGGCTGCACCACGACCACCGACCACTTCTATGTGTTTCCCCGGTCGGCGCCGAAGGAGTTCCTCGACATCGAGATCGACACGGCGCGCGAGATCGGCGTGCGCTTCCATCCCACGCGCGGCAGCATGAGCCTCGGCCGCTCGCAAGGGGGGCTGCCGCCCGACGACGTGACGCAATCGTGGGAGGACATCCTCGCCGACTGCGACCGGCTGATTTCGAAATACCACGATCCGAAGCCGTTCGCGATGACGCGCCTCGTGCTGGCGCCGTGCTCGCCGTTCTCCGTCACGAAGGAATCCCTGGCGGAGACCGCCGTATTTGCGCGCGAGAAAAAAGTCTTCATGCATACGCACCTGTGCGAGACCAACGACGAGCAGGATTTTTGCGTGCAGAAGCTGGGCATGCGCCCCTTGGAGTACATGGAAAGCGTGGGGTGGGTGGGCCCGGACGTGTGGTACGCGCACGGCATCTGGTTCACGCCCGAGGAAATCGTGCGCCTCGGGCAGATGAACTGCGGGGTGGCGCATTGCCCGGTGAGCAACCTGCGGCTCGGCTCGGGCATTTGCCATGTCCCGGCGCTGCTGGACGCGGGCGTGCGCGTGGGCATCGCCGTGGACGGCAGCGCGAGCAACGATTCCTCGAACCTGCTCAAGGAGATGCAGACGGCGCTGCTGATTCATCGCGTCGGCACCGGCGTGACCTCGATGCCGCCGCAGAAGGTGATCCGCATGGCGACGCGCGGCGGGGCCGCGATCCTCGGCCAGCCCGAACTCGGGCAGATCCAGCCGGGAATGGCGGCGGATCTGGCGATGTTCCGCCTCGACCAGATCGATTTCGCGGGCGCGATGACGGATCCGGCCCACGCGGTGCTGTTCTGCGGCAGCGCGCCGCGGGCCGAGTGCACGATCGTGGCCGGGAAAGTCCTCGTGGAGAAGGGGCAGCTGGTCGGCATGGACGAGAAGGCGATCTTCCATCAGGCGAACGGCCTGACGGCGGACCTGCTGCGCAAGGCCGGGAAGTAAGCGGCCGGACGGATGAATCGTCTGCGACAGGCGGCGGCGCGCGAGCGGCGG
>SABN01000098.1 GCA_009928955.1 Opitutia bacterium | reverse complement strand
CCATCCGGCCAGGCGCGCCGTCAACGGCCCCGCCCCGCACCCCGGCTCGAACACCCGCTTGCCCCGCAGATCCCCCAATCGCCGGCGCAACCGTTCGATCCGGGGTTCGTGCTCCGGCTTGAACGCCAGCGGATGCTCTTCGCCGGCCAGGGATTCGAAAAAGATTTGACGGTGCATGACGGGCGGAATATGGCGAGGTCGGCCGCGGGGAACAAGTCAAAACCGCCCGCCGTTTTTGGATTGCGTCCGCGCGGCGGCGGCGCAAGACTGCCGCCCGTGAAAATCGGCGTCCTATCCGACACCCACAACCACCTGCGCGAGTCGCGGTTCGCCCTCGATGCGCTGGTGAAGCATGGCGCCACCCATCTGGTCCATTGCGGCGATGCCGGCGAGGAGGTCGTCGAGCTGCTCGCGGCCGTCTGCCTCGAACACGGCCTCCGCGCCCATGTCGCCCTCGGCAACTGCGACCGGGGCCACGGCGACGAGTTCCGCTTCGCCCCGCAGCCCGCCGGCGTCGAGCGCGGCGTTTCGCCCGAATTCATCCTGGACGGAAAGCGCTGCGTCGCGGTGCATGGCGACAACGCCCATCGGCTGGAAAACGTCTCGACCTCGGGCGAATTCGACTACGTGTTCACCGGCCACACCCATGCGCGCGCCGAGCGCCGGATCGGAAAAACCCGCGTGCTGAATCCCGGCTCGCCCGTCCGTCCCCGGGGCGGCCCGCCCTCCGTGGCGCTGCTCGACCTCGACACCGGCGAGGTGCGCTGGCTCGTCCTCTGACCGATTTATTTGCTCGCCAGAGGCCCGCCCCTGTGTCCAAGATGCCCCCCGATGACAAATTCCAACGACCTGGCGCGCCGCGTGGCTGCGCTTTTTTCCTCCCCCAAGTTCCACCCCCTCCCTGAACGCGATCTGGCCCGCGCCCTCCAACTGGGCCCCGGCGAACGCGGCCGGCTCCGCGACGCCCTGCGCGCCCTGGAAGGCCAAGGATTGGCCGCCCCCTTGGGTGGCGGGCGCTGGGGCGCCCCCCCGGCGGCCTCCGCCCACCTGACCGGCAGCTTCTGCGTGCGCCCCAACGGCTCTTGCTGGCTCATCCCCGACGGCCCCCGCCAGCCGCCGATGTGGATCGATCCCGCCGGCATCGGCGCCGCCATGAACGGCGACAAGATCCAGGCCATCCCCGTGCGCCGGGACACCTCCATCCGCATGCTCGGCGCCAAGCCCGACACCAAGACCGTCCGGATCGTGCGCGTCCTCGAACGCAAGCGCCGGTGGGTGGTCGGCATCCTGCAGGCCACGCCCCACTATGCCTATGTCGTGCCCCGCGATTCCCTCCTGCGCGCCAACATCAAGTTGACCGACGCCCTCCCCCGGCTCGAGAAGCATCTGGGCAATCTCGTCGTCGCCCGCATCGTCGAGGACGAGCCTTCCGACGGCCACCCCGTCACCGCCCAGTTCGCCGAGGATCTCGGCGATCCCGACAGCGTCGCCAACGACATCCCCGCCCTGCTCATGGACCGCGGCCTGTCCGAGGCGTTTCCGGAAGAGGTGAAGAAGGCCTCCAGCCGCGCGCATTCGCTCCTGGCCCAGCGCGGCGCCGACCCGCGCGGCCGCGTCGACCTGCGCCGCACGCTCGTCATGGCCATCGATCCCGCCACCGCCCACGACCACGACGACGCCGTCTCCCTCGATCCGCTGCCCGGCGGACGCTGGAAGCTCGGCGTGCACATCGCCGACGTCGCGGCCTATGTCGAGCCCGGCTCCGTGATCGATCGCGAAGCCCTCCACCGCGGCAACAGCACCTATCTCGTCGACCGCGTCATCCGCATGCTGCCCCAGGACCTCACCGTCCGCGTCTGCAGCCTCCTGCCTGGCGAAGACCACCTCGCCCACTCCGTCGAGATCGTCTATGACGACCACGGGCGCGTCCTGGAATCCAAGACCTTCCGCTCCATCATCCGCTCCAAGGCCACCCTTTCCTACGAGCAGGTGCAGGCCTACTTCGACACCGGCCGCCTCGAAGGCGGCGCCGAAGACCTCCTCCTCGCCCTCCGCAACCTGCGCAAGCTGGCCAAGAAGATCCGCGCCCTCCGCTTCGAGCACGGCGCGCTCGATTTCGCCCTGCCCGAAACCCATTGCGACCTCGACGCCGAAGGCAACCCCATCGGCTTCACCAAGCGCACCTCCACCGAGGCCTACAACCTCATCGAGGAATGCATGTTGGCCGCCAACCAGGTCGTCGCCCGCAAGGTCTTCGACGCGCGCGTCCCCGGCATCTACCGCGTCCACGACGAGCCCTCCGAGGAACAATGGGCCCGCATGACCGACGAACTGCGCGCGCTGGGCCACCGCGCGCGGCCCGAGGATTCCCAGGATCTCAACCGCATCGTCCGCGCCGTGCAGGGCAAGCCCGAGCAATACATGGTCACGCTGACCCTCCTGCGCAACATGAAGCGCGCCGCCTACGAGGCCGAATGCCGCCCCCACTTCGGCCTCGGCTTCGACCACTACGCCCACTTCACCTCCCCCATCCGGCGCTATCCCGACCTCGTCCTGCACCGCATCCTCGTCGCCATCGAGGAGGGCCGCAAGCAACCCGCCTATTCCGCCGCCGAGATCGAGAAGCTCGCGCTCCACTGCTCCGAAACCGAGCGCGAATCCGCCGAGCTCGAAAGCCAGTCCATCCAGATCAAGCGCATCCGCTATTTCGCGTCCCTCCTGGAGAAGGGCGAGATCGGCCCCTTCCCAGGCACGATCGTCTCCCTCAATCCCAAGGGCCTCATCGTGGAACTCGCCGATTCGCTCCAGCAGGGCATGCTGCCCTACTACTCCCTCGGCCGCGACCGCTTCATCCTCGCCGGCGACGGCCACTCCGCCGCCGCCCACCGCGGCGCCGCCTATCGCCTCGGACAGCCCATCGAGGTCGGCCTCGCCGCCGTCGACGAACATCTCAAGCGCGTGGATTTCTTCCTGCCCGGCGCGGAGAAGCGCAGCGGAGGCCCGCCGCGCCACGACCGGCGCCCCCACCCGCCCCGCGGCCCGGCCCGCGGCCCGCGGCCCGACAATTCCGTGCGACAAAAAAGTGCGCAGAAACCCAGTAAAAACGGGCACAAAATCATTGACAAAAAAATGAAAAAAAGCGGAAATGCTTCCCCATACGGTTCGAAACCATCCGTTCATCAAAGGAGACCCACAGTATGAAGAAGTCCATTGCCCTGCTGATCCTCGCGGCGGTCGCCGCGACGCCGCTGGCCGCCTCGGCCGCCGAAGGATTCGTCTATGCGGATGTCTTGTCCGCCTATGTGTTCAATGGCCAGGTCGGCAACGACGAAGCTGTCTTCCAGCCCGGACTGGATGTCACCGGCCCCTTCGGCCTGGGCTACAGCCTCTGGGCCAACATGAGCCTCACGGATGCGGATTCCGCCTGGGATCCCAACACCAAGGGCGAGTGGAATGAGCTCGACCTGGGCCTCAGTTGGACCTGCCCGGCGGAAGGCCCCGTCAGCCTCACCCTCGGCGCCACCTATTATGTCTATCCCCAGGTCAGCAGCAGCGTCGAGGAGAACGAGGACGGCACCGTCGCCTCCATCTCCGAGGCCCCCGCCGATGGCTCCTACGAGATCTACGCCAAGGTCAAGGCCACGGATCTGCTCCTGTCCCCCGCCGTCAAGTTCTGCCACGACATGGACAACTCGGACGACTGGATCGCCTTGTTCTCCATCGGCCACGGCTTCAGCCTGACCGACGCCCTCTCGCTCGACCTCGGCGCCACCCTCAGCTACGCCGGCGAATATTATGTCTCCAGCAACTACGGCTCCGGCGCCGGCTCCGCCTTCACGCACGCCCAGTTCGACGCCGGCTTGAACTTCGCCCTCAGCGAGAAGGCTTCCGTGGGCCTCAAGGGCTCCTTCAGCTCCATCGTCGACGGCGATGTCCGCGATGACATCGAAGCCGAAAACGTCTATCCCGACGTCGACATCTTCTTCGGCGGCGTCACCGCCAGCTACGCGTTCTAAGCCCCCTCCCGCCAGGGAAACGAAAACGCCCCGCGATTTCGCGGGGCGTTTTTTCGCGCGGACGGGACCGCCTCAGTCGTCGAACCGGGCGGTCATCCGCAGCGCGCCTTGGAATCCCTTGCTGTCCATCAGGGTTCCGCTGGCCCCGCTGGCGTCTTGGTTGAAGGTCAGCGTGGCCAGATAGACCCCGTTCGCAAACGTCACCGTGAACTCCGCCACGTAGTCGTCCATGGCGCCCGACAGCCTTCCGGTCGCGTCCTGCGTCGTGTTGAGCCAGCCCTTCAGGACCCCGCCTTGGCTCACCTCCAAGGTCATCACGCCCAGCGGATCGCCATCCATCCAGACCTCCCATTTGCCGTTCACATCCACGGCGGGATCGGAATGGCCGTCTCCGTCTCCGTCGTCGCTGCATCCCGTCCCCGCCAGTCCCAGCGCCGCCACCAGCGCCAGCATTCCCATCCATCGCTTCTTCATATGTGCTCCGTGGTTCACTGCCAAATCCCTTCGCAGGCTTCGCCGCATGCGGCGCAACCTCCCTTTTCGTCCAGGCCCGTCTTCTCCGCGCCGAATCCTTCGCGCTCGATCAACTGCGCGCCGCAGGCGCCGCAATGCGTCGCCGTCCATTCCGGCTTCCCGCGGACATTGCCCGCATAGACGTGGCGCAGGCCGTTCCGCTTGGCCCGGTCCCGCGCGCGCCCCAGCGTCGCCAGCGGCGTGGCGGCCGGCTCCCGCATCTCGCCCGCCGGATGGTAGGCGCTGAAATGCAGCGGCGTGCCCGCCCCCAGATGCCCCGCCACCCAGGCCGTCAACCCGTCCAGTTCCTCGTCCGAGTCGTTGAGCCCCGGGATCAGCAGCGTCGTCACCTCCAGCCAGCAGCTCGTTTCTTTCCGGATGAATTCCAGCGTCTCCAGCACCGGCGCCAGCCGCGCCCCGCACTGCCGCCGGTAGAATTCGTCCCGGAACGACTTCAGGTCCACGTTCGCCGCGTCCATCTTGTGGAAGAATTCGCCGCGCGACTCCGGCGCGAAATATCCCGCCGTCACCGCCACCATGCGCACGCCTTTCGCGTGGCAGGCGTCGGCGAGGTCCAGCGCGTATTCCGCCCAGACCGCCGGCTCGTTGTAGGTCGCCGCCACCGCGGGGAGGCCCCCCCGCGCCGCCGTCTGCGCCACCGCTTCCGGCAGCGCCGGGTTTCCGGACACGGCCCGCTCCTCGCCCGGATGGCTCAGGTCCCAGTTCTGGCAGAACCGGCAGGCCAGATTGCACCCCAGCGTCCCCAGCGAGAGCACTTGGCTGCCCGGCAGGAAATGGTTCAGCGGCTTCTTCTCGATCGGATCCACGGCCATCGCGGCCGGCCAGCCCCAGGTTTCCGCCATCAAGACGCCGCCGCGGTTCACGCGCCCGGAGCAGCGGCTCCGCCGGCCTTCGGCGATCCGGCAGCGATGGGGACACGCTTCGCACTGCACCGCGCCGTC
Organism: Opitutia bacterium; assembly: GCA_009928955.1. Taxonomy (GTDB): domain Bacteria; phylum Verrucomicrobiota; class Kiritimatiellia; order CAIQIC01; family Lenti-01; genus Lenti-01. Next base: position 5,025 of record SABN01000098.1, on the reverse strand, counting down.
CGCCGCCGCATGCCAGAACCGGGCGGTCTTCATGGCCGGACGCCCTTTTCCTTCGCCAGCGCCTGCTCCACCGCCTGCCAAACCAGCCGCGCGCAGTGGATCCGCGCCGGATATTGTTCGATGCCGTTGAACGCCTGGAAATCGCCCCACGCCTCCTCGAAGCCCGTCTTGCCGATGCGGGCGGCGAAGGCCGAAGCCATCGCCGCGATTTCCGCGCGGGTCTTTCCCTCCAGCCGCCGCGCCGCCATCGAAGCCGCCGCCGCGCTCACCGCGCACCCGTGCAGCTCATGCGTGAGCCGTGCCAGCGTGCCCTCCGGCGTCCACGCCAGCGCCACGCGGATCTCGTCCCCGCAGGCGGGGTTGATCGCCTCGCCGTCCTCCGTCCCCCGCGGCACGCTCCCCGCGCCATGGGGCTTCTTCGCATGCGCCAGCAGCGCGGCCGGGTAGAGGTCGCTCACGTGAACAGCTCCTGGGCGGCTCGCACGCCCTCCAGCAGGCGCCGCACCTCGTCCGGCGTGTTGTATGGCGCGAAACTCGCCCGCGCCGCCGACTCGATCCCCAGCCTCCGCATCAGCGGCTGCGCGCACATGTGCCCCGCCCGCACCGCGATCCCGCGGCCGTCGAGCACTTGCGCCACGTCGTGCGAGTGCACCCCCTCCACGCTGAAGCTCACCAGCGCGACCCGCCCCTCCGCCGGCCCCCGCACCGTCACGCCCTTCATCGCCGCCAGCCCCTCCGCCGCTTGGCGCGCCAACCCCGCCACATGCGCATGCGCCGCCGCCGGCAAGGCCTGCACCCAGTCGATCGCCGCCGCCAGCCCCACCGCGCCGGCCACGTTCGTCGTGCCGCCTTCGAACCGGTGCGGCACCTCCGCCCAGGTCGCCGCCTGATCCTCCACGCGCGAAACCATTTCCCCGCCATACAGCAGCGGCTCCACCTGCTCCAGCAAGGCCCGCCGCCCCCACAGCGCGCCGATGCCCATCGGTCCGTACATCTTGTGCCCCGAAAACGCGAAGAAGTCGCAATCCATCGCCGCCACGTCCGCCCGCAGATGCGCCACCCCCTGCGCCCCGTCCACCAGCACCCGCGCGCCCGATTCGTGCGCCGCGTCGCAGATCGCCCGCACGTCGTTCACGACGCCCAAGACGTTCGAGACCCACGCCACGGCCACCCACTTCGTCCGGTGCGCCCCCAGCCGTTTCCGGAACGACGCCAGATCCAGCCGCCCCTCCGGCGTCAGCGGGATGACCCGCAGCGCCGCGCCCATCGCCTGCGCCGCCTTCATCCACGGCACCCAGTTGCTATGGTGCTCCATCGCCGACACCCACACCTCGTCGCCCGGGCCGATCTCCCACCGGGCCAGGCCCGCCGCCACGGTGTTGATGCCTGCCGTCGTCCCGGCCGTGAAGACGACCTCCTCCGGCGCCGCCGCCCCCACGAACTTCGCCACCGCCGCCCGCGCCCCCTCGTAGGCCGCCGTCGCCTCCGCCCCCAGCCGGTGCACGCTCCGCCGCGTGTTCGCGTTGTGCTGCCGGTAGAACCCGTTCATCGCGGCCAGCACCGGCTCCGGCCGCTGCGTCGTCGCCGCGTTGTCCAGCCACGCCACGTCGCGCCCCAGGATGGCGAATTGCCGCCGGAGCAAGGCGGGATCGAACCCGCCCGCCTGGCGTTCCCCTTCCGGTCGCTCGCTCATAACACTTTGCCCATGGGCGTCATCATGCTACAGTTCCCCCATCATGCGCAAGAACATCGGCTGGCAGGAAAAAACCGAAGACGCCAAGTACCAGATCCGCGTCGTCTTCGAAGGCGGCGGCCGCCTCCGCTGGTGCCGCATCACGAACGCGATGGAGCGCTGGGAAGATTTCGAACCCACCCCGGAACATTGGCAGATCTTGCTGGAAAAGGCCAAGGCCCGCTACGTCCGCCGCCAAGCGCCCTACAAGGACTTGCAGCTCATCGAACGGCTTGCCGCCGAGAATCCCCTCCCCCCCGAGCCGTGAGCCAGATCGCCGCCATCGCCCTCCTCGCCCTCCGCACCGCCCTGCGCTCCCGCGTCATCCTCGTCCTGCTGCTGCTCGTCCTCGCCGCCGGCTTCCTGCTCCCCCTCGCCTTCCGCGGCGATGGCACCCCCGAAGGGTTCATCCGCCTCCATCTCTCCTACACCCTGGGCATCGCCGTCTTCCTGCTCTCGCTGGCCACCCTCTGGGCCGGCTGCGCCGCCATCTCGCAGGAGGCCGACGACAAGACCCTGCAGCTCCTGCTCGTCAAGCCCGTCCCGCGCCTGCGCATCTGGCTCGGCAAATGGCTCGCCCTGCTGCTCATCGACGCCCTGCTCCTCGCCCTCGTCGGCGCCCTCTCCGCCGCCACCCTGTTCGTCCAGCTCCGCCGCGCCGGCTTCGACGCGGACGCCCTCGCCGCCGCGCGCCAGACCACCCTCGCCTCCCTCCAGACCGTGCGCGCCCCCCTCCCCGACATCGAAGCCGACGTCCGCGCCGAATATGAAACCCTCCGCGCCCGCCGCCTCCTGCCCCCGAACGTCGCGGAGGCCGTCCTGCTCGATTCCCTCCGCCGCACCCAGCTCGCCCGCCTGTATTCCATCGCCCCCGGCGCCGCCCGCGCCTGGACCTTCGACCGGCCCCGCCCGGCGGAATCCCGCGCCGCGCCGCAACCGGTCGTCCTCCAATTCAAGTGCGACTCCTCCCTCCCCGCCGCCACCGACCTCCGCGCCACCCTCGCCCTCCAGGCCGGCGGCGAAACCATCGCCCGCGACCTCCTCGCCCTGCCCGGCTCCCTCCAGACTCTCGTCTTCGAAGGCCTCCCCGCCGACGCCCCCCAAGCCACCGTCACCTTCTCCAACCGCGGGACCCGCGCCGCCACGCTCTTTTTCGATCCCGCCGACGGCCTGGTCCTGCGCCAGCCCGCCGGCTCCTTCGCCGGCAACTACCTGCGCGCGCTCGCCCAGCTCTTCCTCCGCCTCGCCCTCTTCGCCGCCATCGGCGTCACCCTCGGCACCCTCTTATCCATGCCCGTCGCCACCTTTCTCGCCCTCGTCCTGATTCTCATCCTCCAGCTCTCCGGATTCATCTCCGCCGCCGCCCAGGTCGACCGCGAAACCTTCGTCCAGAACGTCGCCCCCTTCGGCGCCGGCGGCCATGCCCACGGCGACGCCGAACCGCCCGCGCCCTCCCTCGCCGCCCGCGCCGCCGCCACCGCTCTCTTCTACGCCTATCGCGGCACCTGGCTCACCCTCCGCCCCCTCCTCGAAGACCGCACCCTCGACGCCCTCTCCACCGGCACCCGCCTTCCCCCCCGCGACCTCCTCCGCAACGCCCTCCAGCAAGGCCTGGTCCTCCCCCTCCTCCTCGCCCTCCTCTCCGCCGCCGTCCTCCGCCGCCGGGAGTGGGCCCTCCCGGCGGCCAATTAAAAATTAAGAATGAAGAATTAAGAATTGTGAAAGCCGACAACCCGATTCGGGAAAAGAGCTACGCTTTCGCCCTCCGCGCGGTGAAGCTCTATCGGCATCTCACCGAAAAAAAGAAGGAATTCGTCCTTTCCAAGCAGTTGCTTCGCAGCGGAACCGCCATCGGCGCGAACGTCGAGGAAGCCATTGGCGGCCAATCCCGCGCCGACTTCCTGTCCAAGATCTCCATCGCCTACAAGGAGGCCCGCGAGACCCGCTACTGGCTGCGCCTGCTCAAAGACGCGAACTTGCTCGTTCCCCGCGATTTCGAAAGCATCTTCGCCGACGCCGACGAACTCTGCCGCATCCTCTCCGCCATCATCACCACGACCAAGCAACCCTCCCGATGAATTTCTCTTCCAGAAAATTCCTGATTCTTAATTCTTCATTCTTAATTGCGGCGGCGGCCGCGCTCACCCTCGCCGGCGCCCTGAACGTCCGCCTCCTGGAGATGCGCGCGGAATCGCACCTCACCCAAGCCCCGCCGACGCAGAACATGCCGCCCATGGTGGCCTTCACCACCGTCGCCCTCGGCGGCTTCCGCGGCATCCTCGCCGACGTCCTCTGGATGCGCGCCGGCACCTTGCAGGACGAGGGCCGCTACTTCGAGCTCGTCCAGCTCTCGGACTGGATCGTCCAGCTCCAGCCGCGCGTCCCCGTCATCTGGGCCTACCACGCCTGGAACATGGCCTACAACCTCTCCGCCCTCATGCCCACCCCCGCCGAAAAATGGCGCTGGGTCCGCAACGGCATCGGCCTCCTGCGCGACGAAGGCATGGCCTCCAACCCCGGCTCCCCGCGCCTCCACCAGGAGCTCGCCTGGATGTTCCTCCACAAGCTCGGCACCGATTCCGACTCCTCCGCCGCCTACTACCGGGCCCAATGGGCCGCCGAGGTCGACTCCGGCGCCGTTCCCCTCGACCCCGGACTCGTCCGCCAGATCGAAGCGCAATTCGGCGCCCTCGACTGGCGCACCCCCCAGGCCCAAGCCCTCTACTGGGCCATGGCCGGCCTCCCCTTCGCCCGCACCGATTTCGACGACCTCGCCCTCCGCCGCGTCGCCTACCAATCCCTCCTCCAGCGCGTCGCCCTCGGCGACCGCGCGCTCCTCGCCCCCGCCACCGCCTTCGTGCAGGACACCCAGCGCCGCCATCCCCGCATCGGCGCCCTCCAGGAACTCCTCCGGCAGCTGCGCGAAGCGCAATAGAATTCAGGGATCCGGTATTTTTTGACAGGATGGACAGGATTTGCAGGATCCCGATCGGGGAAGTCTGTTTTCTCTCGCCAAGATCGCAAAGCCCGCCAAGGTTTTCCGGAAAGAGCGGGCGCACCTTGTGGCGCGCTGGCCGTTCGGGGCCCTTTCTCCCCCTCCCGTTCATCCCGACTAGAGCAAATTAGCTTTTTCTGTAGCCGTTGAACAAGCCCGGCACGAGGTCGTGCCGGCTCCAAACAGCCAATGGATCCATATTTTTGGATCCCCCGACGACCCCGTCGGGGGATGGAAAACGGCTACTGAATTCTGAAAACTGCTCTAAATTGGATGTTGAAGCCTTCCCTCTTCGGCC
>SABN01000228.1 GCA_009928955.1 Opitutia bacterium | reverse complement strand
CGCTGCCGCCGCGGGCTTCGTCGGTTTCTCCCCCGCAGACTCTTCGCGGACGTACTCCGCCATCGCCAGCACCTCTTTCGGGATCTTCGCGGCGGACTTTGCGTCCGGCTTTTTCCCGTCCCCAAGCAGCAGTCTCATAGACGTATCCTCAAGCGGCCCCACGCTCAGCAATTTGTCCCACACGTCGCGGGCCATCAGCGCCTTGGTTAGGAGGAAGCCCCGTGCGTTGCGCATATAACGGCGCAGCGTGTCGGAATGCCGCTGCGGGCAAAGTCTGGTCATTTCCGCGCCCCACTCGCCGTGCTCGCACAGCTCCTTGACCACGATCAGGCCGCATCCCGCCCGCAGCGCGAAGAACCGCCCGAGCTCGGCGTTGCCGATGTCCAGGTTGACCTGCGCCAAAATGCCCTCGACCTTCGCCCGCACCTCGGGCGTGAGCGCGACGCTGCCGTCGCGTTTGATGACCTGCACTTCCGAATCTTTTATAACCGTCTTCTTTGCCATGTCTCGTTTTCCCTTTCATCCCCGGCGGTCGCCGGGTGTAAACATTCAGATCCGCGCCTCGATGAGCTGCCACTTCCCGTCCGGCGCGCCGCGCTCGTGAAACCTCAGGTACGTCGCCGTGCCCGTCGGCCGCAGCGCCTCCTTCAGCGCGGACATGGCCGCCTGCCATTTTTCGTCCGCGCATTCGATCCGCCACAGCGCGGCCACCTTGCCGACGCTCAGGTCACCCTTCCCGTTCGCCTGGAACGCCGCCATCGCCAACTGCACCAGGTGCGCGTTTGCGCCGTCGCTCCACTTGCGGACGCACGCCATGACCAGATCCTTCGCGGCCTGGACCTCAGGGCCGAAGGCCACCGTGTCGCGCCGGTCGATCGTGACGCGCCGCGTCGCCGCCAGGTTCTGCAGCGTCGCCTTGCCGCGCTGCGCCGCGCCCGCGTCGCCGCCCGCGTCCGCCACGATCATCCCGACCAGCGCGTCGCTCTCCGCGAACGCCGCCAGGCGCACATGGTCGCACGCCGCCGCCGCGGCGGCCGCCAGCCCGTGGAACGCGTCCACGAAGCGCGATTCAAGCATGTCCTTGCTCTTCACCTCGCCCGCCGGGATCAGCCACCCCCTGGCGTTCTTCTCATAGCCGTCAGGCACACCCTCCCGGTCTGCCTGCTGTCTGGCGACCGCCTTCCCGTACGCGTCCGCCATCTCCTGGAAGACGCCCATCAGCGCGCCGGCCGTCTCCGCGCCGCACGCGATCTCTACCGTCTGTTTACTCATCTTTCAGTGTCCTTTCAAGGGTGTTTAATGATCGGTCACCCGCCGATGTTTGTGAAAACCTTGGCCGCCTCCTCCAGCGTCATCAGCGTGCGGCGCGCGGGGTCGAACGGCCTGTCCGTCCGCACCACCACCCGCCAGTGCCTGCGCTGCGGGTCGGCGCTGCGGCTGGCGAAGCTCGCCAGCAGCGTGCCCTCCTCGATCATGTTGCGCACCGTCCGCTCGCTCACGTGCAGCGCCTGCGCCGCCCGCGCCGTGGTGCAGCGCTCGGCCGCCGCCGGCACACCCGCCTCCACCGCCTCCACGGCGCCCGCGTCCGCCGCGTCCGCGCCCCACGGCATCAGGATCTGCCCCGGCAAGTCCCCCCGCACGGCTACCTCCCTTCCGCAGGCTCGTCGCCGCACATCTCGTCGCCATACACGCCCGCCGCGATGTTCGCGGCCAGACACTCCGGCCCCGTCTCCGGCACGCGCCGGCACGGCCCGCAGAAAAGCAGGCAGGCCGCGACGCACGCCGCGACCCCGATGCCGCACACCGCCACGGCGAGGCACCCCGCCGCGCGCTCCTCGCGGATTTCCGCCCACTCGTACACCTCGGCATTGGTCATGCCGACCATATTGCGGGCCGCGCCGGCCGCGCTCTCGGCCCTGATCCGCGCCTCGGCCAGCGCCGCCGCGCGGCGCTCATCGAATCTCCCTCTGCGTTTCGCTTGTCCCATGTCGCCCTCCTGATTGATCCCTGAC
>SABN01000013.1 GCA_009928955.1 Opitutia bacterium | reverse complement strand
GACCGCGCGGTTCGCGTGAACGAGGCGCAGGAACGCCCCCCTCGCCGCTAAGTCCGGATTCGAACAAACCCCGGCGGGTTTTCCCCCGCCGGGGTTTTTCATTGCCCCGGTCCGGCATGGGCCGGCCGGCCCCGGACCGCCGGATCCGGCCGCCCTTTCCCGCGCCCGGGGCTGAGCCGCGGTTCAGCGCGCCGGGGCCAGGGCGCGGAGCAGGGCGGGCCAGGCGGCAGGGGCGAGTTCTTCCGCGCGGGCGGTCGGCGCGATGCCGGCGGCGGCGAGCGCGGGCAGGGGGGCGGGCGCGAGATCGCGCAGGGAGCGGGCCATGGTCTTGCGGCGGCGGGAGAACGCGTGGCGCAGGAGGGCGCGCAGGGCGAGTTCGTCGGCGGGGCCGCCGAGAGGCGCCGGGCGGAGGACGAGCTTGGAAATGGAGGACTGGACTTCGGGCGGCGGCCAGAAGCAGGAGGGGGCGATGTGCTTGACGGTGGCAATCTCGTAGTGCCGCTGGATCAGAATCGAGAGCAGCCCGTAGTCGTCGCTGGAAGGCGCGGCAATCAGACGGGCGGCGACTTCGCGCTGGATGGTCACGACGACGAGGGCGGGGGGATGGGGGATGGCGGTGAGCTCGACGAGGAGGCGCGCGGCGATGGCGTAGGGGAGATTGGCGACGAGCTTCAAGCCGGGGCGGGGGAAGAGGGCGGGGAAATCGCAATCGAGCACGTCGGAGTGGATCAGCGTCATGTGGGGGCGGTCCGCAAAGCGCTCGCGGAGGTAGGCGGCGAGGCGGTGGTCCTTCTCGATGGCGGTGACGGCGGCGGCGCGGGCCAGGAGGGCGTCGGTGAGGACGCCGAGGCCGGGGCCGACCTCGACGACGGCGTCGGCGGCCTTCAATTCGGCCGCGCCGAGCAGGATGTTCAGGATGTTGCGGTCGATGAGGAAGTTCTGGCCGAGGAGGCGCGAGGGGTGGAAGTCCAGCTGCGTGAGCAGGGCGCGGACTTCGGACGGGCGCGTGAGATTGACGGGCGCGGTCATTTTGGGGATTTCATTCGGGCCGGGGGTTTGGTATCTGACGGTGAAGGGTAGGAGCTGCCATGAGAGATGCCGAGGAAAAAATTTGGGAGCGGGGCGCGTTGGCGGGGGAATGCGCGCGGCTGCGCGCGGCGGGGAAGAAGATCGTGTTCACGAACGGGTGCTTCGATCTGGTCCATGCCGGGCATGCCACCTACCTGCAGTTCGCGCGGAAACAGGGCGACGTGCTGGTGGTGGGGTTGAACACGGACGCCAGCGTCCGGCGCCACAAGGGGGAGAAGCGGCCGATCGTGGACGAGCCGAACCGCGCGCGGCTGCTGGCTGCGCTGGAATGCGTCGACTGCGTGACAGGCTTCGACGAGGACGAACCCAAGGAGCTCATCGCCGAGTTGCAGCCGGACGTGCTGGTGAAGGCGGAAGACTGGGCGCACTACGTCAGCGGGCGGGACATCGTCGAGGCGCGGGGCGGCAAAGTCGTGCTCGCGCCGATGGTGGAAGGGCTGTCGACGACGGCAGTCATCGAGCGGGTGGTGAAGGCCTACGGCGGCGGGTGAGACGTTCCGGGCGGGGCCGGCCGGGGGCATCCAAGGAGACGGTTCGGAATTCCTACCTCTTGACTCCGCCGCGCAGGCGGCGCTCGAGGTGGACGAGGACGAAGGTGAGCGCGCCGAGGGCGGCGGTGGCGGCGAGGCCTTCGCGGGAGAGGGGCGCGAGCTTGAAGGCCCGGGCCAGGACGGGGACGTAGATCACGCCCAGCTGCAGGACGAGCGTCAAGAGAGTCAGCACGACGAGCGCGGGATTTCGGCCGAAGCGGAAGACGTGGCCGGTCAGGGCGCGCAGGCCCCAGGCCTGGCCGATCTGGGCGAAGCCGATGGCGGAGAAGAGGACGGTCTGCCATTCGCCGCCGCCCCATCCGAAGCGATGCCAGAGGCCGGCGAGGAGGAGGGACGAGAAACAGATGAACAGCCCCATCCAGCTCACGTGCCAGATGGCGGAGCGGTCGAGGATGGCGGCGCCGGGCTTTCGGGGCGGGCGGCTCATGACGTCGGTCTCGGCGGATTCGAGGCCGAGGCCGAGGCCCATGAGGCCGTCGGTCAGCAGGTTGAGCCACAGCAGGTGCAGGGGGCGCAGGGCCATGGCGCCGATGCCGGCGAGGGGCGCGAGCAGCATGACGAGCACCTTGCCGAGGTTGCCGCCGAAGGAATATTTGATGAAGCGGACGAGGTTGTCGTAGATGGTGCGGCCTTCCTCGATGGCGGCGACGATGGTGGCGAAGTTGTCGTCGAGCAGGACCATCTTGGAAGATTCCTTGGCGACGTCGGTGCCGGTGATGCCCATGGCCACGCCGATCTCGGCGCGCTTGAGGGCGGGCGAGTCGTTCACGCCATCGCCGGTCATGGCGACGATGTGGCCGCGCTTCTGCAGGGCGGTCACGATGCGCAGCTTGTCCTCGGGCGAGACGCGGGCATAGACGGAGATGCGGTCGGCCTGGGCTTCGAGCTCGGCGTCGGAAAGCGCGGCGAGCTCGGCGCCGGTCAGGATGCGGGGTTCTTCGCCTTCGGGCGCCAGGCGCAGGTTGCGGGCGATGGCGGCGGCGGTGAGGGGGTGGTCGCCGGTGATCATGAGGGTGCGGATGCCGGCGGCGTGGCTGCTGGCGACGGCGGCGCGGACGGCCTCGCGCGGGGGATCCATCATCCCGATCAGGCCGCAGAACACGAGGTCGGACTCAATCTCCTTGTGTGTGGCATGGGCGGCGGGCGGCGCATCGAAGCGGCGGAAGGCCATGCCGAGGACGCGGATGCCCTCGTTGGCCATGCGCTCGTTGTCGGCATGGAATTTGCGGCGGATTTCGTCGGTGAGGGGAACGATGCGGCCCTGGTCGAGGACGTGCGTGGCGTGCTTGGCCAGGCCATCGGGGGAACCTTTGACGGCGACGACGACGGGCGCGGCCATGGCGTCGGGGAGGGGATAGTCGCCGACGTTGCCGGTGTGGAGCGTAGCCATGCGCTTGCGGTCGGAATCGAACGGAAATTCCGCGATGCGCGGCAACTCGTCGCCGAGGGATTGGGTGGCGATTCCGAACTGTTCGGCGGCGGCGAGGAGGGCGGTTTCGGTGGGATCGCCGATCATGCGGAGGGGCTGGCCGGACTCCTCGAAGACGAGGTGGGCGTCGTTGCACAGCGAAGCGGAGAGCAACAGGGGGAACAGTTCGGGTTCGTCCTCGGCGGAGGGCAGGGCGGGTTCGGCTTGATTGCCGGTCAGGATCAGATCGCGATGCAGGGTATGCAGGCGGGTGACGGTCATCCGGTTTTCGGTGAGGGTGCCGGTCTTGTCGGTGCAGATGACGGTGACGGAGCCGAGGGTTTCGACGGCGGGCAGCTTGCGGATGAGGGCGTGGCGCTTGAGCATGCGGCGCCCGCCGAGGGCGAGGGTGGCGGTGATGACGGCGGGGAGGCCTTCGGGCACGACGGCGACGAGGAGGCTGACGGCGGTGAGGAGCATGTCGGGGAAGGTCCCGCCGCGGGCCAGGCCGATGGCGAGAATGAGCAGGGCGGCGCCCAAGCCGGCGATGGACAGATGCTTGCCCACCTGGGCGAGCTTGCGCTGCAGGGGGGTGCGGCCTTCGCCGATGTCCTGGATCATGCCCGCGATTTTGCCCAGCTCGGTGCGCATGCCGGTTTCGGCCGCGACACCGGCGCCGCGGCCGTGGGCGACGAGGGTGCCCATGAACGCGAGGTTCTTGCGGTCGCCGAGCGGAAGTTTTTCGTTGGCGATGGCGTCGATCTGTTTCTTGACGGCCTCGGACTCGCCGGTGAGGGCGGCTTCCATGACGCCGAGATTGACGACCTCGATCAGGCGCAGGTCGGCGGGGACGATGTTGCCGGACTCGATCAGGACGATGTCGCCGGGGACGAGTTCGCGGGCGGGGATTTCGCGCAGGGCGCCGTCGCGGCGGACGCGGACGACGGGACTGGACATCTGCTTGAGGGCGGCCATGGCCTTTTCGGCGCGGTATTCTTGGATGAAGCCCAGCACGCCGAAGAGGATCACGATGGCGAGGATGGCGATGCCTTCGGTCAGGTCGCCAAGGACGAAGGAAAGGACGGCCGCCGCGACGAGGATGAGGATCATCGGCTCGATGAACTGGGCGAGGAGCATCTTCCAAGCCGGGCGGGAGATGGTCTCCTGCAGCTCGTTGGGGCCGTGGGCGGCGAGGCGGGCGGCGGCCTCGGCGGCGGAAAGTCCGTCGGGGGAGGAACAGAGATCGGCGAAGACCTCTTCGACCTTCCGGGTATGGGAAGACGTCATTCTCGTTGGCCTGTTCTATGAAAAAAAGGCGCCTGTTCGGCGCCGGCGACAGAATGGAATTTGGAGGCGCGGATCGGGATCGAACCGATGCATAAGGATTTTGCAGACCCTCGCCTTACCACTTGGCTACCGCGCCATTCATATCGGGAGGGAACATAACGGGAGCGGGGCGGGCTGTCAACCGCCTCGCGGCGGGAAAAGCGCCGTTGACGGCGCGGCGGGGCTCGTGATACACACGACGACGCTGCAAGCTTCAGGACGGGGCGTAGCGCAGACTGGTAGCGCGTTTGCTTGGGGTGCAAAAGGTCCCGGGTTCAAATCCCGGCGCCCCGACCATCTTGCAGTCCTTGGTCGACAAGAAGCGGGAACCCCCGGGTTCCCCGTCCCGCCGAGCGGGACGAGGTTTCGCCTGCGGCGGAAAATCCCGGCGCCCCGACCCCTTTTCCGCGATGCCCGCCGAACGGCGGGTTTTTTCATTGCAGGAGGCGGGCGGCGTTGCCGCCGAGGGCGGCGGCGAGGCGGTCTTCGGGGAGGTCGAGGGTTTGCCAGCGGGCGAGTTCCTCGGACTGGTCGGCCCAGGGGCTGTCGGTGCCGAAGAGGATGCGGTCGGCGGGGTGGGCGAGGATCATGGCGCGGGCTTCGGCGGGGGGCAGTTCGTAGAGGGAGTAGGAGGTCTCGATGTAGACGGGCCGGCCGATGAGATATTTGCGCGAGTTTTCCCAGTCGCGCCAGCCGCCGAGGTGGGTGGCGACGAATTTGAGGGTGGGGAAGGTGTCGATGACGCGGCGGACGCGGATGGGGTCGCAGACGCGTTCGGGCGGATAGGCGATGTCGAAGCCAACGTGGAATTGGGCGAAGAGGCCGCGCTGGGCGATGCGCTCGTAGAGGGGGAAGAGGCGCTCGTCGTCGAGGGTGAAGCGCTGGTAGTAGGGATGGAACTTGAGGCCCTTGAAGCCTTCGTCGGCGGCTTGGTCGGCATGGGCGAGGGCGTCGGGGTCGTCGGGATGGATGGAGAGGAGCATCTCGAGGCGCGGCTGGGCGGCGCGGACGCCGCGGGCCCAGCGGCGGATGCCGTCGAAGTGCGAGGGCTTGGTGGCGATGGGGCAGATGACGGCGCGGGAAATGCCGGCGCGGTCCATGGAGGCGAGGAGCCCGGCGGCGCGGCCGTCGGTGGCGGCCTTGATGTTGCCTTCCTGCTCAAGGAAGGGGATGGCCTTGGCGGCGAGGGCGTCTTCGAAGATGTGGGCGTGGAAGTCGATGAGCATGGGAAGAGAGAATTCAGAATTCAGGAGTCAGAATTCAGCATGGAGATGGTTGGAAAGTCGATCCCGGATTTCATGCTGGCTCCTGAATGCTGACTCCTGAATACGGTTATTTGGGCAACTCCGGCGGATGGGCGGCGAGGGCGTCGATGGCGGCGTGCTCGGTGTGGTCGAGGCCGATGGGGGAGAGGGAGACGCAACCCTGGCGGAGGGCTTCGAGGTCGGTGCCCTTCATGTCGCCGGTTTCGTAGAGCTCGCCGGTCATCCAGTAGTAGGGGTTGCCCCAGGGGTCGAGGCGCTTTTCGTATTTCTCGACGAAGCGGGAGGCGCCCATGCGGGTGATGCGCAGGCCGGCGAGCTGGTCGTAGGGGAGGTTGGGGATGTTGACGTTCCAGAAGATGTCGGGGGCGATGCGGAGGCGGCCGGAGACGACCTGCTCGACGAGGGCGCGGCTGACGCGCGCGGCGGTGTCCCAGTTGGGGTCGTGGAAGGTGTCGAGGGAAAGGGCCATGGAGGGGATGCCCATGATGGGGCCCTCGGTGGCGGCGGAAACGGTGCCGGAGTAGAGGACGCTGATGCCGGCGTTGGGGCCGAGATTGATGCCGCTCAAGATGAGGTCGGGCTTGGGGTCGAGCAGGAGGCTGACGGCCAGCTTGACGCAGTCGGCCGGGGTGCCGCTGATGGCGGTGCCGAAAGGAGGGCCGCCGGGGGGCCAGGGGCGGGCGTGGAGGGGCTTGGTCAGCGTGATGCCGTGGCTGATGGCGGAGCGCTCGCCGTCGGGGGCGACGACGGAGATTTCGCCGAGGTCCTGGACGGCGGAGTGGAGGGCGTGGATGCCGGGGGCGTGGATGCCGTCGTCGTTGGAGAGGAGGATGCGCATAATTCAGGAATGATGGCGGAGGCGCGGGGGGATGGCAAGGGAAGAGTCACGGAAGGAGCCGGGATTCAGCATGGCGGGGCGCTTCAGCGCGGGGGGACGGTGGGGCGTCCGAAGAATCGGTTGAGTTCGGTGGTCATCTGGTTCACTCCGGTCTTGTACGAGTTCACCTTGTCGAGCAGCTCCGCCAGTTTTTCCGACATGCCGATGTCGCGCAGGAGGAAGAGGGCGGCCAGCAGGCACAGGCCGGCGGTGCAAACCCAGGATTCGAGGCCCGCGACGCGCTTGCGCCGCCACAGGAGAAGTCCGCCCGCGGCGGCGGCGAGGGGGAGCATGATCCGCCAGCGGACCGCGTAGTCGTCGATTTTGCAGAAAACCAGGAACAGGACGACCAGCGCGAGGCCGGCGAGGGTCGCGAGGGGCAGCGACCGGATCCAGCTCCAGCGGGAACGGGGGGGGGCTTGGGGGCGCGGTGCATCCATGGCTAATTCTCCATCCAGAGGCCGCCGGTGGCGGCGAGCCAGTCGGCGACGCGGTCGGCGGCGGCGGAAATGTCGTTGTTGGAGACGTCGAGTTTGAAGACGGGCAGGAGGGATTGGGCGACGAGGCGGTCGAGGACTTCCTGTTCGCGGACGAAGAGGGAGAGGTCATCGTATTGCGAAGGCTTGCCGGAGACCTCGAGGCGGCGGGCGCGGGCGGCGGCGAAGGAATCGGGCGAGCGGGTGCAATAGACGAGGCGGAAGTTGAGGGGGTGGAGGCGCTCCTCCAGCCAGCGGAAATCGTAGTCCTTGCCATGCGTCATGAGCTGGTACATGCGGGTGGAGAGGTGGAAGCGGTCCACGATCCACGAATAGTAGCGCTGGAGCTCGAAGAGGCGGGTCCAGGTGGCGTAGGTCTCCATGGCCAGCGCCTCTTCGTGCGGCTCGAAGTTGATCAGACCGCGGCCCCAGGGGAAATTGGTGAAGGCGCACCATTCGCCGGAGACGAGCGGCGAGTGGTAGCGGTAGCGGCGGGGGCCGACGATGCGCGGGTGTTCGTTGAGCGCGAAGGCGAGGTCGGTCTTGAAGGTCAGGCGGGTGCCTTCGAGGATGATCTTGGGGGTGAGCTTGTGGCCCATGGGGAATTGGACTCCTTGGTTTTGCGGAGATCTTAGCGGATGGGGATGGGTTGCGGAAGGGAGAAGAGGAGGGTAGGATATGCACGGTTATCCGAAAGGAACTCCCCGTGGCACAGACCAGATCCATCCGAAAGATCGTGACCGGTTCCCCGCAGATCGACGGGGCGGGGGTGCATTTGGTGCGCGTGATTGGCCGGGGCGCCGCGGAGGAGTTCGACCCGTTTCTGATGTTGGACGCGTTCGACTCGCGCGATCCCAAGGACTACATCCGGGGATTTCCGTGGCATCCGCATCGGGGCATCGAGACGGTGACCTATCTGATCGAGGGCGACATCGAGCATGGCGACAGCCTCGGGAACAGCGGACACATCCTGGATGGCGGATGCCAATGGATGACCGCCGGCGGGGGCATCCTCCATCAGGAGATGCCGCGGGCCGCGCCGCGGATGCTGGGGCTGCAACTTTGGATCAACCTGCCGTGCAAGGACAAGTTTGCGCCGCCGCAGTATCGCGATCTCACTGCGGACCGGATTCCCCAGGTCCGGGAGCCGGGCGTGTGCGTCGGCGTGATTGCCGGGCGCCATGGGGAGGTGGAGGGGGCGACCCAGGGCGACTATGTGAAAACGGTGATGCTGGATGTGAATCTGGAGGCGGGCGCGGACTTTAGCTTGCCGACGGACCCGGACGCCACCGTGTTCATCTACATCATGTCGGGGGCAGGCCGGTTCGACGAATCGGACAAGCCGATCGAGAGCCGTCACGCCGTGTTGTTTGGCGGGGGCGGTGAATTCGCGGTGGAGGCGGGGGAGAAAGGCATGCGCTTCCTGTTGTTGGCGGGATGTCCGCTGCGCGAGCCCATCGCATGGGGCGGGCCCATCGTGATGAACACGCGCGAAGAGTTGGATCAGGCCTTCGCGGAACTCGAAAACGGCACCTTCATCCGCGAGCCGAAGCCGCGAGCATGAGCGCGATCCTGCGAAAACCCACATCTCCGGGCGGCGATTGGATCCATCTGCGGAAGGTGAAGGTGCGCTGCGTGCTGGGGGTGCATCCGGCGGAGCGCGGGCATCCGCGGCCGGTGATCCTGAATGTTTCGCTGGAATGCGACACGCGCCAGGCCGCGAAGTCGGACAAGCTCGGGGACGCGCTGAACTACGAACGGATCGAGGCGGAGGTGATCGCCATCGCGAAGCAAGGGCGCTTCCGGCTCATCGAGACGCTGGCGGAGCGCGTGGCGGAGGGCTGCCTGAGCCATCCGCAGGTGATCCGCGCGCGCGTCGTCGTGGACAAGCCCGGGGCGTTGCCGCACACGGAAAGCGTGGCGGTGGAAATCTGCCGCGGGAAATAGCCCTCCCCATCCGAAGTATCCGTCTGACAGGACGGATCTGTCCCATACATTGAGGATTTCAGTTCTTCCGCGCGGCGATGTGGCGGGCGAGGGCGGCGAGGGGGGCGGTGTCGCCGGGGAAGCCGGGGAGGGCTTGGAGCGCGGACTCGGTCAATTCTTGCAGGCGCTTTCTTGCGCCATCCATGCCGTAGACGGAGAGGGCCGTGGTTTTCCCGCGCGCGGCATCGGTGCCGACGGCCTTGCCGAGCAGCTCGGCGGTGGCGGTCGCGTTGAGGAGGTCGTCGGCGATCTGGAAGGCTTCGCCGATGGCGGCGGCGTAGCGGGCGGCGGCGGCGAGCGCGGCCGGATTTCCGCCGGCGGCGAGGACGCCCATGCGGCAGGCGCAGACGATCAGATCGCCGGTCTTGTGGCGCTGGATGTATTCGAGGCGCTCGGCATCGGGCGGCAGATGCTCGCCGAGCATGTCTTCCACTTGGCCGCCGACGACGCCGACGGAGCCCGCCGCGTCGGCGAGTTCCCGGACGATGTCGAGGGGCGCGGCGGGAGCGCGGGCGGCGAGTTCGAAAGCGAGCGCCTGCAGCGCATCGCCGGCCAGAAGGGCGATGGCTTCGCCATAGACCTTGTGGCAGGTGGGCACGCCGCGGCGCAGATCGTCATCGTCCATGCAGGGCAGGTCGTCGTGGATGAGGGTGTAGGTGTGGAGGCATTCGATGGCGGCGGCGGGAAAGAGGGCGGCGCCGCGGGGCGCGCCAGAGGCTTCGGCGCTGGCGGCGCAAAGGATGGGACGGAGGCGCTTGCCCCCGGCGAACAGGCTGTGGCGCATGGCGGCATGCAGCCGCGCGGGGCGGGTGTCGGCGGGCTGCACGAGGCGGTCGAGGGCTTCTTCGATCCAGCGCGCGCCTTCGGCCAAGTAGGTGGGCAGATCGACCATGGCGTTCCGTCTCAGAGTCCGAGATCGACGAACCGGGCGAGGCCTTCGTAGACCTGTCCCGAGGAGGATGTGAAGCGCACCTGCGCCTTGTCGGGGGTCGCGCCTTTCAGCACGCGGACGGTCAGGCCGGCCTTGAGCTGGCCCAGAGGCTGGACATTCCGCGGATCGAGGGGATAGAGGTAGATGGGACGGGCGAGAATGACATCCTGCTCATCCACTTGGCGCGGGGCGAAAAGAGCGTCGAGACGCGAGGCGGGTGCGCCGGAATAGGCCCAAGCGCCGCGCTTGGCCTGCTTGGCTTCGAGTTCGGCTCCGCGGAGGCGTTTCCACCAGAAATCCTCGGATTTTCCATAGGGCGCCAGTTCGCTGAGGTCCGTCCCGGTGCCGTAGACGCGAGCCAGGCCGTTGCGGACCAGTTCCGCGCCGAGATCCAGATTCCCGACCATCACCATCGCGTAGTCCCGGTCCTTGGCGGAACGTCCGAGCGCATCGGAGAGGCGGGAGTGAACCGTGAAGCCATTCATCAAGAAGTCGGCCGTGAACTTGGAGGCTTCTTTTCCGGCCTTGACGACATCGGCAAGATCGGCGATGCCATAATAGTCCGCCTGTTCCTGGAGACGTTCGGGCAGCGATTTTTCGGATTCGGGGGTGTCCACGAAATAGAGCCGGAAAAGATAGGTCTTGCTCTTGATGTTGCCCGCCTTGACATGGAAGCTGTCGCCATCGTTGGCGGAGTTTTGGATCATCTGGCAATCGGTGTATTCGCGCCATTTCTTGGCGGCGAAGGCGTCGGCCGGCGCGACGAGCGCGAGCAGGGCGGCGGCGAGGACCAGGCGGGGGAGGCTGGAATGGTTTTTATGCACGGGGCGAGCGTAGGGGAAAGGGCGGCCGGGGGAAAAGGAAAAAAGGAGGCGTTGACAAGCGGGCGGGGGGCGATTTCAATGCGCGCCATGAACCGAGCGTGGAAATGGGCGTTGTTGCTCGCCGTGGTGGCGTCTCCGTGGCTGAAGGGCCTGTCGTTTCCTTTTCTCTACGACGACATCGGCATGCTGCCGGAAAACCCCTTTTGGGAAAGACCCTCGAACTTGGGCTTGGTGTTGACGGGGCAAACGCTGGCGGATCCGCGCGTGATCAACGGGCGGCGTCCCGCCGTGCTGGCGACCTATTTCCTCGACCGCGCGCTCTACGGCTGGCAGCCGGCGGGGTGGCGCGTCAGCAGCCTGCTGCTGCATCTGGGCTGCGTGGCGTTGTTGGCGGGACTGCTGTGGCGGCTGACGGGCCGCGCTTTTTTGTCGGCGGCGGCGGGGGTGTTGTTCGGGCTGCATCCGGCGCTTTCCGAGGCGGTCCATGCGCCGGGGTTCCGCGCGGATGTGTTGTGTCTGTTCTTTGTGCTGGCTTCCCTGCACGGGTTCCTGGCCGCGCGGCAACGAGCGGCGGTCAAGCGCATGGGGGGGGGGGTTTGCCTGGTTCTGGCGCTGTTGTCGAAGGAGACGGCGGTGGCGGCGCCGATCTTGCTGGGCGCGCTGATGTTCCTGTTCCCGGCGGCGTTCCCGGAGGAACGCCGCGCGCGCCTCGCCGCGCTGGCGGTTTGCGCAGGAATCGCGGCGGGATTCTTTGCGCTGTGGCTGGCGCTTCCGGCGGATCTGCAGGCGGCGGGAGGCTCGTGGAACGGCGAGTCGCTGCGGTTTCCCGAGACGTTGTTTTCGCTGCCCGCGCTGTGGACGCGCACGCTGCGGTTGTTGCTGGTGCCCTGGCCGCTGAACGTGACGCCGGCGTTCGAGCCGGTGGCTTCGGCGGCATCGATCCGCTTCGCGCTGGGGCTCGGCTGGCTGGGGGCCTGCGGGTGGGGGGCGTGGCGCGCGCGCCGCGTGGCGCCGGCGGTTTCGCTGGGCTTCGGCTGGCTGGCGATATTCTTCGCGCCGGTGTCGAACCTGTGGCCGCTGCTGCATCCGGTGGCGGACCGCTATGTCTATCCCCTCGCGCCGGGATTCGCGGTGCTGGCGGCGTGGGTGCTCTCGCACCAGTCCCGCGCCGGGCGCGCGGGGGGGCTGGCCGCGCTGGCCTCGATCTATGCGCTGTTGCTGATGCTGCGCCTCGGACAATGGGAATCGGCCGAGAAGCTTTGGACGGCCGCCTATTTCCAGAACCCGAAAAGCGCGACGGCGGCGACGTGGCTGGGCCTGCTGCGCGAGGAGGCGGGGGACGCGGCCGGCGCGCGCGCGTTCTATGCGGCGGCGGTCGAGGCGAATCCGCACGCGGATTCGGCCTGGATCAATGGGGGGATCCTCGAGGGGAAGGCGGGCAACTGGGCCGAATCGGAGCGCTTGTTGCGGCGCGCAACGGAGGTGCGTCCGGAGGGGGCGGACGCCTGGCACAACCTGGCGGTTTGCCTCGCGCGGCAAGGACGCGCGCGCGAGGCGGAGGTCGCCGCCGCGCGCGCGTCGGCCCGCCCGCCGGCCTACGGCAGCGCGAATCCGTGACGGGCGAACACGTCGCGCGCGGTTTCGGAGGTCAGGAATTCAAGGAACGCCATCGCCTGCAAGCGGTGGGTGGCGTCAAGCAGGACCGCCGCGGAGATATACTGCGGTTCGGGGGGGATGCCCTCTTCCGCGGGTTCGCCCGGCGGCAGGGCGAGGATGTTGCGCTTGAGCGCGACATCCACGAGCCCCTTCTCCATCACTTGGCGCATGGCCGCTTCGCTGGCGGGAAAGAACAGGTCGGGGGAAGCGCCGGAGCGGATGCGGTCGGCCAGCTGGTTGGAAACGCCGAAGGAGAGCCGGATTTCAAAGCCGGTTTGCTGGGTATACCGCGGCGCGATTTCCCGCAGCGCGGGCCGGAACATCTTGTCGGCGAAGACCTTCACTTCCTGCGTGGAGGCGCGCAGGGGGATGGCCACCAGCAGGATGGCGGCGGCGAATGGAATGAACGGGTTTTTCATGGGTCGTTTTTCTTCCGAGGGGTGAAAATCGCGCACATTCAACGGAAGCGCGCCCGATTTGTCAATGAAGATGAGCCTATGTGAAGTCCGCCAAGCCCGCCTCGCGGAGGCTGAGGTAGGGCGGCGGGAGCGGACGGTTGCCGCCAATGATGATGTGGTCCAGCACCTGGATGCCGACCACCTTGCCCGTTTCGATCAGTTGACGGGTGGTGGCGAGGTCCTCGGCGGAGGGGGTTGGATCGCCGGACGGATGGTTGTGGGCGACGATGACCGCCGCCGCCGCCATGCGGATGGCCTCGCGGAACACTTCGCGCGGGTGCGACAGGCTGGCGTTGAGGATGCCCTTGGTGACCTCCACGGGCGCGCGCCGCAGCCGGTACTTCTGGTCCAGCGGCAGCACCCAGACCACTTCTTGATCGAGCCGGGCGGCTTTTTCCGCCAGCAGCGCCAGCACCTGCGACGGGTCGCGGACGAGCGGCGGCAGGGGGGCGTTTTTTCGGACCGCGCGTCGGCCGAGTTCGAAGGCCGCCCGCAATTCGAGCGCCTTGACCGGCCCGATGCCCTTGATGGCGCGGAGTTCGTCATGGCTTGCCTGGGCCAGGCGGTCGAGGGCGCCGAGGTGGCGGTCGAGGAGTTGGCGGGCCAGATCGATCACGCTCTGTCCGCGGATCCCGGCCCGGAGCAGGATCGCCACGAGCACCTCGTCCGGCACGTTCTCCACGCCCGACTCCAGCGCCAGTTCGCGCGGCCGCCGGTGCCCCGGCAGATCCTTGATCCGCGACAGCGAGATTTCATAGATTCCCGGCGATTCCTTCAGCGGGGCTTTCATGATGCCTAGGATAGGCGCGGCGCGCGGGGTTGAACAGCTCAAAGAGGCTCGCCGCCGAACCGGTTCGGCTTTCCCTTGTCCCGACCAGGGACATTCGATCTGTGCCCCCCCTCGTCCGGCCCGCGGCTGCAAGGCGGCATTTCTTGCTTTCCAGGACTATCACTTATAATTATAAGTGATAGTTGAATGAAGGAGGTGGCGCGATGATCTTGACCCCGACGCTTTGGCGAACCAGCCGCGTGCTGGCGGGGCCGACGCGGCTGGACCTGCTTCGGCGGATCCTCGCCGGGGCCGGTCCCGGCGTCTCGGAATTCGCGGCGGCGGCCGGCCTGTCCGAACCGCGCGCGAGCCAAGAGCTGCGGCGGCTGCAGGCGCGCGGGCTGGTGCAGATGGTGCGCGAAGGACGCCATGTGACGTATCGGCCGGTGCCGGACGCGAAGGTGCCGTCGGCGAAACCGCTCTTGGCGGCGGCGAAAGCGGCGCTGGCGAAACGTCCGGACGAGGAGACGATCCGGGTGGCGCAGGCGTTCGGCCATGATCGGAGGCTGAGGATCGTTCGCGAATTGATGAACGGGCCGCGTCCGGCCAGGGAACTGGCGGCGGCGGCAGGCATTCCCGAGATGGCTCTGTTCCGCCATCTGCGTCCGCTGAAAGAGGGCGGGGTGGCGCGGCGGACGAAAAACGGCTGGGAACTGGCGCCGAATTCGCATCCGTTGGCGAAGGCCATGAAGGCCCTGCTGGAGGACTGAACGGGCGGCGCGGTTTGTTTTGACCTTTGTTCCACACTGTGGAAAAGTCGCGGCGGGTTTTTCCACGCAATGGAAAACTTTTCCGGGATTTTTCCACACCATGGAAAAAATGTTTCCACACCGTGGAACAGCCAAGTGCCGAGCCCGAGCCGCAGGCGAAGGGCGAACGCGAGGTCGATAGCGCCACGCGGAGCGTGGCGAGCGAGAGAGCGAAGCGGACGGAGCGGCAAAACTTCGATTTGAAAGGACAGCGAGCGATGAGCGACAGCAAAATCAAGGTTCCGGCGGACGGGCAAAAGATCACGATGGGCGCGGACGGGCGGCTGGCGGTGCCGGACCGGCCGATTTTGCCGTTCATCGAGGGCGACGGGACGGGGCCGGACATCACGCGGGCGGCGCTGGTCGCGTGGAACGCGGCGGTGGAAAAGGCCTACGGCGGGAAGCGCAAGGTCGCCTGGATGGAGATCTACGCGGGCGAAAAGGCGAACGCGGTCTACGGCCCGAACACGTGGCTGCCGGCGGAGACGCTGACGGCGTGCCGCGATTATCTGGTTTCGATCAAGGGGCCGCTGACGACGCCGGTGGGCGGGGGCATCCGCAGCCTGAACGTGGCGCTGCGGCAGGAATTGGATTTGTACGTCTGCCTGCGGCCGGTGCGGTGGTTCACGGGCGTGCCGAGCCCGGTGAAGCATCCGGAGAAGACGGACATGGTGATCTTCCGCGAAAACTCCGAGGACATCTACGCGGGCATCGAGTGGGCGGCGGGGACGCCGGAGGTGAAGAAGGTCGTCGATTTCCTGACGAAGGAAATGGGCGTGAAGAAGATCCGGTTTCCGGGCAGTTCGGGCATCGGGATCAAGCCGGTGAGCGAAGAAGGCACGCGGCGGCTGGTGCGGGCGGCGATCCGCTACGCGATGGAGAACGGCCGCCGGAGCGTGACGTTGGTGCACAAGGGCAACATCATGAAGTTCACGGAAGGGGCGTTCCGGGACTGGGGCTACGCGACGGCGCGCGACGAGTTCGGGGCCGTGCCGCTGGACGGCGGGCCGTGGCACGAGATCGCCGATCCGAAGACGGGCCGGAAGATCGTGGTGAAGGACTGCATCGCGGACGCATTCCTGCAGCAACTCCTGACGCGCCCGGCGGAGTACGACGTGATCGCGACGCTGAACCTGAACGGCGACTACGTGTCCGACGCGCTGGCGGCGTGCGTGGGCGGCATCGGCATCGCGCCGGGGGCCAACATCAACTACGTGACGGGCTGCGCGGTGTTCGAGGCGACGCACGGGACGGCGCCGAAGTACGCGAACCTCGACAAGGTGAATCCGGGCTCGCTGATCCTCTCCGGCGAAATGATGTTCCGGTACATGGGTTGGACGGAAGCGGCGGACCTGCTGATCCAAGGCGTGGAGCGGAGCATCGCGCGGAAGACGGTGACGTACGATTTCGCGCGCCTGATGGAGGGCGCGAAGGAAGTGAAGTGTTCGGAGTTCGGCAACGCCATCGCCGCGAACATGGGATGAGGAGAAGAGGACAGCCGTTTAACGCAAAGGGCGCAAGAGCCGCAAAAGGAACGCAAACGCCGGATGGGATGAGGAGTTGAAGACGGAGCAGCCAATGACGGAGAACGAGGTCAGCCGGGTGATCTATGAATGCGCGATCGAGGTGCACCGGACGCTGGGCGGGCCGGGTTTGCTGGAAGGCGTGTACGAAGAGGCTGTGGCGTGGGAACTGGCGCAAAGAGGAGTGAAGGTTGAACGGCAGGTGTTGGTGCCGATCCAGTACAAGGGGCAGAGCTTGGGAACGCCGATGCGGCTGGATTTGCTCGTGGAAGGAATCGTGGTCGTGGAGTGCAAGGCCACAACGGAGTACAATTCGGTTTATGAATCCCAGGTTCTGACCTACCTGAGAATGACCGGGTTGAAACTGGGCATGGTGATCAATTTTGGCGAGAAGTTCGTGAAAGATGGCATTCATCGAGTAGTGAACGGGCTGTAGGATCGGCGTTTGCGATCCCTTGGCGTCGTTTGCGACTCTTGCGTTGAAAGGATTTGAATATGAGCAACCAGCAGAATCAGAAGCAGCAACCCGCGGCGGCGGCGGACGGGATCACGCCGCGGGGGACGGACTACGGGCAGTGGTACCTGGACATCGTGAAGCGGGCGGACCTGGCGGACCATTCGTCGGTGCGCGGGTGCATGGTGATCAAGCCGCACGGCTACGCGATCTGGGAAAAGCTGCAGCGCGAGCTGGACGACCGCTTCAAGGCGACGGGGCATGTGAACGCGTATTTTCCACTGTTCATTCCGCTGTCGCTGCTGGCGAAGGAAGAGGAGCACGCGGCGGGGTTCGCGAAGGAATGCGCGGTGGTGACGCATTACCGCTTGAAATCGATCGACGGCAAGGTGACGGTGGATCCCGAGTCGAAGCTGGAAGAGCCGCTGGTGGTGCGGCCGACGAGCGAGACGATCATCTGGGCGCAGTACAAGAACTGGATCCAGAGCTACCGCGACCTGCCGCTGCTGATCAACCAATGGGCGAACGTGGTGCGCTGGGAGATGCGCACGCGGCTGTTCCTGCGCACGGCGGAATTCTTGTGGCAGGAAGGCCACACGGCCCACGCGACGGAGGCGGAGGCCCGCGAGGAGGTGTCGCGGATGCTGGACGTCTACGCCGACGTGGCGGAGAACGTGATGGGCGTGCCCGTGGTGCGCGGCCACAAGACCGAGGGCGAGCGGTTCGCGGGCGCGATCGACACGCAGTGCATCGAAGGCATGATGCAGGACGGCAAGGCGCTGCAGATGGGCACGAGCCACTATCTGGGCCAGAACTTCGCCAAGAGCGCCGACGTGAAGTTCCTGAACAAAGAGGGCCAGCTGGAATACGTGCATGCGACGAGCTGGGGCGTTTCGACGCGCCTGATCGGCGCGCTGATCATGACGCACTCGGACGACAACGGGCTGATCCTGCCGCCGAAGCTGGCGCCGATCCAGGTGGTGATCGTGCCGATCTACAAGACGCCCGAGGAGCAGGCGGCGACGGGCGCCGAGGCGCAGGCGGTGGCCAAAGAGCTGCGCGCGCGGGGGTTGGCGGTGAAGGTGGACGATCGCGAAGGCATGCAGCCCGGCGCGAAGTACTACGAGTGGGAGCGCAAGGGCGTGCCGGTGCGCATCGAAGTGGGTCCGCGCGATCTGGAGAAGGGCTCGCTGTGCGTGGTGCGGCGGTTCGTGCTGGAGAAGGAAGGCGAGTCGGAGCCGGATCTGCGCAAGCGCAAGAAGCAGTTCCTGCCGCGGGCGGAAGCCATCGCCGGCATGCCGGCGTTGATGGACGTGCTGCAGAAGGAACTGCTGGAGCGGGCGCGGGCCATGCGCGAGAAGCGCACGCGCGTCATCGACACGCTCGAGGATTTCGAGGCCTTCTTCAAGGGCGAGGGCGGCTTCGCGTGGGTGCATTGGGCGGGCACGCACGAGGACGAGGACGTCATGGCCAAGCGCTACGAAACGAGCATCCGCTGCCTGCCGTTCGCCGAGCAGATTCCCGAAGCCGCGCGCGGCGCGGGCGCATGCATCCTGACGGGCAAGCCCAGCGCGCAGCGCGTGCTGATGGCGAAGTCCTACTGAAGACAATCAAGAATTAAGAATGAAGAATTAAGAATGGCGGAAGGCGGCCAGAAAAAGGTGCTGGTGGTTTGCACGGGGAACACGTGCCGGAGCCCGATGGCGGAGGGGTGGCTGAACCGGAAGCTGGCGGGCAAGGGCTGGGTGGCGGAGTCGGCGGGCGTGGGGGCGTGGGGCGGGGATTCCGCCTCGCCTGAAGCCGTCGAGGTCATGCGGGAGATCGGCGTGGATATTGCCGCGCACCGGACCCGCGCGCTCACGAAGGCGGCCGTGGACGGAGCGTGCATCGTGCTGGCCATGTCGGATGGGCATCGGCGGGAGATCGAGCATCGGTTTCCGGAAGCCGCGCAGAAAACCTTTCTGGTGAACAGCTTCGGGTTGGAGACGGCGGGGGACGTGGCGGATCCGTTCGGGCTTTCGACGGATGCCTACCGGCACACGCGGGATGAGCTGGTCCGCGCGCTGGGGGATTTCCTCCTGTATTTGGCGGATCGCGGCGAACTGAACCGCTGATCTATAGGCTGCCTATATTCCATTGAGCGAGAGCGAATTGCTCTCCCGCTTCGGGTCGGCCATGGTTCCATAGACCCTAAATATCGATGGGATTACTTGATTATATACCCTATGGGGGTACGTTGGAAGTATGAAAACGAAACCCCATGCCACGACGCACGAAGAGACGCGCCATCGGTTGCGGCGCATCGGCGGCCAGGTGCAAGGCATCCAGCGGATGGTCGAGGAGGGGGCGTACTGCATCGACATCCTCGTCCAGATCCAGGCGGCGCGATCCGCTTTGCGCGCCGTCGAACTCCAGATTCTGAAAAAGCACATGGACCATTGCGTCAGCGATGCCTTCGAATCCGGGTCGCCCAAAGAAGCGGCCGCCAAGATGGACGAACTGCTGCGCGTGATGAAAAAACAATATTGAGACAGAACCAATCCCGAATCCAGAGGAGAACAAAATGAAAACCATCCTGATCATCGCCGCCCTGCTGCTGGTGGCCACGCTGGCCTTCGCCGAAGGCAAGCCCCAGACGACCTGTCCCGTCATGAAGGGAAATCCAGTGAGCAGCCAATCCCAATACGGCGACGTGGAAGGCTATCGCATCTACGTCTGCTGCGGAGGATGCATCGGAGCGATCAAGGCCGATCCGGCCAAATACATCGCCCAGATGCAGGCCGACGGCGTCGAACTGGAAACGGCGCCGGTGGAATAACTCTTCGGGCGCGGCCACCATGTTCTTGAATGCCGAACAGCCATTGGCGGCGGAACTCGCGAATGAACCGGGATCGGAACCGCGATCGGCCCGGACTCCCAGGGTGGCCCTGATGGTTCTCGTCGTGGGCGCGGCGGTGTCGGGCTGCGCCACGGCGGCCGGGCCCGCGTTGCGCGAATCGCATGAAGCCATGGGGCGGGAACTCTATGGCGGCGGGGAGCGGACGTTGCCGCCCGCGCCCGCGACGGCCCCGGCTTCTCTCGAGGACTACGTCCGGCTCGCCTTCACCCGCAATGCCGGCCTGCGCGCCGCATTCGACCGCTGGCAGGCCGCCGTGGAACGGGTCCCCCAGTCGCGCGCGTTGGACGATCCGTCGCTGTCCTTCGAGTACTTCATCGAGCAGATGGATACTCGTTACGGGGTGAGCCTGACGCAGAGTTTCCCCGCGTTCGGCACGCTTCGGATGCGGGAAGGCCGGGCCGCGGCGGAGGCGCAAACGGCCCGTCACGCCTTCGATGCCGAACGGTTCGACCTCTACGAACGCGTGGTCCGGGCCGTCCATGAATACGGATATCTGTCGCGCGCCACGGACGTCGCCGAAGAGAACCTGCACCTGCTGGAACAGCTGGAGCAGGCGGCCGAAGCGCGCTACCGTTCCGGCGCGGGGGCGCAGGCCGATTGGACCCTGGTGCAGATCGAGAAGGAGCGGGTGGCCGATCGTCTGGCATCGCTTCGGGACCAGCGCCGGATGCAGTCGGTCGGATTGGCGGCGCTGTTGAACCTCCCGGCCGATGACCTGCTCCCCTGGCCGCAAATCGCATTCTCCGGCCCGGCAACGCTGGACGAGGCGGCATTGGCGGAGTTGCTGGCGGAGCTGAATCCCGAACTGAAGGCGGCGGATGCCGGCATCGAGGCGGCCCGCCATGGCCGGGATCTGGCCCGCCGCACGGGGTGGCCGGGGTTCATGCTCGGCGGCGGGTGGATGGTCATGCCGGGCATGGAGGGGCGAGGCGACGAGTCGGATGTCCGCCTGATGGCGGGGATCTCTCTGCCCATCTGGCGCGGCCGGATTCGCGCCGGGGGGCGCGAGGCCGACGCCATGCTCCAGGCGGCGGAGCAGGACCGCGACGAGATGCGCAACCGCCTCCGGACGGAGCTGAGCATGGCGACGTTCCAGTTCCGGGACGCCGAGCGGCGCGTGGAGCTGTTCACGAATTCCCTCATCCCCAAGGCCAGGCAGGTGCTGGCCTCGGAGCAGCAGGCGTATGCCGAGGGGAAGGCCGACTTCGCCGCGTGGATCGAGGCCCAGCGCACGCTGCTGGAATTCCGCTTGCTGGCCGAGCGTGCCGTGGCGGACCGCGAAATCGCCTTGGCGGACATCGGCTGCTGCGTCGGCGCGTTCGACGTGGTCGGCGGTCCCGTCGGGAGCCAGGAGGACTGATGAAACCAAACGATGCAAAACCCACGGGCTGGCGCAACGGGCGGATCGCCGTTGGGGTGCTGGCGATTTTCGTCGCGGGCTTCCTGCTCCGGGATTGTTTTGTCGCCGGCGATGCGGAGCCCGGCCCGCCTGCCGCCGGAGAGGACGCGCCGAAAACGGCGCAGACGTACACCTGTTCGATGCATCCGCAGGTGCGCTCGCCGGACCCGAATGCCAAGTGCCCGATCTGCGCGATGGACCTGATCCCGGTGCCCTCGGACGGGGATGACGCGGACGAGGGCGATGGCCCGCCGCAACTGCGGTTGACCGAGAACGCCGTGGCGCGGATGGACGTCCGGACGCATCCGGTGGAGCGGCGCGCGGTGGAGATCGAGGTGCCGCTGTTCGGGAAGGTCGGCATGGACGAGAGCCGGGTGCAGGACGTGGTGGCCCGCGTGGATGGCTATGTGGAAGGGCTGGTGGCCAACACGCCGTGGCAGCCGATGGCGCAGGGGGAGACGCTGGCCGGATTCTACAGCCCGGCGGCGGTCGCGGCGATGGGCGAACTGCGGGCCGTGCGCGACGCGGCGCCCGGACTCCGCGCCGCGGCGCGCGCCCGGCTGCTGCGCCTGGGCATTGGCGCGGAGCAGGCCGACGAGGTGCTGAACAGCGGCGAGGTGCCGCAAACCGTCCAGATCGCCAGCCCCGTCGCGGGCGCGGTGGTGCCGCCGCTCGTCCGCGAAGGACAGGCTCTGCGCGAGGGCGAACGGCTGTTCCGAATCGTGGATTTGTCGAAGGTTTGGATCAACCTGGAAGCCTACGAGCGCGACCTGCCGTGGCTGCGGGAAGGCTTGCCGGTGCGCTTCACGGCGGCGGCCCTGCCGGGCGAGACCTTCGAAGGCGTCGTGGCCTTCATCGATCCCGTGGTCGATGCACGCGCGCGCACGGTGCGGGTGCGCGTCGAGGCGGAGAATCCCGGGGGGCGGCTCAAGCCGGATCTGTTTGTGTCCGCTCTCGTTCGTGCGCCGCCGGGCACGGCGGATTCGCTGGTCATCCCGGCATCGGCCCCGCTGCGGACCGGCAAGCGCGCGGTGGTCTACGTGCGCATGCCGGACGCCGACCGGCCGACGTTCGAGCCGCGGTCGGTCGTGCTGGGTCCGCGCGCGGGCGACGTGTACGTCGTGGAGGACGGTCTGGCGGAAGGCGAATGGGTCGTGGTCAACGGCCAGTTCAAGATCGACAGCGAACTGCAGATCCGGGGGCGTCCCAGCATGATGTCCGCGGAAAGGCCGGAGGGACAGGAGGCGGGGGACGAGGAGAACATCCGCCTGCAAACCCATTGCCCGATCATGAACCTGCCCATCGACCGCGCGCTCTACCATGATCACGAAGGGCAGCGCATCTACGTTTGCTGCCCCGGCTGTCTCGACGAGGTGCGCGAACGGGCGGCAGAGATCATCTCCGAGCATGCCGCGAAGGGGATTTTGTTCGAGCGGGCGCCGGAAGAGGATGGCCATGGGCCCTAGCATTCCAGACCCGCCCCGAGGCCTGTTGTCCGCCTTCATCCGTTTCTTCCTGGAACAGAAGCTGGTGGTGGGACTGCTGCTGGCGGCCGTCGTGCTGTGGGGCGTGGCCGTTGCGCCGTTCGACTGGAAGCTGGGCGGATTCCCGCGCGCCCCGGTGCCGGTGGATGCGATTCCCAATCTCGGCGAAAACCAGCAAATCGTCTTCACCGAATGGGCGGGCCGCTCGCCGCAGGACGTCGAGGACCAGGTCACGTATCCGCTGACGGTGTCGCTGCTCGGCGTGCCGGGTGTGCACGAGGTGCGCAGCACCTCGATGTTCGGCGCGTCGCTGATCTTCCTGATTTTCGACGAGGACATTGAATTCTACTGGGCGCGCGCGCGCATCATCGAGAAGCTCAACAGCCTGCCCTCCGGGCTGCTGCCCGCCGCCGCGCAGCCGGCGCTGGGGCCCGACGCGACGGCGCTGGGGCAGATCTTCTGGTACACGCTCGAAGGGCGCGATCCCGACGGCAAGGTCACCGGCGGCTGGGACCTGCACGAGCTGCGGTCGGTGCAGGACTGGACCGTGCGATACGCCCTGCTGGCCGCCGAAGGCATCAGCGAGGTGGCCTCGATCGGCGGCTTCGTGCGCGAATACCAGGTGGACGTGGATCCCGATGCGCTGCGCGCCCACGGGGCGACGCTCGCCCAGGTGGTCGCGGCCGTTCGCAAGAGCAATCTGGACATCGGCGCGCGCGTGACGGAGATCAATCGCGTGGAATACGTGCTGCGCGGGGTGGGGTTCATCCGCGACGCGGCCGACATCGGGCAGGCGACGGTGCGCGCGGGTCCGGACGGGCTGCCGATCCGCGTCCGGGACGTGGCGACGGTCGGGCTGGGTCCCGCGCAGCGCCGCGGCGCGCTGACCAAGATGGGCGCCGAAGCGGTCGGCGGCGTGGTGGTCGTTCGCGAGGGCTACAATCCGCTCGAAGCCATCCACAACGTCAAGGCCAAGATCGAGGAGATCCGTCCCGGCCTGCCCGCCCGCGCCATTGTGGACTGGACGCGGACGGACCGCGCCGCGCTGGAGGCCTTTGCCGCCAAAGAGGGGCTGAGCGCGTTCGACGGCGACGAGCTGGACCAGACGGCGTGGCTGGCGTGGTTGCGCGCCCATGCGCGTCCGGATTGGCCCGCCGGCGTCACGATCGGCCAGCTCGACGTCGTCTCCTTCTATGACCGCACCGGCCTGATCCATGAAACGCTGGCGACGCTCAACGACGCGCTCGCCCAACAGATCCTGGTGACGGTATTGGTCATTCTCCTGCTGATCCTGCACTTGCGCACCGCTCTCGTCATCAGCTCCATGCTGCCGCTGTCGGTGTTGTTGTGCTTCATCCTGATGAAACTCGTGGGCATCGACAGCAACCTGGTGTCGCTGGCCGGCATCGCCATCGCCATCGGGGCCATCGTCGACATGGGCATCATTGTGGTCGAGAACGTGCTCAAGCACCTGGCGGAGGCGCCGCCCGACGAACCCCGGCTGGAGGTGGTGCATCGCGGCGCGGCGGAAGTCTCTTCGGCGGTGGTGACCGCCATTTCCACGACCGTCATCAGTTTTCTGCCGGTGTTCACCATGACCGGCGCCGAAGGGAAGATGTTCATTCCCTTGGCGTTCACGAAGACCTTTGTGCTGGCGGCCTCTGTGGTGCTGGCCCTGACCGTGGTGCCCACGGCCGTGCTGCTGCTGATCGCGGGACGGGACGGGCCGAGCAAGCGCAACCGGGCACCGTGGGCCGGGCTCGGCGTGGCCGCGATTCTGGCGGGGGCTTTCGCCCTGACCCGCGG
This sequence comes from Opitutia bacterium, assembly GCA_009928955.1. Lineage (GTDB taxonomy): Bacteria > Verrucomicrobiota > Kiritimatiellia > CAIQIC01 > Lenti-01 > Lenti-01. The sequence goes on along the minus strand of SABN01000013.1, from coordinate 21,021 downwards.
CTGGACCGCGGCCTGGGTGGTCTCGCTGGTGGTGCTGGCCGTCGCGTTCTATCGCCTGTGGCCGTCCGCCGGATTCCGGGCGCGGCCGCGTTGGATGGATGCCCCCGCCGGCCGATGGCGCCGGGCCGGCGCCTGGCTGGCGCCGATGACGAAGCATCTGGGCGCTCTGGCGGCGGTGCTGGCCGTCTGGGTGATCTTGACGCGGGTATGGGAGCCGCTCGGTCCCGCGCGCGGACTGACGCGCAATCTCGTGTTTGTCGGCGGGCTGGTCGGCGGGCTGATGGCGGCGTTCTTCCTGCTGATGCATTTCTATCGCCGCATCCTGGGCTGGGCCTTGGCGCACAAGGCGGCCTTTTTTTCGGCGCCCGTGTTCATCCTGTTCTTCGGTGCCAGCGTGTGGCTGGGGTTCGACCGTGTGTTCGGGGTGATCCCCGCCGCCATCGAGCGGGGCGGGGGCAACCCGGACTGGGTTCGGCACTCGCGCCCCTGGGTGTGGGCCGCGCACGAATTCCCGGGGCTGGGGAGGGAATTCATGCCGCCGCTGGACGAAGGCTCGTTCCTGTGGATGCCCACCACGATGCCGCACGCGTCGCTCGGCGAAGTCCTCGAGGTCATGCAATACCAGGACCAGGCCATCGCTTCGGTGCCGGAGGTGGAATTGGTCGTCGGCAAGCTCGGCCGCACGGAAAGCGCGCTCGACCCGGCGCCGATTTCGATGATCGAGTCCGTCATTCATTATAAGCCCGAGTACCGGGTGGACGACTCCGGCCGGCGGCTGCGCTTCCGCTACGACCGCCGGGCCGGGGAATTCGTCCGCGATGCCGCCGGCCAACTGATCCCGGACCGCCGCGGGCGGCCCTATCGCCAGTGGCGCGAGCACATCCGCACGCCCGACGACATTTGGAACGAGATCGTCAAGGCGGCGGCGATTCCCGGCACGACGTCGGCGCCCAAGCTCCAGCCCATCGAGACCCGGCTGGTGATGCTGCAGACGGGGATGCGCGCGCCGATGGGCCTCAAGCTGCGCGCGCCCGACCTCGGCACGCTCGACCGCATGGCGGTGGAACTCGAGCGGCATCTGCGCCAGGCGCCGGGGGTGCGTCCGGAAACCGTCAACGCCGAGCGCGTGGTCGGCAAGCCCTATCTGGAGATCGCCATCGACCGCGAAGCCATCTCGCGCCATGGACTGAACGTCGTGGACGTGCAGGAAACGATCGCGGCGGCCGCGGGCGGGATGACGGTGACCACCACCGTGGAAGGGCGCGAACGATATCCTGTGCGCGTGCGCTATCCACGGGAGCGGCGCGACGATCTCGACGCCCTCGAACGGATCCTGATCCACGCCGCCGACGGCACGCCCGTTCCGCTGGCCGACCTGGCCGAGATCCGCTACGAGCGCGGCCCGCAGATGATCCGCGGCGAGGACACCTTCCTGACGGCCTACGTCACGTTCGGCGGCCAGCCCGGCATCGCCGAGGTGGACGTGGTGGAAGGCGCGCAGGCGTATCTGGCGGCGATGATCGCGCGCGGCGATCTGGTCGTGCCCCCCGGCGCGAGCTGGCGTTTCGCCGGATCCTACGAAAACCAGCAGCGCGCCATGGCCACCCTGCGGGTGGTGCTGCCGCTGTCGCTCGGGCTCATCTTCCTGATCCTCTATTTCCAATTCAAATCGGTCGCCACCACCCTGGTGGTGTTCAGCGGCATCGCCGTGGCCTGGGCCGGCGGCTTCGTCATGCTCTATCTCTACGGGCAGGAGTGGTTCCTGGACGTGGCCGTCTTCGGCGTCAACCTGCGCGAGCTGTTCCATCTCCACGCCATCAACCTCAGCGTGGCGGTCTGGGTCGGGTTCCTGGCGCTCTTCGGCATCGCGGTGGACGACGGCGTGGTCATGGCGACCTATATCGGCCAACGGTTCGAGGCGGATCGGCCCGGTACGCGCGCGGAGGTCCGCGCCAGCGTGATCGCCGCCGGGCAGCGCCGCATCCGGCCCTGCCTGATGACCTCGGCCACCACCCTGCTGGCCCTGCTGCCGGTGCTGACCTCGACCGGGCGCGGCGCGGAATTGCTCCTGCCCATGACCCTGCCCGTCATCGGCGGCATGACCCTGGCCATCTTCACCTGGTTCACCGTCCCCGTCCTCGCCTCGTGGCTGGAAGAACGGCGCGCGGCCAAGGCCCGCCCACCGGACGGCCCGGTCGCGACCTGACGGGTTCCACGGAACGTAAGAACGATGAAATCGGCCCGGGCGCAGGCGTTGCCGGGGGCGGCGGGGGATGCTAGGCTGTCCAGATGAAGAAATTCCGGCAGGGGTTGGCGGTCGGCTTGGTTATGGCGATCGGTGGATTGGCGGCGTTCGTCTGGGTGGGGAGCCGGGACGCGCCGCCGCCGGACGAAGCGGAATTCCGTGCCGAGCGCCCAGAGGTGGCGCCGGAGGACAACGCCTACACGTATTTCCTGGAAGCGACGAATCTTCTGGTGGAAACGACCAACCTCCTGTTGGTCTCCGATTTCCGGATGGGCCAGGCGCCGGCGAGCGACGAATTGCGCGAGTGGGTCGGGAAGAACGCGGAGTGCTTGGCATTGGTGAAGCGCGGAACGGAATGCGCGCTCTGCCTGACGCCGCCGGTGGAGACCATCGATACCCTGACGCCCTACGTCAATTCGTGGCTGCACGTAGGCCGGGTACTGGATGCGCGGGCGCGCCTGGCGAGGTTGGACGGCCGGTTCGCGGAAGCGGCGGACGACCTGGCCGTCGGGATGCGGTTCGGCCATTTGGTCCAGAAGGACGCGTCCAGCCTCATCACCTATTTGGTGGGCTTGGCGCTTTTCTCTTCGTCGGCGGAACAGGCGCTGGAGTTGGCGCGCGATCCGGCCATCCCACCGGAAACGCTGGCCCGGCTGGCCGCGGAATTGGAAACGATCGGACCGTTCGCCGATGGGCTGGCGCAGGGAATCAAATCGGAGCAGCGGATCGCGTGCAACATTGTGAATGACCTGCACGCTAAGCAGAAACAACGGGCATTGTCTGCGCATCTCGGTTTCAATGCCAAGTGGGTCGCATGGCTGCAATATACGGCGTACTCTTTCCAGCCCAACCGAACCAAACGGGATATATCGGCGGTGCATCGGCGGGTGATCGCCAACGCGTCGCGGATCTATGCCGACATGGTGATGGGGTCTCCCGACGAGGGGGAGATGGGCCGCTTTTCGCTCCTGCAGCCCAACGTGTTCGGAAAATACTTGTTCATGATTCTCGTTCCGGGATTTGACAAGATGCTGGAATCGAAATGCCGGACGGAAGGGTTGCTGGCGGGCGCGAAACTGGTCGTGGCCTGCAACCGGTTCGAACGGGACCGGGGACGATTCCCGGAAACTTTGCAGGAACTGGTGCCTGAATTTTTAGCGGAAATTCCGAGGGATCCGTACGACGGCCCGCCCTTCCGCTATTCGGCAGAGCAAGGCCTCGTCTGGGCCGTGGGGACGAACCTGTCGGACGAAGGCGGCTCGACGCGGATGTCGAACGCCTATCTGGAGTACGACGCGCGGCGCGATCGCGCCAAGGCCGAGGATTACGTGTTCGGGATCCAACCGACGGCCAAGACGGAGTGAAGCTATGAAGATTCCGATCTACCAGGTGGATGCGTTCGCGTCGGCGGTGTTCGCGGGGAATCCGGCGGCGGTATGCGTGCTGGCGTCGTGGTTGGAGGACGGCGTGCTGCAGGCGATCGCGGCGGAGAACAATCTGTCGGAGACTTCGTTTCTGGTGCGCCGCGGGGCGGGGTTCGATCTGCGGTGGTTCACGCCGGCGACGGAAGTGGCGCTGTGCGGGCATGGCACGCTGGCGGCGGCCAAGGTGCTGTTGGATCGGCGGGGGTGGCGGGAACCGGAAATCCGGTTCCAGACGCGGCAGCGCGGGGTATTGACGGTGGCGAAGCGGGGCGAGTTGCTGGAGATGGATTTTCCGGCGTTGCCGGCGCGGCCGGTGGCGACGCCGGCGGGGCTGGGCGAAGCCCTGGGCGCGGAGCCGCGGCAGGTGCTGGAATCGGCGGAGGATTGGCTGGCGGTGATGGACGACGAGGCGGCGGTGCGGGGATTGCAGCCGGAATTCGCGGCGCTGGAGAAGTTCGGGTGCCGGTGTCTCGTGCCGACGGCGCGGGGGGGGCGGGGGGATTTCGTGTCGCGGGCGTTCGCGCCGCGGCTGGGGATTCCGGAGGACCCGGTGACGGGGTCGGCGCATTGCGTGCTGGCGCCCTATTGGGCGGGGGTGCTGGGGAAGGACGAGCTGCATGCGTTCCAGGTGTCGGCGCGGGGCGGGGAGCTGTATTGCCGGAACGCGGGCGACCGCGTGAAGCTGGCGGGGCAGGCGGCGGTGTATCTGGAGGGGACGATCCATGTGTGAAGCGGTGATTTCATTGGAGGACCGCCTCGAAACCGAAGAAGTGATCGAGTTGTACGGCGCGAACGGATGGTCGGCGGCGGAGAAGCCGGCGGAGTTGCTGGCGGCGCTGCGCGACTCGCACAGCCTGGCGACGGCGCGGATCGGGGGCCGGCTGGTCGGGCTGGGCAACGCGATCTCGGACGGGCATTTGGTGGTGTATTATCCGCATCTGCTGGTGCATCCGGAATGCCAAGGGCGGGGCATCGGGAAGAAGCTGATGGCGGCGCTGCAGGAGAAGTACCGGGGCTTCCACCAGCAGATGCTGACGGCCGACGGGCAGGCGATCGGGTTCTACCGGAAGATGGGCTTCGAGCGCGCGGGGAAGACGGAGCCGATGTGGATCTACGCGGGGCGCGACCACTAGGCGTTATCGGTTTATCCGGCCGCGCGGGGCGGGCGGGCGGGGCGAGAGCTATTCGTCCGCGGTGACCTTCAGCCGGAGGTGGCGCGGGCTGGGGAGGCGTTCCTCGGAAACCTGATACGCGATGGTTTCGGTCAAGCCGTCGCCCGTGGGCGCGGCGCCGAGATCCAGCAGATCCATGCCGATGTCGGCGGGAATCCAGCTGCCGCCGGCCAGATCGTCGGTGGTGGCGATTTCGTAGGAGACGCCGCGGTCGGCGGCGAGCAGGCGGCGGTGGCGGTAGATGCGGGAAGCCTCCGCCACGTCCCCCGCCGGGAGGGCGGCCTGGCAGTCGTCGTGCCGGCCGATGCCGAGCGCGTAGCGCAGGAGATTGGGGGCGCCGGTTTGGCCGGGATCGGCGAGGGGGCCGCTGATAGCGGGGTCGGCCAATTCCGCGGGGGTGAAAGCGCCTTGCTGCCAGGCGGAGAAACCGGCGAGGCGGTTGGCGACTTGAAGATTGTCGAGTCGGAGTTGGGCCCTGGCTTTTTCGGTTCCGGAGACGAGATAGTAGCGCCAGAGCAGTTGAACGTACTCTTGGCCGAGGGCGTCGGCGGGCAGCTGGACGGGGTCCATCGTCTGGGCGTGCCCGTTGGCTGCGTTGCGCAGGTATTCGACGGGCTGGCCTTCGGCGTCGAGCACGTCGGTGAAGGCGTTGGTGGCGCCCACGCGGTACTGGAGGCGGATGGCGTAGATGCGCACGTTGGTCAGGACGGTGCCGCCGACCCACGACACGGGGGCGTTGGAGACGCTGCGGGTGTCGAGCGCGAGCAGGGCGCCGCCGAGGTCGCGGTCGCGTCCGGTGTTGATGAAAGCGAGTCCGTTGGTGCCGAGTCCGTTGATGCGCGTGCGGGAAGACGCGGCGTAGGGGAAGTCCGCGTCGGCCGGTGCGGAGGCGTCGGCGAGGGGGATGTTATAGGCATACTCGAGGGGCGTATCGACGAGAGGGTCCTTCTGGACGCATTGCAGGAAGATCATGTGATCGGGATAGGCGCCGGCGGGCTGGGCGGCATCCCACTCGCCGAAGGTGAAGGCGCCCGCGGCCAGATCGTGCGCGGCCGGATATACCAGCGCGCGGAACGCGTTGGTGGCGGTGGAGAATCCGTCGGAGGCCGTGACGGTCACGGCGGTTTCGCCACGCCGCCGGGGCGTGGCGGACAGCGCGGAACCGGCGAGGGCGACGTCCAGGACGTTGGTGTCGGCGGACGTCGCGGCGAATTCGAGCGGCTGGCCTTCGGGATCGGCGAAGACGGCGTCCAGATCGAAGCCGGCGGGCGCGGCGCCTTCGACGAGCTGCTGGAAGGCGATGGGGGCGACGACCGCGGGCGGCGGATCGGCCTTGAAGACGGCTTCGTACCGGACGGCGGCGGCCAGGGCCACTGCGATGGCGGCGTTGGTGTCGTAGGCGGCGCCGTCCTTGCGCCACTCGACGAACTGGAATCCGGGGCGGGCCTGCGCCGCCAGCGCGACGGGGTAGTTGGTGAAGTAGGCGCCGGTCCAGGGATAGCCGGCGAAGCCGGCGGTGCCGACGTCGATATCGAGGGCGTTGAGGCGCACGAATCCGGCGGCCGCGTTGGTCACGGCGAGCGTCAGGTTTACTGGCGCGGCCAGGCCGAAGAAGTTTTGGACATGGCCCCGGACGGCGTCGGTGCGCTGTTCGCCGTAGGCGCGGATGCGGTCGCATTCGGAGGCCCAGTCGGTCGGCTGGCGCCAGCGCGCGGCGTGTTCGTCCATTTCGGGGGCGACGGCGGCGACCCACTGCGCCCAGCGGTTGGTGACGTGCGCGCAGGAGTAGGCGGTATTGAGCTGGTCGCAGAAGCGGACGACGAAGGCCTGCCGGAAGGTTTCGTTGCTCAGGAACTGCCGGAACATCAGCGTGGCATCGGGATGGTTGGACCAGTAATCTTCATCGGCGTTCGCGTTGGCGGCGAAGGCCAAGGTGTCGTGCTGGGCGAAATAGCCGAAATCGCGTTCGCCGGGTTGGAAGACGTAGTTCGAGCTGCCGGGCACGTAGATGAAATCCGCGCCGAAGCCGAAATCGGCGTCGTAGAGCATGAAGCGCCAGCGGGCGTCGTGGCGGGCGGGGGCGCCTTCGACGCGGTTGGTGGCGACGGAGCGCCAGGCGCGGACGTTGTTGCCGGGCCAGTCGGTGTTGGCGAAGAAAATGTTGGCCTGGTAGAAGTCGATGAAGCTGTCGACGGCGAGGCGGTCCTGGACGGCGGCGTAGTGGGCGGGATCCGCCAGGTCGTGGGTGCGCACGTAGTTCCACAGGTTGGAAAAGTCGCCGCCGAGATCGGGATTGCCGCTGTCGTAGATGGGGACGTGGGGCGACGCGGAGGCGTTGTCGATTTCGACCTGGACGTATTCGAGTTCGTCGAGGCCGTAGTTGTGTTCGGCGTAGCCGTCGTCGAAGCGCTCGCGCAGGTCGTGGAGGCCCCAGTATTCGCCGTTGAGGAAGACGAGCGCGGGCCGGCCGAACTGGCGGTCGAGGCCGGTGTTTTCCGCCAGCGACTGCAGGAAGAGGTCGCGGATGACGCCGTTGCCCCAGTCGTTGCCGCCGTTGCGGAGGATGAAGGTGTCGAACTCGTCCACGGCCTTGTCGGGGAAGATCGGGTATTCGAAGGGGCCGGCGCCGCGGGCATAGATGCGCAGGGCCTTGCGGGGGCGGCTGCGGGTCGTGTTGCCGTGCAGGCGAACGCCGATATTGCCGCGGAAGGCCAGCGCGCCGCCGGGTTCGAAGAATTCGAGGGTGCCGGGTCGTTCCCAGGCGCTGCCGGATTGCCACATGTTGCCGTTCACGGGCGTGTAGATGCCGATATCGTCGGCGAACAGGTTGTCCGCGTCGGTCGCGATCGAAACGACGGGCAGGGTGAAGCGGTTGGTGCCGGCGGCATCGACGAGATAGGATTGGGTGACGGCGGGGCTGGCCATGGCGCCGTCGCGGAAGACCCGCGCGCGGACGACGTGGAACTTGAAGACCTCGCCGGCGGGCGGCTGCCAGCCTTCGTAGTAGGGCGGGCCGGGATTGGGGTCGAAATTGGTCGGGATTGCCGACAGGGCGTTGGACGTGCCGGCCTTGCTGCCCAGGGCGAGGGCATTGGTGAAGAGGGGCGAACCGGCGGTGGGCTCGGACCCGTCGAGGGTATAGCGGATCACGGCGCCGGTTTCGACGGTGGCGAGTTCGACCGCGACGTTGGTCGCGTAGATGCCGCCCGGGACGGAGAACGCGGGCGCGGCGAGGATGGCGTCGTAGCCTGCGGTCGCGTTGGCGGCGCCGGGCGTGTGGACCGGGAAGTACTTCCACGGCCCGGTGCCGTCGGGCTGCCGGCCGAGGGAATAGTCGGTGGGGATGGCGATGGGCGCGAACTCATCGATGCGGGTGCCGTCGGGATGGGTCAGGAGGAGTTCTTCGCCGCCGGCGCTGATGGCGAAGCTGGTGTGCAGTTGGTTCCCGTTGGTGACGGCGGGGCGGTTCTTGCTCGACGCCCAGACCACGAGGAACTCGCCGGGCTGGATCGTCACGTCGCCGAAGGTCCATTTGAACGGGCTGGCATCGTTGTCGGACAGTCCCCAGCCGGCGAGGGGGACGGGCTGGGTTCCGGCGTTCCAGAGTTCGATCCAGTCCGAATAGTCGCCATCCTCGTCCTGTTCGCTGGAGTCCTTGGAGGAGAGGACTTCGTTGAGGTAGAGCGGGTAAGGCGGCGCTTCCGGCGTGGCGACGCTGGCGGGATTGCCTGCGGCCGTCGCGACGTTGTAAACGATGGAGGTTCCGCCGCCATTGAACTCGTACGCGCGGAAGTGGCAGGGGGTCGCGGGCGGAAGCTTCGCCACGGCGGCCGAGGAATCCGGACCGGAGTAGACGACGAAATTGCCGGAGCCGAGTTCCGCGCCGTCGCCGAACGCGGCGTTGGCGGAATAGGACATGCCATCCTGCGGATCGGCATCGACGGGGGCTCCGGCGCGCGCCAGCACGATGCATCCAACCCCGTTGCCGCGGGTCCAGGACACGGTTGCGCCGTCGTGGGTCAGGTCGGCGAACTGCAAGTCGAAGGCCTGCGTCGTTGGCGCCGCCGGCGCCGGGCCGTCCACCGCATAGGCAAAGTTGGCCTCGCCGTTGTTGTTCCAGCGGATGGTCTGGAGGTCGGCGTGGGCGTGGCTGGGCTCGGGCACCGTGGTGGTCAGCACGTAGTAGGAGCAGGTCAGGCCGACCTCGCCGGGGGCATGTTCGATCGCGGCGGTCCAGTTCGTGCCGCTGCCGGTCGCCGCGGCGAAAGCCGAGGAGTTCCAGTCGTCGAGGCTGTAGCGGACCAGGATTTTTTCGCCCGCGCCGGGTTCGGCGGAGGTTCCGATCGTCACCGTGGCGTTGCTCCCGTCCACGACCTGCGAGACCGACGAAATCGAAACCGGCTCGTTGGCGGTTTCCTGCACGATCATCTGGCCGGGCGCGCCATAGTTCGCGTTGTTCATGGCGAAGGTGTAGTGGCGGCCCACGACAGCCGATATTTCCGTGTTTTCGCCCGACGTGAAGGCCGTGGCCATTTGGGCCAAGGGCAGATTGCCGTTGCGGGTCCATTGATTTACCCAATCGTCGCTGGCAATCTTGAAGTTGTTGTTCGTCTTCTCCACGGCTTCCACGGTGACGCGCCACACGTCGTGATCCAGCGCCATCTCCTGATAGACCCAATCGTTCCACCGTCCCCGGTACCCCCGGGCATCTTGGGCCTGGACCGGAGCCAGCCCCAGAGGGATCGACAGGCCGATCCAAACGAGGAGCGCGCGGCGCAACCGGGTTCCGGCGGCTCGCATTCCCGTCGCGCACTTAGGGGATTTCATTCGTCGGTTCTTTCTGTTTCCCGCAGGGAGGGGGAGGCATGACGGGATCACCCTACACCGGATCGCGTCACGGGGGAAGCGCGGGTTTGCGGCGGCGCCGAAAGGGCGGGGGGGGCGCGGAATCGGCCAGGGGGGGCGGGATGATAAATTTCGATTCAGGAGTTTTTTTGTATTGCTTTGTAGAAACGCTCCCGCCGAAGATTGCGCCTTCAGATCGGAGAACCCGGGAAGCGCGGGCGTTCCGGTTGAAAGGAGGTCGAGATGACAGTGTTGGGTATCGAGGATCCGGGGGTCTGGCTGGCGTATCTGCTCAGCATCGCGGGGGCGGGACTGTGCGTGGGGTACGGGATCGTCAACTGGAACAAGGGCGAAGAGCCCGTGAAGAAGGAAGACGTGGATTGGGCCAAGGAAGAGAAGGCCAAAGTCGAGGACGCCCTGTAAGGGAGGAGAACACATGGACTTGTTGAGCATCATCCTCGTCATCGTCTATCTGATGGTGACGGGTTATCTGGGGTATCTGGGGTACAAGCAGACGAAGACGGCGGCGGACTACTTGGTGGCCGGCCGCAGCGCGAATCCGATCATCATGGCGCTGTCGTACGGCGCCACGTTCATCAGCACCTCCGCGATCGTGGGCTTTGGCGGGGCGGCGGCGAGCCTCGGGATGGGCGTGCTGTGGCTGACCGTGCTGAACATTTCGGTGGGCATCTTCGTGGCGTTCACGTTCCTGGGGAACCCGACGCGGCGGATGGGGCACCATCTGGATGCGCACACGTTCCCCGAGCTGATCGCCAAGCGCTACGACAGCCGCCTGCTGCAGGTGCTGTGCGCGCTGATCATCTTCTGCTTCATGCCGCTCTACGCGATGGCGGTGATGGTGGGCGGGGCGGAGTTCATCGGGCCGATCTTCCACATTTCCTACGACGCCGCGCTGTACATCTTCGCCATCATCGTGGCGGCGTACGTGATCGCGGGCGGCTTGAAGGGCGTGATGCTCACCGACGCGCTGCAGGGGGCGATCATGCTGGTGGGCATGGTGATCCTGCTGGCGGCGACCTACGGGCGTCTGGGCGGCGTGTCGGAAGCGCATGCGGCGCTCGGAGCGATGAAGGACCAGGTGCCGGGGGCCCTGAAGGCGATCGGCCACCAAGGCTGGACGGCGATGCCGACCTTCGGCTTCGCGGCGGCGGGGCTGGGGCCGAAGGACGGCGGGGTGGCCTACCATATGTGGTGGACGCTCGTGTCGACCATCGTGCTGGGCGTGGGCATCGGCGTGCTGGCGCAGCCGCAGCTCGTGGTCCGCTTCATGACGGTCAAGTCCAAGCAGTCGCTGAACCGCGCGGCGGCCGCCGGCGGCATCTTCATCCTGTGCATGACGGGCGTGGCCTTCACGGTCGGCGCGCTGTCCAACGTGTATTTCGCGCAGCAGGAGCAGATCGAATGCCGGATCGTGGACGAGGCGGTGCTGCTGGATCCGGGGGCGGACGGCAAGGGCAAGCTGACGCTCGTGCCGGCGGACGCCGCCGACGAGATCAAGGCCCGGGCCAAGCGGTTCGTGAGCTACCGGCTGGCGGACGAAAGCGACGACGCGCCGCTGAGCTACACGATGTGGACGGAGAAGATGGAAATCGAGCGCGGCGCGGAAGGGCGGTCCGACGTGCTGCAGCCGAAGCTGATCGCGGGGATGCGCTCGGTGGGTCCCGGCACGCCGCTGGCGGGCAACACGGACAACATCATTCCGCGCTACGTGCGCAGCGCGATGCCGCGCTGGTTCGGGGTGCTGTTCCTGCTGACGCTGCTGTCGGCGGCGATGAGCACGATGTCCAGCCAGTTCCACACGATGGGCACCGCGCTGGGGCGCGACGTGTTCGAGCAGTATCGGCACCACGAGCACGGCATGAAATCCATTCTCGTGACGCGGGTCGCCATCATCGTCGGCATCGTGGTGGCGCTGGTGCTGGGCAAATACGTGCGCGGGAACATCATCGCGCTGGCCACGGCGATCTTCATGGGCCTGTGCGCCTCGTCGTTCCTGCCGCTGTTCGTCTTCGGCCTGTTTTGGAAGCGGATGACCAAGCCGGCGGCGGTGGCGTCGCTGCTGGTCGGGTTCCTGACCAGCGCGTTCTGGCTGCTGTTCGTGCATGGCAAGACGGCGGCGGGCCTCGGACTGTGCAAGGCCTGGTTGGGCACGGACAACCTGATCGTCGATGCCCAGGGGCTGCCCTTGGCCAACTGGAGCCTGACGTGGACCGTGGTGGACCCGATCGTCGTCGCCCTGCCGCTGTCGCTGCTGACGGCGGTGGTCGTGGCGCTGGCCACCCGGCCCATGGACAAGGCCCACGTCGACTACGTCTACGGCGGCGCCAAGCCGAAGGGCTGAAAAGGGGCAAGGGCCTGCGGCCGACTCCGGCGCGGGAACGGGAAAAGGTCTTCCACGGCGTGGAAGACCTTTTTCCATGGCGAGGAAACCTCCGGCGGTCTATTCCGCAGGAGGCGGGAGGAAGGGGGCGAGGAAGGCGCGGACGGCGGCGCGCCATGGTTCGGGATGGCGCGCGGCATAGGATTCGTGGCCGACGTGATCGAACGCGACGAACCGCTTGGGGGCGGGGGCGGCTTCGAACACGCGGCGGCCTTCGGCGAGGGTGGCGCGGGGGTCGTCCGCGCCGTGCAGGAACAGCGCCGGACATTTCAGGGCGCGGGCGTAGTCGACGGGATTGTGGGCGAAGCCATTGAAGCCGAATTGACGCCCGCCCCAGAAGACCAGCAGTTCGGCGGCGGGGAAGGCGGGGAGCCCCATGGCAGCGAAGCGGTTGCGGATGGTGCCGAGCATGGAGTCGAAGACGGATTCGAGGATCACGCCGTCGGGCTGGACGCCGTGTGTGTGGATGGCGCGGAGGATGGCGGCGGAGCCCATGCTCTGGCCGTAGAGGATGATTGCGGGAGCGCCGTGGGGCAGATGTTTTCGCGCGAACCGGACGGCGGCGGCGACATCCTCGGCTTCGCGCATGCCGAGGGTGGCGTAGGATTCCGACGAGCCGCCGGAGCCGCGGAAGTCCACCAGCATCACGGAGGCGCCCATGGCGTAGATCTGTTGCGCTTCGCGCAGCAGGCGGGTCTTTTCGGTGGAATAGCCGTGGAAGAAGATCACGAGCGGAGCCTTTTCCCCGTTCTGCGCATGCCACGCGGAGAGGCGGATGCCGCCGGGGGCGTCGATGGCGAGGGCGCGGGCATGGGGGGCGAGGACCGCGGGCGGGCGTTCATCGGTCGGCCGCGGAAGATTGACGCCGGAGAGCAACACGCGGAGCTTGGCGAGGGAAGGCAGCGTCTCGGGCTTTTCGGTGCGTGCGCCGCCGGGGGCGTAGTGCAGCATGGCGCGCGCGTGGCGATAGGCGAGGGCGTTCAGGGCGGCGAATCCCGCGAGGGCCAGCAGGAGCATCGCGAGGGAGACGCGCTGGAATCGAAGGTTCATCCGCCGGCATCATAGCATGTGCGCGGGGAGATGGCTACCGCGGGTCCCTGCGGGGCGGCGATTGATTCTCGCGCATCCGAGGGGCCCCGTGGTAACCTGCCGAAATCCGCAAGAAAGGATTCGCCGCCATGAACACTTCGCTGAAGATCCTGGCCGCCGCCCTCGGGGTGGCACTGAGCGCCATCCGCCTCCAAGCCAACGAGGCCAACTACCAGCACTACATCCTGGGCGACCGGGCCGCCGGCATGGGCGGCGCGGCGTGCGCCATCGCCAACGGCGTGGAGGCGGTCTACTACAATCCCGCCGGCTTGGCCGGCACCCCGCGCGACAGCCTTTCGCTTTCCGCGAACCTCTACGGCTTCCAGAAATTCACGGAAAGAAACGCGTTCCTGCCCGGGGAGGACTTCGAATCCGACTCGTTCCAGAGCATTCCGTCGTCGGTCGGCGGAACGGTGCGGGCCTCGCCCGACTGGGTGCTCGGGTTCGGGGTGTTCGTGCCGTTCCGGAACACGATCTTCGACGGCGCCACCTATCCGGCGGACCGGCACTACTACAGCGTGGCCATCGACAACCAGACCATGTGGGCGGGACCCGCGGTCGGCTGGCAGGCGACGCCCCGGCTGTCGCTGGGGCTATCGGTGTTCGGGGCGTATCAGACGCACAGTTCGCTGATGAATTTCTACTGGGGCGACGAAGCCCTGGCGTATACGCGGGACATCGCCTACTCCAGCCTGGGCCTGGTCGGCGTGCTGGGGGCGCAGTACCGGTTGACCGACCGCCTGCGGCTGGGCGCGACGCTGACCAGCCCCTGCCAGCGCCTCATGGGGGAGGGCAATGTGACGGAGAACCTCGTGAGCGGAAGCGCGGGGGAGGGGAGCCAAAGCGAGGTGGCCGACTACCGGGACCTCGCCGCCGAAAACGGTTCGCCGGCGTCGTTCCGCGTGGGCGTGAGTTGGGGAAGCGAGCGCGAGTTCCTGCTGTCGGCCGATGTCGCCTACCACCTGTCGCGGACCTTCGATCCGCTGAGCGGCACGTCGCCGGAGGGCGAGCCGGTGGCGGTCACGCAGCATCACCGGGAGGTGCTGGACTTCAGTTTGGGCGCGGAACACTACTTCCGCCGGAAATACCCCGTGCGCGCGGGTTTCTTCACCAGCCATTCCTCGGCGCCGGATCCCGACATCGAAAAAACGGACGAACCGGGGCAGATCGATCTCTACGGGTTGACCGCCACGGTGGGCGTGGAGACGAAGAACGCGTCCTCGAACATCGGGTTGAACTACCTGTGGGGCGAGGGGCGGGCCCTCGGCTGGGGAACCGACCGCAACGGGGAAATCGTCAACACCATTTCCGACTCGAACGAGACCCATTTGTATCTCGTTTTCAACACCCAATACTATTTCTGAGCGAACCGGGGTTCACCGGGGGCGGCGGCGGATCCCGCCGGGTCCTAGAAGGACCGGAGGAAGACGGCGAAGAGGACGAAGAACAGGGCGGCGGTGGCGAATTTCACGAGGGCGGCGCGTTGGCGGAGGGCGGCGGCGAGGCGCTCGTGGGTCATGCCGAAGGCGGCCAGGATGAAGATGACGACCAAGGGGACGATGAACAGGACGTTGTAGAGGAGCAGGTGGAGGAGGGCGTGGGTGCGCAGGTGGGCATCGCGGACCATGTAGGCGATGGTGGGGAGATAGGCTTGGCCGGTGCAGGGGAGTTCGATGATCGCGATCAGGCCGCCGATCGCGAAAGCGGCGACGACGAAGCGGCGGTGGCGGGCGCCGCGCCGGATGACGGCGTGGATCTGCTCCTTGAGCGCGCCGGGAAGTTGGAGCGCCATGTCGCCCATGCGCCCGCGCAGGCACAGGACGCCGTCGCGGAGGCTGAGCAGCGCGATGATCAGGACAAAGGCCGCCATCGCGAAGTTGACGGCGCGGGAGAGGGCGCCGAGGAAGGCGAGGCGGTCGAGGAGGGTGACCAAGCCGACGCCCATGGCGAAATAGGCGAGGAAGACGCCGAGGATGAAGGCGGCGCCGACCTGCAGGAGCTGGCGGGCGCCGCGCCGGGCGATGTGGAGGTAGGAGAGCAGGAAGATGATGGTGGCGAAGGCGCAGGGGTTGACGCCGTCCGCCAGGGCGATGAGGACGATGACGCTGGTTTTGATGGTCTGGCTGTAGCGGCGCTGGATGGACTTTTCGGCGGCAGCGAGGGCGGTCTGTTCGGGGGTGTGCCAGCGGCCATCCTCCCGGGAAGCCGAGCGGGACAGGAGGTCGGCGAGGGAATCGAACGTGATGGCGTCGCCGATCAGGGCGCCGTCGGCGGCGAAGAGGGACGGGGCGATCAGGCGGGCATTGCCGGGCACGCCGAAGCGGTCGCAGAGCGCTTCGTTGAGGAGGGCGGCCTCGCGGAGGCGGACGTTGTGGGTTTGGATCTGCAGGTTTTCGAAATAGCGGGGCATGGTGTCGAGGAGGGTTTGGACTTGCCGGCATTCCTTGCAGCCGGGCTGGTAGAAGTAGAGCAGCGCGGGGGGCGGGTTGGAGGCAAAGGTCGCCGCGGCGGGGAACTCCAGCGTGAGGAGCGCGGGCGCGGCGGGGGCGTCGAAGCGAGTGAGGATGTTGACGGCCAGCAGATCTTCCTCGGTCATGGGCGGGCCCAAGAGCTTTTCGATGCGGTCTCGCCAGTAGGAGTCGGCCAGGTGCTTGCGCAGGGAGGTGCCGAGGGCGCCCAGTTCGGGGCGGGGCGTGTTGCTTCCGGACGAGCTGAGCACGTTCATCAACTCGGAGGCGGCGCGGCTGGAGTCGGTCAGGGAGTCCAAGGCCGCGGCCAGGCGGGCGGCGTCGATGGTTTCGCCGCGGCTGAGCAGCGCGAGCAGGGCCCGGAAGCGGACGGGGGGCGCGGGGTCTTGGGCGAGGGCGAGGAGGGCTTCGCGCGCCGCGTCGTCGAGCGGGGCCGCGACGTTGCGGTTTTCGCGTTCGAGGGTGAGGCTCACGGTCTCGTCTTTCGAAAGCGGGATGGCCTCGCTGGAAGAGCCTTTCAGATAGACGTGGGCGATGGCGGCGCGGACAATCGGCGAAGGATCCCGGACCGCGGAAGGCAGAAGGGCCTGGAACCGGGAAGGCGCGCGGAGGCCGAGAACCCGGAGGGCGGCGCTGTGGACATAGGGGTTGTGGGATTGCGCATAGGGGGCGATGAGATCGGCGTCGCCTTCCTCCCATGCGAAGGCGGAGAGGAGGATGCCGAGCGCGTGGAGAGGCGCCTGATCGGAGGCGAGCAGGCGATGTCCCTGTTGGCGGAGGGTGGAGGCGGAGAGCTTGCTGGTCCGGTACCGCAGGCCCAGTTCCGAGGCATGAAGGGGGGTGCCCGGGCGGAGGAGTTCATCCACGATGGATGCCAAGCCTTCATTGGTGAAGTTGTCGATCAGATTGGCGGTTGCCTTGGACCGGACGTCTTCGGAGCCGTCGGAGAGAAGGGCCGCGTCGACGGTCTTGGCGGCGGGCGCGGAGATGGAGCCCAAGGCTTCCGCGATTTGGCTGCGTTCGGCCTGGGTGCGATCGGCGAGGTTGTCCGTGAGCATCGGCACGAGGCCCGCATGTCCGAGCATGACGAGGCGGACGGCCGCCAGGAAGGCCACGCGGGGATGGGCGTTGGTGGTCAGGATTTCGATTTCGCGGATCAGTTCGGGGAAGCTGGCGGGACGGACCGCGGCGGCGCCGGGCGCGCCGGAGGCGGATGTCGCGGCGTTCTCAAAAGCCGCCACCAGTTCGGCGAGCGAGGGGATCGTGGCGGGCGCGGGGGCGGGTTGCGGGACCGCCCCGGGATGCTCGAAGGCGTCGATGAGGGCTTGGAGGGGATCGCGGGAGAGCGGGGAGGCCGACCCGGTGTTCGCAGCGGGATCCGGATCCAGCCAGTGGCGGAATTGTAGGGCGAAGGGTTGGAAGTCATCGGAGTCGATGTCCAAGTCTTCGAGCAGGCTGGCGAGATCGTCTCCGGAGCGCGCGCGGAGCGCGTCGATGATGTGCCGCCGGTGGGTGGAATTCCCCACGCCGGAATGCATGAGGATGGCGAGGGCGGCGGCGGAGATGTCGGGCTGGGCGTTCGAAACCAGGCGCCCGGCGAGCCCGAGGGCCCGTTTTTCCAGATCGGATGCGGCGCCCAGGCAGGCGACGATGCGGTCGGGATTGTCGTCGTGGACGATGGCATCAATGAAATCGGGAGGGATCTCGAGGTCGTGCTGGGCCATGGCTTTGAGAACCAGCGCGCGCTGATCGGGAAGCTCTTGAAACAGCTTGGCCGCGTTCGCGGCGAACTGCTCGGGCTTGCTGGTGGCGGCCAGCGCGCTGATGGCCGCTTGGCGCACAAAGGCGTCCTCGTCATGGATGACCGCGGCCACCGGCTCGCGGAGGGCGTCGATTTTCAGTTCGGCGATGGCCTCCAGCGCGGCGACGCGCACGCGCCAGCGGGGATCCTTCAGGCGGGCGGCCAGCGGATCGGAGAGGGTGGCGTATTTCAGCTTGGCGAGCCCTTCGAGGGAGACGATGACCAAGTCCTCGTTTTCGTGTTCCAGGAAGGGCAGCAGCGCCATGACGGCGCGCGGGCTTTTCGTGCGGCCCAGGGCGCGCAGGGCGCTGAACGTGACGTTGACATCTTTCTCGGTCTTGAGGAACGGCGTGACGAGGACGGTGCCGGCGCCGCCGGCGATGTCCAGGATGGCTTCGCAGGCGGCTTCGCGCAGGAGGGGGTTTTCATGGGAAAGAAGATCTTGGAGGATGGGAATGGCGCGGATGCCCGCGCCGGTTTTGGGGAGGGACGCGACGGTGCGGATGCGGGTGTCGAGATTGCCGAAGACGATCTGATGGGCGGTGGCGGAAGCCTGGTGTCCGGTGGTGCCGTGGAGGAGGATGGCATATTGCACTTCGCGGAGACGTTGGCACAGGCCGGGAGCCAGGTCGGGGTGCTCTTGGACGAAGGCGGCCAGTTGCCGGGCGGCGTGGTGGCCGCCGGCTTCCAGCATCTGCATGGCCCGGGCCGTGCGCGCGCGGTCCTCGCCCAGGATGTCTTGGATGTAGGCGGCGATGCGGGAATCGGTGAGGGCGGCGTAGACGGTTTCCGCGGCGGCGGCGTTGGTGGCGGCGGCGAGCCAGTCGGTCCAGCGCTGGCGGAGGGCGGCGGCTTGGGGATCGAGCGGGGGCGCCCAAGGATCGAAGCCCAGATCCTCTCCCGTGCGCTCTTCCAGAAGCTCGATGGCGCCGATGCGCACGGCGAGGTCGGGCGAAGCCAGCAGGCCGATGAGCGTGGAAGCGGGATCGGGATTCAGCGCGAGGATCGCTTGGCGGAGCGTTTCGCGTCGAGCGGGGTCGCCCAGTTGCCGCATGAGGCCGGGCCAGTCGTCGGCCTGGAGCGTCCCGGCGGAAAGGCGGGCGAATCGCTCTTCGGCGAGGAGATCGGCTTCTTCCGCCTCGGGGTTGAAGTTGACGTGTTGGGCCAGGAGGGTTTTCAGTTCGGGCGCCGGAAGAAACCCGTTGAAGCCTCCGCGCGCGCGGCCCTCCCCGGAGAAGAGGATGACGGCGGGGACGCTGCGGATGCCATAGCGTTGGGCCATGGCCGGAGAGGAGGCGTCGATTTCGACCAGGACATAGGAGGCCAGGACGGGGCGGAGCGCAGGGGCGGCGAGTTCGGCCTTGAGGCGGGAGCACCAGCCGCAGCTCGGCAGGGAGAAGAGCGCGAGGATCGGTTTGTATTCCGCCAGGCCGATCTGAAAGGCGGAGTCGAGGTCGCGCGCCCACGTGAGCGCGAAGGTCTCCACCTCGACCCGTTGCTTTGGCTCGGGCAGGGCGGCGCGCGCGGGGGGGGCGAGGGTGGAGAGGAGCAAGGCAGCGGCGAGGCAGGTGGGAAGGGCGCGCCGTCGGCGCGCGAACCATTCAAAGTTCAAGCAGCCCGGACGGCGCGGCGCGCCGTCCCTACCCGACCGATCCAACAATCGGGGATGATGGGGCATGTCAGTGCAGGAGGGCATAGGCGAGGATGTTGATGTTCACTTGCAGGGCGTTTTGGATTTCGTTGCCGCCGCAGCAGCAGCAGCCTTCGGTGTGGGCGGTGTCGTTGAGGCCATGGCGGGAATAGATCAGGACGGTCTTGTCGCCCAGGGTGAGGCCCACGAGGGCGGCCTTCGGGGCTTCGTGGGTGAGCTTCAGCTTTTCGATGTCGGCCACGGTGTGGAAGACGGGATGTTCCTTGGGGAGGGTCGCGAGTTCGTTGTCGGGGAAGATGCGATGGATTTCGCGCCGGAACGCCTTGTCCCAGTCGCTGCTGGAGCACCCGGCCGAGGCCAGGAGGAATCCGCCGCTGGCGAGGTATTTCTTGAGGTTTTCGCGTTCTTTGGCGGTGAGGGTGAAGCTGGCTTCACCGGTCATGACCACGAAGGGGAATCCGAACAGTTCATCGCTGGCGAGCTTGACGCTCTTGAAGCGGCGTTCCGTGGGGATGGCCGTGAGCTGCTGCATGGAGGAGAGGAATTGATCGCTGAAGCAGCGCGAGGTTTCGGTGCCGGCGTAGATGAGGTTGGCGCAGCGGATCGCCTGATCGCCTTGCGGGGAAGGTTCCGCGGCTGGGGCCGCGGCCAGGGGCAGGAGCAGCCAGAGAAGACAGCGGGCGGCAGTTTTATTCATGGGCGGGCGATCCTTCCGGGGGGGGCGGCGATGCCGTAGAAGATGCGGGCGGGCTCGCGATAGCGCTCGGGGATCTCGTCGAGGGTGACGGCGCGCGTGCCGGTGGATTCGGTGGCGGACCGGTCCATGCGTTCCGAGGCCTGCACGCCGCCCGAGCGGCTGGTTCCGGATCCGCCGTGTCCGCGGCCGAGGCCCGTGCGATTCTGCAGGGCGCTGCGGGCCGGTCCGTGCAGGGGAACCTCCAGCACCGAAGAGCCGGACGTCCAATAGCCGTTGTCGGGGTTCCCGCCGGAGAGTCCGCCGCCGCCCATGCCCACCGCTCCGCCCGAGCCGTTCCTTCCCCCGAATTGGCGGATCAGGGCTTGGCAGAGCTGGCTGAGGGTGTCGCACAGGCCGGGTTTGACGCGGAAGCCCT
Organism: Opitutia bacterium; assembly: GCA_009928955.1. Lineage (GTDB taxonomy): Bacteria > Verrucomicrobiota > Kiritimatiellia > CAIQIC01 > Lenti-01 > Lenti-01. The sequence continues at coordinate 813 of SABN01000013.1, read as the reverse complement.
GGCCGGGATTGCGGCACATGCCCGCGTAGCCGTTTCCGGACTTTTCGCACTGGCTGCAGGCGTTGCGGAGGGCCGCGAGCGCTTCCTGGGCGTAGCGGTAGCTGTCCGGGGCGTTTTCATTGCGGGCGGCCGCGCGGGCGCGTGCCATGGCATCGAGGGCCTTGCTTCCGCGGATGGCGGCGACCACGACGCGCATTTCATCCGCGAGGGATTCTTGATCGGGGGGCAGGGCGTCGGCCAGGGCGGCCACATCGGCGAGCCAGGTCTCCAGCATTTCCGCCACGAGGGCCTGGTCTTCGGCGAACTCGGCCAGCAGGGCGGCGGGGGTGGCGCGCAGATTGGCCTCATGGCGGCGGAGGGCGCGGACCAGCGCCGCCTGGCGGTCGATCACGAGCTGAAGCTGCATGGCGGAGCGGGCGACTTGCACGAGCTGGTCGGCCAGTTTGGCGTCTTCCGCCTGGCGGTCGAGTTCCACCAAGCGGCGCAAGGTTACCTCAGCCTCCGGATACCGCCCGGCCTGAATCAAGCGTCGGCCTTCAGCCTCCAGGTTCCGGGCAGTTGCGGAGCGGATCGTGGCTGGCGGCGAATGGGGTTGTGGACTGGTCATGGGTTTTTACCTGGTGGAAACAAGCGCATTGTACTTGATCGTTCGCGGCCAGAAGTGCGCTCCGTGGCGGAAGCGAGACGCGTTGCGCGCTGGATATGGGGCCGCTGGTTTGATGTGCTATTCTGAACCTCCCGCTGGGAAAGGCCTTAACTGCATCCCGCATGGCGGGCTAGGTGTAATTCGTGGAGCCGGGGAGGGTGTGTGGA
>SABN01000227.1 GCA_009928955.1 Opitutia bacterium | reverse complement strand
CCGGCCCTCGGGCTCGGGTCCACCGGGCGGCAGACGGGCGCAGGTCAAATCCGCTGGGGTTCGATCCCCGATGGCTACGGGTTTCCCGTCCTTCCGGCCTCGGATCGGCTTCACAATGTTTAGGTTCAATACCGACTTTTTCGCAAAACGGGCCAATTCCTCCGCGTCGGCGTCGGCCAAATCGGAACCCATTTCTTTGCAGTCGGTAACGAAGGCGCGCAAAGGTTCAATCCAGCCTGCGCCGTTGGTCTTGATTTGGGCGAGGTCGGCGGACAAGGAAGCCTTCTCGCGGATAAAGGCTTCCTTCCGCGCCGTGTATTCTTCCTTGTCCACCGTGCCTTCGAGGTACACATCCAGCAACCGATTCAGCCGCGTTTGGATGTCGTCAACCCGCGCCGCGTGTTGCGTCGCCAACCCCTCGGAACGGTGGGCCTCCTCTGCCTGCCACTGGTCAACCTGGGCCAGAATCCAGTCGGCCACCTCGCCCGGCAAGGTGCGGTAGGACAGCGCGGCGTGGACTTCCAAGGAAAGCGACTCCTCCCGGATATACTTTTTCTGATCGCACGGGCCAAAATGCCGCGTGCAGTTGTAGTAATGGTGTCCCTTCTGCCGTTGTGCCGTGACGCCGCTACCGCACGAACCGCATTTGATCATCCCCGTGAAATAGCACGGATCGCCCTCGCGCGGCCGCTCCTGCGTCCGGCTTCGCTGATTGAGCATTTTCTGCACGCGGTCGAACAGTTCGCGGGAAACAAGCGGCTCATGCTTCCCCTCGTAGAGTTCCCCCTTGTAGCGCATCATGCCGATATAAAACGGATTCGACAGCAGGCACCGCATCCAGGACTTGCGGATTGAGTGGCTCCGGCAAGTCAGCAAGCCCATCCGGTTCGCCATGTCCGAGATGGCCTGATAACTCGTTTCGCCGCTCGCGTAGGTCTCGAACAACTTTTTGACCAGCGGCGCCGTCGCCTCGTCGATCACGATGGTGCGCAGGCGCGGCTCGTTCGCGTAGCCTATGGGCGCACGCCCCGGATAGACGCCAATGCGCAGCTTCTGCCGCAGCCCGCGCTGCACATTCTCGCTTAGGTTGTCCACATAGTACTTGCTCTGCCCGAACGCGATGGAGAGCATGAACTTTCCTTGCGGCGTGTTTTCGAACCAGAACGACGGGAACTTCAAGGCCATCAGTTTGCCCGTATCCACAAGCCAGATGACCCGCCCGCCGTCCACCGAATTCCGCGCGAGTCGGTCAGGATGCCACGCCAGTAGCGCGTCGGCCTCGCCCTTTTCCACCCGTCGAATCATATCATTGAAGACTGGCCTTCCGGGCTCCTTCGCCGTCCGCTTCTCGACGAACTCGCGGACCACTTCCAGCTTTTCCCGCGCCGCATGCTCGCGCAATTCTTCAAGCTGCGCCTCGATGGAAAGTAGTTGCTTGTCGTCCTCGTCGGTGGACTTCCGCGCATACAGGAAGTATTTCATTTGCGGCCCCCTTTCGCCTTCTTCGCGGCGGCTTTCTTCGCCAATTCATTGACGCCATCTATGACGGCTTTAAAGGCTTTCGCGTCCGGGCGGCTGATCGGCTTCAAGAGCAGGTGCGTGCCGTCGCACATCATCACCATTTTCGAGCCAGCCGTCACTTTCAGGATTTCGCGGAATCGGCGTGGAATCACGAATTGCCCCTTGGTTGAAAGACAAGCGATGTCGGTATGCATCTTTTCCCCTTTCGCGTAAATTCAACTTACGGCATAATTCTACGGCCAGGGGTGGGAGGGAGTCAAGGCGGGTTCGGAAAATAATTGAAAAATAACGCGGCGCAGGCGGACCGCTCGCGGACGCGTGCGAGGAACGAGCGCCAAAGGCCGCGAAGTGGGCCGATTGCGACGCTACAACCGCCGCCTTGCGGCGCCCATCGGGGGTCGAACCCCAGCGGATTTGACCTGCGCCCGTCTGCCGCCCGGTGGACCCGAGCCCGAGGGCCGGGGCGGCGGCCTTGCCGCACGCCCCGCGCAAGTCCG
>SABN01000097.1 GCA_009928955.1 Opitutia bacterium | reverse complement strand
ATCACCGTCGAGGAAGCCAAGGGCATCGAGACCACGCTGGACGTGGTCGAAGGCATGCAGTTCGACAAGGGCTACCTGAGCCCGTACTTCGTGACCAAGCCGGACACGATGGAAGTGCTGTTGGACGATCCGTACATCCTGCTCTTCGAAAAGAAGATCTCCAACCTGCAGGACCTGCTGCCGGTGCTCCAGAACGTGGCCAAGAGCGGCAAGCCGTTGCTGATCATCGCCGAGGACATCGAAGGCGAAGCGTTGGCGACGCTGGTGGTGAACAAGCTGCGCGGCACGCTCCAGGTGTGCGCGGTGAAGAGCCCCGGGTTCGGCGACCGCCGCAAGGCGATCATGGAAGATATCGCGGTCCTGACGGGCGGCAAGTTCATCAGCGAGGATCTCGGCATCAAGCTCGAGAGCCTGACGCTGGCGGACATGGGCAAGGCCAAGCGGATCACGATCGACAAGGAAAACACCACGATCGTGGAAGGCGGAGGCAAGACCAGCGACATCCAGGGCCGGATCGGCCAGATCCGCCGCCAGATCGAGGAGACGACCTCCGACTACGACCGCGAGAAGCTCCAGGAACGCCTGGCGAAGCTCGCCGGCGGCGTGGCGGTCATCAACGTCGGCGCTTCCACCGAGACGGAGATGAAGGAAAAGAAGGCCCGCGTCGAAGACGCGCTGCACGCCACGCGCGCGGCGGTCGAAGAAGGCATCGTCCCGGGCGGCGGCGTCGCGCTGATCCGCGCGCAGTCCGCGCTGGACGACGTCAAGGCGTCGGGCGAAGCGGCCATCGGCATCGAAATCGTGCGCAAGGCTTGCGAAGCCCCGCTGCGCCAGTTGACCGAAAACGCGGGCGTGGATGGGTCCATCGTGATCCAGAACGTGCGCAACGGCAAGGGCGCCTATGGCTATGACGTGGCCAAGGCTGTCTATTGCGACATGATCAAGGCCGGCATCATCGATCCGACCAAGGTCACGCGCGGCGCGTTGCAGAACGCGACGAGCATCGCGGGCCTGCTGCTGGTGACCGAGGCGATGATCGCCGAGATCCCGCAGAAGAAGGAAGCGATGCCTCCGATGCCCGGCGGCGGCGGCATGGGCGGCATGGACGGCATGTACTAGGCGGTCGGACCGGTCCCCGGCGGGGCGCGCGGCAAGCGCGCCCCGCCTTTTTCGCGTCCGCATCATCCGATTCCCGCGAGTTGTGCGTTGCCAGCAGGGGGACGGGTGTGCTAGAAGTCGCTCTTGAGAGTCGGACTTTTTCCGGCCAGTTGGAAGAAACGGAGCGAAGTTTCCGCAGGGCGGAAAACTTCAGGGTGGTTTCCGGTCCCGAGGGAAGCCCGCAATGAAACGAGTGAGTGCCATGGACGACGAGGTCAGCCCGGAGAACGGGTCGCAGGAAAAGCCGGAACTATCGCTGGACTTGAATTTCGTGCCGACCTGGGCGCGGAAGCCTCCAGAGAATCCCTATGTGGGGCGCGAAGATCACGGAGACCGCGGCCGGGACCGGCCGGGGCGCCGGGAGGATCGGGGCGCGTCGTTCGGGCGCCGCGACGGAAACGACCGCCGCGGGCCGCGTCCGGCCGGGGGCGCCCGGCCGGGGGGGGGATTCAGTCGCCCCGGGGCCGGATCCCGTCCCGGCGGGGGCGGATCCCGGCCGGCAGGCGGGCTGCGCCCCGGCGGCGGCGGTCGTCCCGGCGGTGGATTTCCGCGTCCGCGCAGCGAAGAGGATCGCCGGGGTCCGATGCGCGAGGGGGGCGACCGGCGTCCGCCGCGCGAATTCCAGCCGCGGATGGATGTGCGCGTGTCGTTCTTGCCGGACCGCGAGCGGTTGTCGCTGGTGGTGCGGGACATCCAGGTCAGTCGCCGCGCCTTTCCGCTGATCGAGATCGCCAGCCGATTCCTGAGCCGCGAAGATTTGTATCTGGTGAAACTGGAGCTGCCGACGCCGGCGGAGGGGGCCGCGCGGCAGACCTTCGTGCAGTGCCTGGAGTGCCGCCGGGTGTTCCTCGCCCGCGCGAATGCCGAGGCGCACATCCTGAACGATCACATCGACAAGTTTTTTGTCATCGAGGAAACCGAGGTTGAGCCGCCGGCGGGGGCGTTTGCCTGCGTGGCGCGCTGCCGCCTGAGCGGGGTTCTGCTGGGGCCGCCGAACCACCATGGCTACAACGAGAAGATCCAGGAATTGTGGACGACGCGCTTTGCGCACATGTCCAAGGCCGAATATCTCGGGCACGTCGAGACGGTGCGCGACGAAGCGCTGGTCGAACAGTGGAAGGAATCGCTGCGCAAGAAGACGGTCTATCGCCTCAAGGAACCGCCGGAAGGGCAGGAAGCGGCGCCGATGACGCGGCCGGAGGCGCAGGAGTGGATCCGCGCCGGCAAGTTGAACCCGCTGCTGCGCGAATCGGCGCGCTGCATGGTTCCGGGGAGCCAATCCAAGCGGTTCGACGACGCGGCGTTGCGGGCGGCGGTGTCGTTGGCGTGGCAGAAAGAGACGCGCTTTCCGTTCACCTTGTCGTTGGCGCTCCGTCCGGCGTTCCGGCATATGCACATGCATTTGTTCAAGGTGAACGCCAAGGAAACCTATGTGACGGCGGTCCCGCCCACGCCGGTGGATCTGGCGACGGTTCCGGCGATCGTGAAGGAGATCGCGGCCTTTCTGGAAGCGCATCCGGGCAGCACGCGCCAGCAGGCGCTGGAAGGGCTCCGGCCCGGCGCGAACCCCGAATCGGCCGAGGCGTCCGAACTGCTGCTGCATCTGGGCAATCTGGTGGCCAATGGCGGCGTGATCGAATTTTTCAACGCGACGTTGGCGTTGCCGCGCGGCGGGATGCGGGTCGAGGAGAAAGCGGCGAAGGCCGACGCTCCGGCGGTGCCGCCGCCGGAAGCGGCGCCGGAATCCGTTCCGGAAGACGCCGTTCCGGAGCCCGAACCACCGCCGCTCGAAGCCGAAGGCGGCGCGGAGGAACCGCCGAAGATGCCGGGAGAGGGAACAGAAGAAGTGGCGCCCGTGGAGGCCGGACTTCCGGCCGGCGACCTTCGGTCCGCGCCGGCCGATGGCGGGGCGGAGGATCCGATGAGTTCCGTGGAAGCGCCGGCGAAGATGGAGTGACGAGCGATGGGCCTGAAGTACGCAGTCCTGGGCGACATCCACTCCAACTGGGAGGCGCTGTCTGCGGTGTTGGCCGATGCGGAATCGCAAGGGGTCACGAATCATTGCTGCGTGGGCGACATCGTCGGCTACAACGCCGATCCGGAGCTCTGCCTTGAAAAGGTGCGCGAACTGGCGGGCGAGTCGGTGGTGCGCGGAAACCACGACCACTATTGTTCGCGGCAGGAGAATCTCAACGGATTCCACCCGCTGGCGGCGGATGTGGTGGACTGGACGCGCAAGCGGCTGAGCGACGACCAGCGTTCCTGGCTGGGCAATCTGCGCTATTCGCGCACGGTCGAGACCTTCATGCTGGTGCATGCGACCCTCGACAATCCGGAGATGTGGGGGTATGTCTTCGACAAGCTCGAGGCGGAGGCGAATTTCGCCTATCAGATGTGTTCGGTGTGCTTCTTCGGGCACACGCACGTGCCGCTGGCCTTCGAGAAGGCGGGCATCGTGCGCGGCGGGCTCTACACCAAGCTGCGCATCACGGCGGGGCGGAAGTACTACATCAACGTCGGCAGCGTCGGCCAGCCGCGCGACGGCGATCCGCGCGCGGCCTATGCCATCTACGACTTGGCGCAGAACGTGGTCGAGTTGCGCCGCGTGGAATACGACATTCCGGCGACGCAACGGAAGATTCTCGCGGCCGGCCTGCCCGCGCGCGCGGCTTCGCGCCTGGAAATCGGCCGGTAGGCCGGCAGAGAGGGATCCCGCATGAAGCGCACATGTTCCTGGATTCCGGCCGTCGCGCTGTGGGGCGCGGCGGTGGCCGCGCAGGCCCAGATCGAAGTCACCTGGTCGCTCGTCCACAACCGGACCGTGCTGATGGAGCCGGTCCGGGCCGTGGTCCGCATCGCCAACTACTCCGGCCGCGATCTCGACCTGACGCCGCGCGGGGCCGCGCGCCTGGCGTTCGATGTGGAGGACCAGCCGACCTCGACCGTGCCGGGCACCGGACAGCCGCTGCTGCGCCAAGCCGTGATCATTCCCGCCAACGAGACCCGCGAGGTGGAGGTGAACCTGCTCGACGCCTACCGCATCGTCAAAGGGCAATCCTACATGCTGACGCCCATCCTTGAATTCGACGGGTTGCGTTTTTCCGGCGCGCGCCTTTCGCTGGAGGTCCAGCCCGGCCTGGAGCTGCTCAAGCGCGATTATGGCGTTCTTTCGTCGGGCGAGGCCCGCACGGTTTCCCTGCGGTTGATCCACCGCGATGGGGGCGACCGGCTGTTTTTCCGCATCGACAACTCCTCCACGGGCTATTGCCTGGGCGTCTATGAGCTGGGCCGGGTGATCCGCTTTTTCGTTCCCCGCCTGGAGCAAGACGCCGACCGGCGCTTCCATATGCTGCACCAGAGCGGGCCCGACCGCTTCGTGCATTCGGTCTTCGACTACGAAGGCGGGCCGCGGGGCCTGACCTTCTATTCGGCGGAAGCCGGCGGCATCCGTCTGGTCCGGGATGAAAGCGGGGGGATGCAGGTGGTGGGCGGCACCGCGTATGAAGCGGATCCGGAGAATCCCGGCATGATGGTCGCGCCGGCGCTGCCGCCCTCGCACCCGTACAACGTGAATTTGGGTGAATTGCCCGCGAAGGGCAAGGCGCCGGCCAAGGACAAGCGCGGGAGCAAGGTGGTGGATCCGCCCAAGGACAAGCGCGGAACGAAGGTGGATTGATGCAAGCGCCCACCTCATTTCTTGGCGCGGCGCTGTCCGTGCTCGGCGGGCTCGGTCTGCTGGCGGGCGTCGTGCTGCTGCGCTTTCCGGGCGCCCTGCGCGCAGGGCTGGCGGCGTTTCCCCGGTCAAAGTGGCCGGGATGGATCCTGACGGCGGTCTGCGTGGGTTGGGTGTCCTGGGTGGTCCGCCATGCCGCGCTGGGCCGCTTCGAGGGGGTGAAGCCCTTGATTCCCGTGCTTGCCGTGGTGCTGTTCGCCGCCATGGTCTGGTTTCTGGACGAGCTGCTGGCGCCCCGGGCGCTGGGCGGTCTCTTGCTGCTGGTGTCCGATCCCCTGTTGGATGGGGTGCGCTGGGCGGATTCGGCCTGGCGTTTCGTCCCGGTTCTGATCGCCTATGCCTGGGTGGTCGCGGGGTGCGCGTTGATGCTCCATCCGTGGCTGTTCCGCAAGATGGCGGAATGGTTCCTGTCTTCATCCGGTCGGGTCCGGGCGGCAGGCTGGGCCAAGATGTGGGCGGGCGCGGTCCTGCTGGCGGCGGGGTTGTGGCAATTGCGCTGAGGGATTCGCCGTGTCCGAGGACATCCGTTCCCATGCGCCGCGGTTCCTGATCCTGCGCGGGGGCGCCATCGGCGATTTCATCGTCACGCTGCCCGTCCTGCAGGCGCTTCGCGCGCAATGGCCGGCGGCGCGCATCGAGATCTGGGGCTATCCGCACATCGCGGATCTCGCCGTCGCCGCGGGGTTGGCGGAATCGGTCGTCTCGCTCGACCGCGCGGAGATGGCGAGGTTTTTCGTGCCGGAGCCCTCCTTCACGGACGCGCAGGTTTCCGCGGTCCGCTCGTTCGACCTCGTGTTCAACTATCTGCACGATCCGGTCGGGCAGGTGCGCAGCAATCTGCTGCTGGCGGGCGCGAAGCAGGTGCTGTCCGGATCGCCCCTCATCAAGCGCGGGCATGCCGTGCCGTTCCTGCTCGAGCCGTTGCAGGCCCTGGCCATCTACGAGACGGAGCTCGTGCCCGCGCTGGACCTGTCCGGGGAGCGGCGCGAGCGCGGGCGCGGGCGCCTGCGGTCGCTGGGAATCGGCGTCCCGCCCGTCGTGGTGCATCCCGGCAGCGGGAGTCCGGCGAAGAACTGGCCCGCCGACCGGTTTGTGCAAGTGATCCGGCGCTTGAAGGAACAGGGGCGGGCCGTGGCGGCGGTCATTGGCGAAGCCGATGTCGCGGAAGCCGCCGTGCTGGCGCGCGAGGTGCCGGGGGTTCCCGCGCTCGCCGGGCTATCGCTGGTGGAGCTCGCGGAGACGCTGGCGGGATGCGCGGCGTTTTTGGGCAACGATTCGGGCATCACGCATCTGGCCGCCGCGGTGGGCCTGCCGGTGGTGGCGTTGTTCGGTCCATCGGACGCGGAGAAATGGGGTCCGCGGGGGCGGGGCGGGGTGAAGGTGGTGCGCGCCCCCGAGGGCGAGCTGGAGCGGCTGACGGTCTCCTCCGCGTGGGCGGAGATCGAACGGCGTTTTTTTTGATTTCGTTTGCGCGGCGGGGCGGGGTGCGGTACAACCGTTCGCCGACAGGAGCCCTTGCATGAAGTCCGATTCTTTCTACATCACGACGCCGATCTACTATGTGAACGACAAGCCCCACATCGGGCATGCCTACACGACGGTGCTGGCCGACGTGCTGGCGCGCTGCCAGCGCCTGTTCGGGCGCGACGTCTGGTTCCTGACCGGCACGGACGAGCACGGCCAGAAGGTGCAGGAGGCCGCCGCGAAGCTCGGGGTCGAGCCTCAGGTCCACGCCGACCACACCGTGGTGCGCTTCCAAGAGGCGTGGAAGCGCCTCGAGATCCGCAACGACGACTTCATCCGCACCACCGAGCCGCGCCACAAGCTCGTCGTGCAGGAGATGCTGCAGGACCTGCATGACCGCGGCGAAATCTACCGCGACGAATACGACGGCTGGTATTGCGTGCCGTGCGAGCGGTTCTTCACGGAGAAGGATCTGGCCGACGGCAGCTGTCCCGAATGCGGACGGCCCGTCCAGCGCGTGCGCGAAGCCAACTACTTCTTCAAGATGAGCCAATATCAGGATTGGCTCGTGGAATACATCCAAACGCACCCCGAGTTCATCCAGCCGGACTTCCGCCGCAACGAGACGCTGGGCTTCCTGCGCAAGCCGCTGCAGGACCTGTGCATTTCGCGGCCCAAGTCGCGCCTGTCGTGGGGCATCGAGCTGCCGTTCGACAAGGACTATGTCACCTACGTGTGGTTCGACGCGCTGGTCAACTACATCAGCGCCGTCGGCTACCGCCGCGACGACGCGCAATTCGCGCGCCGCTGGCCTGCGGTGCATTTGATCGGCAAGGACATCCTGACGACGCACACGGTGTACTGGCCCTGCATGCTCAAGGCGGCGGGCGTGGCGATGCCCCGGACGATCTTCGCGCACGGCTGGTGGCTGATGGGTTCCGCCAAGATGAGCAAGACCGCCGGCAACGTGGTGAATCCGATGGACATGATGGACCGCTACGGCGTGGATCCGTTCCGCTACTTCCTGATGGCCGAGATGGCCATGGGGCAGGACGCCTCCTTCACCGAAGACGCCTTCATCCGCCGCTACAACGCCGATTTGGCCAACGACCTGGGCAACCTGCTCAACCGCGTGGTCAGCATGGTCGGCAAGTACTGCGCCGGCCGCCTGCCGGCGCCCGCGCCCGGCGCGTTCGCGCAGGGCCCCGCCGCCGATCTTTTCGCGCAGGCGCTCGCCGCCGCCGCGGGCCTGAAGACCGCGGTGGAGACCTACGCGCTCCACGCCGGCGTCGCCGGCGTGATCGACGTCGTGCGCGCGACCAACCGTTTCATCGAAGTGCAGCAGCCCTGGGCGCAGGCCCGCGCGGCGGATCCCGGCCCGCTGCACACGACGCTCTACGCCGCCGCCGAGGTCCTGCGCGTGTGCGCCGGCCTGCTCATGCCCCTCATGCCTGGAAAGATGACCGAGCTGCGCGCCGCGCTCGGAATGGAGAATCCCATGACCGTGAATCCCGAAGAACTTTCCAAATCCGAAGTCCTCAAGCCCGGCGTGCAGGTCGCGGCGCCCGGCGCGCTCTTTCCGCGCATCGAGGCTCCGGCGCCCGCCGCCGAGACGAAGCCGGACGCCCCCTCCGCCGAGGAATCCAGGGCCGGCAAGCCGGCGTCCGCGCCCGGCACCCTCGGGAATCCCGAAGGCATCATCACCTACGAGGATTTCGCGAAGGTGCAGCTCCGCACGGCCAAGATCATGACCGCCGAACCCATCGAAAACGCCGTCAAGCTGCTGAAGCTGACCGTGCTGATGGGCGATGAGCGGCGGCAGATCGTCGCGGGCATCGCGCTCTACTACAAGCCCGAGGACCTCCTCGGCAAGACGGTCGTGGTGGTGTCGAACCTGGCGCCGATCAAGCTGCGCGGGGTGGAGAGCCAAGGGATGCTGCTGGCCGCCAGCAAGGGCGAACGGCTGCGGCTCGTCACCGTTGATGGCGACCTGTCCAGCGGCGCGGTCGTGAAATAGCTCCGGCGGGAGGCCCGGGCCCGCCCTGCGGGCAGGCGTCGCGCGGGGTTTTCCACGGTGTGGAAAAAACAGGCCGGATTTTTCCACACTGTGGAAAAAAGTTTTCCACACCGTGGAAAACTTTTCTCCGGGGCTTGAGCCCCGCCGATGGCGCGGCCAGCCGCGGCGGGGGCCGGGGGGTCAGCCGGCGGCTTTGGACTCGTTCCACTCGTCGTCGGCGTCGTCGCCCTTCTTGACTTGGATGTTCTGGCCGCGGGTGAGAAGCCAGCGGAGGATCCAGAAGACGAAGCCCGGGACCACCAGTCCGACCATCATGAGATGGACGAAGGAGAAGTGGAAGGTCATGGCGGGCTGTCCGCGGTAGAGGTTCCAGAAGATCAGCAGGCAGGAGATCCAGACGGCGAGGAAGTTGGGGAGTCCGTCGCCGGAGTGCATCCAATGGAGGCCGGGGGTGCGCAGCTTCGTGAGGGGATAGAAGATGTTGGAGCCCATGTGGCCGAGCTGGTCTTCGACGACGTGCACGCCGTAGCAGGCGGCGATGGTGACGAAGCCCTGCCAGGCGACGGCGAAGTGCTGCAGGAGATGGCCCAGCCCGCCCTTGAAGCCGGCCCAGTCGGCGAAGACGCCCTGGAAGCTGCCGGCGGGGGGGGCGCCCGCCCAGAGCATGGCGCCGGCCATCCACAGCAGGCCGAGCAGGGCGCCGACGGTCAGCGAGTGCGACCACTCGCGGTGCCAGGGCAGGAACTCGAGGTCGAGGTCGCCGTTGGCCATTGGCTTGAGGCCGACGGTGGGGCCGTCGAAGATGTCGACCTTGAGGGCGGCGTCGTAGGTCTGGATGACCTTGGCCTTGATCTTGGCGCGGCCGATCTTCGGATGGCCCTTCTCGGTGCCTTCGACGGGGACCTGGCCGGTGTTGACGACGGGGCCGAAGCGGACGAGGACTTCGAGCTTTTCGTTGTCGAACTTGACGGAATACTGCTGCCAGAAGTCGGCGCCGAGGCGGACGGAGACGAGCTTGAGGTTCACGTAGCGCTTCTCGTCGACGGCCAGGTTGACGGCGCGGGCGACCTCGTCGGCGACGTACTGGGGGTCGAGGTTCTTGGGGTCGGGGGTGGCGTAGACGTCGTGGTTGTAGAAGAACCGGTAGAACTTGAAGTCGATGGTGTCGGGCAGGATGCCGCAGGCGCCGCCGAGGACGAAGTAGATCGGGTTGCCTTGCAGGGCGGCCTCGATGGCCCACGGGCCGAAGGAGGCGACCGCCACGCCGGACATGAAATGCGAAAAACCTTTCATTGCGTTCTCCTTGTGCTCAGGTGAGGCCGAGCCAGCCGGTGATGGTTTCGCCGAAGCCGGACATGTTGCAGGCGATGGGCAGCAGCAGGATGCCGAGGCAGTTCAGGCGGCGCGAGCCGAACAGCACGGGCAGCAGCCCGATGCCGGTGCCGACCAGCGCGATGAACAGCCCGACCCAGCCGGTGACGGCCATCACCATGAAGATGATGATGGCGAGGGCGACCGTCGAGACGTGGCGGTAGTTGAAGCGGTCGATGAAGCGGAGCACGAGCTTGGTGAGGGGCTCCATCATCAGGTAGGAGATGCCGGAGGCGATGGCGATGCTGCCGAGGACGAGATAGTAGTCGGACACGCCGGAGGGGGTGTAGATGGCCCGGATCATCCAGGCGCCGCCGCCGCGCGTGAGGTTCAGGCCGGGGACGAAGAGCAGCATGAAGGCGCCGACGTAGTAGATGAACTTCGAGACCCCTTGGCCCATGATGAAGATGCGCTCGTCGCGCTGCGCGGTGGCGTGGCCCGCCAGCATGCCGCCGACGCCGCCGGTGACGACCGGGAAATAGGCCGCGACGCCGCCGCCGAGGCCGCCGGAAAAGACCGAGCGGAGAATGACGTCGCCGTTGATGGCCAGGCTCTTGGCGGTGCGCTGCTTGGGCACGTTGGCCGCCGAGATCATGTTGAGCAGGCACCACGGGATGGCGAACAGGCCCACGAACGCCGGCATGATGTTCTGGAAGGCGACCTCGTGGTTGACCGGGGAGCGGGTCAGCAGGATGAAGCCCAGCAGGCCGGCGAGCAAGAAGGTGGCCAGTCCCGCGAGGAGGGTTTTCCAGGCGTCGTAGAACTTGGCCCAGCCGGCGGGGCCGCGGTTGCCGCCCTTGGGCCATTCGGACATCAGCATGAAGGTGATGATGACCCACAGCACCCAGTGCATGTGGCCCTTGAGC
>SABN01000226.1 GCA_009928955.1 Opitutia bacterium | reverse complement strand
TTCTCAAGGAGGGGGCCTCGCAAATGGGTTTGACTTCGGAGCCCGGGACTGGAACAACTCGAAGGTCCGTCGCGACCGGCCCGGGAATGCTCCCGGGACGGCCGGTCTCCCCCCGGCGGCACACACGTGCGTTTTGATCGGAACCCCGGCGTGCCGGGGCCGGAGCCATTTCGACAATCAGGGGGATTTCAATGGCCAACGTAACCTTTTCCTCGCCCATCATGCCCAAGGATGTCACCGTCTACGCGGTGGCGGGCGACAAGGGAACCTTGCTGGCCCTGGCCCGCAAGAACGATATTCCCATCCCGTGCCAGTGCCAGGATGGGCAGTGCGGTTCGTGCCTCGTCAAGGTCACGCCGCTTGATGGATCCAGCCTCAAGGGCCAGGCCCTGACCGAGCACGAAAAGGTCACGCTCTCGGTCAATGGCAAGTTGAGCAAGGAACTCCTCGCCAAGGCCGAGGTCGAGGATATTCCGCCGCCCTACCGCCTGGCGTGCCAGTACTGGGTCCAGGACAGCAACATCCTGGTCGAGTTCTCGGGAGAGCCGGGCGTCGAGATCGATCTGCGGCGCTGATTTTCCGTGTGGGCGTGAACCGGGGGGCACGGCAGGCGCGCCGGGCCCCCCGGTTCGGGTCCTTGCGCGAACCAGTCCCCAGGGCATGTGTGGACGACCGCCTGGATGCAAGGGGAAACTGACGCGGCGGCTCGTGGTCTGGTGCGGTCATGTGTTCGGCCTCGACAGGAGCGGTGCAGATGACCGCGGGCCATGATGAAATCCGCGAACCGGGTCCCAATCAATCGGACGTGCCTTTTGCGCATTGCCCTGGAAGGGTCTTCCCGGTTCCCGGCCTGACCGGGTTGCCATCACGTCACATTCACCCTCGCACGTTCCGTCTCCCTATCCTTGCCGAGCCATTTGATTGGTTCAGGAGGTTTGGGAGACGGGATAGGTTTCCCGATAGACATCGCCACGGACCATGACCGACCAGGCGATGCGGGCCATTTTGTTGGCCAGGGCGACCGAGGCCAGACGGGCGGGTTTGCGTTCGAGCAACGCCTTCAGCCAGTCCGCCTTGCCGGGGGCCTTGTCGCGGGCGTATCGGAGCACGCTGGTGGCGCCGATCACCAGCAGGCGGCGCAGATAGCTGTCTCCGGCCTTGGTGATCGGTCCCAGGCGATCTTTGCCACCGGTGGAGTTCTGCCGTGGCACCAGCCCCAGCCATGCCGCCAGCTTGCGTCCGCTGTCGAAGGCGGCGGGGTCGGGAACGGATGCCGCCAGAGCCGAGGCGGTGATCGGGCCGATGCCGGGGATGGTGGCGAGAGTGCGGCTGGTTTGGTCGCTCTTGTGCCAGCCAAGGATTTCCTTCTCCAGCGCCTCGACCCGCGCGTCACAGGCGCCAATCTGCTCGGCAATTTGCCGCAGAGCCGTTCGCGCCAGAGCGGGGATGTCGGCGTCATCCAGCCCGTCAATCAGGTCGGCGACCTTGCCACGCCCCTTGGCGGCGACGATGCCGAATTCGGCAAGATGAGCGCGAAGGGCGTTGATCAGCATGGTGCGCTGACGCACCAGAAGATCGCGCGTGCGGTGCAGCATCAAAACGCCCTGCTGCGCTTCGGTCTTGACCGGCACGAAGGTCATGTGCGGGCGCGTCACCGCCTCGGCGATGGCGGCCGCGTCGTTGGCGTCGTTCTTCTTGCCGCGCTGAACATAGGCTTTGACCCGCGTCGGCGCGATCAGCCGCACCTCATGCCCCAGCGCCGACAACTGCCGCGCCCAGTGATGCGCCGAACCGCAGGCTTCCATGCCGACGAGGCAAGCTGGCTGTGAGCCGAAGAACTTCTCGACATCACTTCGGCGGAGCTGTCGCCGCAAAACCGGCTTGCCGAACTCATCGACCCCGTGGACCTGAAAAACATTCTTGGCAAGATCGAGACCTATCGTGACAATCGCCATGTGGACGGCCCTCCCGAATGTGGCGTTTCAAGCACGACCACCCTATGGCACTTCGATGCCGGTGGGCAGCGGTCGTCCACAC
>SABN01000096.1 GCA_009928955.1 Opitutia bacterium | reverse complement strand
CCCTTGGACATTGGATATTCCTTGTTGGATATTGGACATTGAGTTCCCCGCCCCCATTCCCAATTCTTAATTCTTAATTGCCCTCCCCCCGCCCACCGTGGCGCCCCCCCGCGCGTCAGGTCTTTTCGCGGAACGTGATGCGGCCCTTCGTCAGATCCGTCGGGCTGATCTCCACGGTGACCTTGTCGCCGGTGGTGATCTTGATGAAATGCCGCCGCATTTTGCCGGAGATGTGGCCGAGAATCTCGTGTCCGTTGGCCAACTTCACGCGGTACATCGTGGCGGGCAACACTTTGATCACCTCGCCGTTTACCGTAATTAAATCGGTTTCTTTCGCCATAAGTCCTGAAGCGCTCCTTTACCCACTTTTTCAATATTAGCAGGGGTGCCCCGCCGGATGCAATCCTTTTGCAGGGCAAACGCATCCAAACAAACCCGAAATGCATCGAACCGAGCAGCCGATTAACGCAAAAGGCGCAAGAGTCGCAACAGATGCGCAAACGCCGGAGGGCAACGTCGTGCCCTAGCGTCTGTTTTTCGGGATGGGAGGGTTGGACGCCGGGCAATCCGCAGAAAACGAACGTTCGACTCCATTGGGTCTGGATGGTTCGGCGTTTGCGTTCCTCTAGCGTCTCTTGCGTCGTTTGCGTTAAACGGATCGGTATGTTTTTTGATGCGTCTGCCCTGAATCCTTTTGGGCTGTTCAGGGGGCCGGGGGTTTGGTTCACTTTCCGGACGGCAATGAGCGACAAATCCACAACCCCGATGATGGCCCAATACCGCCGCGCCAAGGCGGAGATCGCCCCCGACACCATTCTCTTCTTCCGCCTCGGCGACTTCTACGAGATGTTCTTCGAGGACGCCGTCGTCGCCTCGGAAATCCTCGGCATCGCCCTCACCAAGCGCCAGGCCATCCCCATGTGCGGCATCCCCTACCACGCCGCCGATCTCTACCTCGCCAAGCTCCTCCGCGCCGGCAAGAAGGTCGCCCTCTGCGACCAGATGGAAGACCCCGCCACCGCCAAGGGCATCGTCAAGCGCGAGGTCACCGGCATCGTCACCCCCGGCACCGTGCTGACCGATTCCATGCTCGACGCCGCCCGCCCCAACTACCTCGCCGGCCTCCACCGGCAGGGCGCGCAATACGGTCTGGCCATGCTCGACCTCTCCACCGGCGATTTCTGGATGGAGGAGGCCGCCGACCCCGACGCCCTCTTCGACGACCTCGCCCGCTACGCCCCCCCCGAGATCATCCTGCCCGAGACCCTCCACGCCGATGAACATTTTCTCGCCGGGCTGCGCGCGACGGGCGCATTCGCGCTGACGGCGCGCGAAGACTGGATCTTCGATCCGCCCACCGCCGCGGACGGATTGTGCCGCCACTTCGGCGTGCAGTCGCTCGACGGCTTCGGCGGCGAGGGCCGCCCCGCCGCCACCGGCGCCGCCGGCGCTTTGCTCTACTACGTCACCCGCGACCTCCGCCGCAACGCCGCGCACGTCCGCCGCATCCGCTTCCGCGCCGCCAGCGACGCGATGATGCTCGATGAGTCCACCCTCGCCAATCTCGACCTCGTCGCCTCCCGCGGCACCCCGCGCGCCGACGCCCCCACCACCCTCCTCAAGGCCCTCGACACCACCCGCACCGCCATGGGCTCCCGCCTCCTGCGCGATTGGCTCGTCCGCCCCCTCCAGAATCTCGACGCCATCGTCGCCCGCCACGACGCCGTCGAAGCCTTCCAGAAGAGACGCCACGAGCTCGACGCCCTGCGCGGCATCCTCGGCGAAATCAAGGACCTCGAACGCCTCCTCTCCCGCCTCTCCTCCGGCTCCGGCAACGGCCGCGACGTCCGCGCGCTCTCGACCTCCCTCGCGCGCCTGCCCGCGCTCAAGGACGCCCTCGCCCCCCACACCCCCGCGCGCCTGCAAGCGCTCGCCGCCGCCATCGTGCCGCAGCAGGACCTCGTCGCCCACGTCGAGCGCGCCCTCGTCGACGAGCCGCCCATGTCCATCAAGGAGGGCGGCGTCATCCGCAAGGGCTATCATGCCGAACTCGACGAACTCCGCGCCGCCGCCCACGACGGCAAGCAATGGATCGCCGAGCTCCAGGCCCGCGAAATCGAGCGCACCGGCATCAAGTCCCTCAAGATCCGCTTCAACAACGTCTTCGGCTACTTCATCGAAATCACCAAGGCCAACCTCCCCCAGGCCCCCGCCGACTACATCCGCAAGCAGACCGTCGTCAATGGCGAGCGCTTCATCACGCCCGAGCTGAAGGAATGCGAAAACAAGATCCTCGGCGCCGAGGACAAGTCCGTCGCCCTCGAATACGAGCTCTTCCTCGAGGTGCGCGCGCAAGTCGTCGCCCATACCGCCGTCCTCCAGCAGACCGCCGCCGCCATCGCCGAAGTCGACGTCCTCGCCACCTTCGCCGAGCGCGCCACCACCTGCCGCTACGTCCGCCCGGCGATGACCGCCAACGGCCCCCTCTCCATCCGCGATGGCCGCCATCCCGTCGTCGAACTCCTGCCCGAATCCGGCCGCTTCGTCCCCAACGACACCCTCCTCGATTGCGTGGACAACCAGCTCCTCATCATCACCGGCCCCAACATGGCCGGCAAATCCACCTACATCCGCCAAGTCGCCCTCGTCGTCATCCTGGCCCAGATGGGCTCCTTCGTCCCCGCCGCCTCGGCGGAAATCGGCGTCGTCGACCGCGTCTTCACCCGCGTGGGCGCGGGCGACGACATCGCCCGCGGCCGCTCCACCTTCATGGTCGAAATGCAGGAAACCGCCAACATCCTCAACAACGCCACCGCCCGCTCCCTCATCGTCCTCGACGAAATCGGCCGCGGCACCAGCACCTTCGACGGCATCTCCATCGCCTGGTCCGTCGCCGAATACCTCCACAACCACGCCGAAGTGAAGGCCAAGACCCTCTTCGCCACCCACTACCACGAGCTCACCGACATCGCCCTCACCCTCTCCGGCGTGAAGAACTACAACGTCCTCGTCAGCGAAAAAGACGACCGCATCGTCTTCCTGCGCAAAATCGTCCCCGGCGCCGCCGACAAATCCTACGGCATCCAGGTCGCCCGCCTCGCCGGCCTCCCCCCCGACGTCATCGCCCGCGCCAAGGAAATCCTCGCCAACCTCGAGGAAGGCGAACTCGGCGAAACCGGCCAGCCCAAACTCGCCCGCGCCCGCCCCCGCCGCCCCAAGCCCTCCGACGACGACCAGCTCTCCCTGTTCGGCCGCTGAGACCGATCCAACCCCGTCCCCACACAGAGACACGGAGAACACGGAGGTCCGGTCCACTTGGAAATGGAACATTGAATTTGGATGTTGGATATTGAGCGTTTCCCCTTTCAGCCCCCCCCGTTTTCGCCTCCCAGACCCCCGCCACCTCGCGTGGCGGGTGAATCAGGGCCCTCCAAACGTCACCCATCGCGGCGCGGCCATCCCACCTGTAGCTGCGCCCGCTGGGCGCGGCCATGCAATATTGAAAATATTCTCTAAACGTCGAATTTGAATGCTGGATGTTGAGGTCTTCGCCCCCCCCTCCCTCCGCGCCAAAAGGCAGCCCGCATTTTCTCGTTCCCGGGCCCGCCCTGGAGGGACGACCTCCGTGTCGTCCGCCGGGGCCTTCCCGTACAGCTCCGGATCCCCCCGCCCGGCCAAGGCGACGGCGACGAGATTATTTTCTTTATGCGAATCGATTCCGATGTAGGCTTTCTTCATGGCGTGTCCTGTGGGTTGCATGTTTTCATATATGCGGATAGGCCCGGCTTGCCGGACAGCCCGCGGCACCCCCGCAGGCCACGCCCCTCTTTTACACGAAAGCGGCTGGACCCGTCCCGGTCTTCAGCCATAAGGTCTGGGCCAAGAAGGAGAATGAAATGAATGTACTGTGCGTTGTTGGATTACATGCGTGGAACAATTGCAAATGCAAACGATGTCGCAAAGAGCGTGACCGAGAGCACAATTGGATCGGCTGCAAATGCGGCACGTGCGGAAAGGTCCGTGACGAGCAACACGCCTGGCAAGGATGCGTGTGTGCATCTTGCGACAAGCAACGAGACCAAGATCACTCTTGGGTTGGGTGCAAATGCGGCACGTGTGGAAAGGTTCGTGACGAGCAGCACGTTTGGCAGGGCTGCGTGTGTGCATCTTGCGGCAAGCAACGTGATCAAGATCACTTCTGGGCGGGATGCAAATGCACCGCTTGTGGCAAGACGAGGGACTCAGAACATTCTTGGGACGGCTCCTTCTGTCCTGTGTGTGGCATGTATGCCGTCACATCTGGCCTGACTCGAATTGACCAGTCCACGTTCGGGAAGCCAAAAGCCATTTCTAATATTAGCATTCCTGCCAGCGTGACCAACATTGATCTTGTTGCCCTTGCGGGGTGCAAGAACCTTCTCGCCGTCACCGTTGACAAGACTAACGGACATTACTGCAGCCTAGACGGCGTATTGTTTGACAAAACAGAAACAAGACTTCTGTTCTTCCCGCGCGGCAGGAAAGGGGGATACACCCCGCCGGAGGGTGTCCGCGCCATCGAAGAACGTGCCTTTGCTGGATGCGACGGTCTGACGGACGTATTTATCAAGACCAGCACAACCACCATTGGCCAGGAAGCCTTCAAAGGATGCACTGGACTGCCACACCTCACAATCCCTTCAACAATGGAACGTATCGGTGATCGGGCGTTCATGGGATGTAGCAGTCTGTACGATGTGATGATACGGGAGGGGCAACACGCTTTCGCCCGAGGGCGCGACATTTTTGCCGGTTGCGGCAGTTTGACGCATGTCACTCTATCGCGGAGAAATGCCGGAGGAAACGAGAGAATCGATCTGGCGAGCTGGTGATATGACACGAGGTGAGATCATTCGCTTTCGGAAAGGGAGATTACTATGGACTGGGAAGAGATAGTCACGAAATACGGACAGTATATTTCCGGCGATCTTGTTGAAGACCAAGTGTTCAGCAGGGCACGACTGCACACGTTCTATCGGGACCGTGCACATGCAGACGCAGTCCTCGGCCGCATCGCGGATGATGCGGCCGCAGTTTTGCGACCGACGAACGAGGGCATATCGCGGGAGAGCGATGCGCCGAAGTACCATGTCGTTCACGAGGGAAGCCTGACGGGCAAGCAGATCAAAGAATACCTCATCACGGTCGTTGTCGGTGGCGGCGAAGTCTGGGAAGTCCTGCTATAGGAGACGAATCATGAACACAATTAGAGAAACAATCATCAACGAGATCGGCCCCACAAACATGGCGCTGGCTGACAGGGAGAAGGTTCTTGCCTTGGGTGAGACCGCGGTGCCGGTGCTGATCGACCTCTTTCAGAATCCGTCAACGCCGTATGGGGACGTCAACCAGGCGACAGCGGCAGATGCCCTGATCGAGTTCTCAAAGAAGGGCAACAAAGATGCCGACGCATTCATCAGAAAGATTGCTCTGGGCAAGGTTCCCCTGACGGCGAGTTGGGGCCGCGAAGCACAGCAGATTGTGCAGCAGCATTTCGAGTGGATCGGCGTTGACCCGGCAGCCAAGTAGCGGAAGGGCAGACAACAGAGGGCCAACAAGAGCGTGGACCACTACGTTTCACCCGGCGCGGACGCCGGGTGAAACGAGGGTCACGCTCGCCGTTGGCAAATATATGAAAACTTACGCAACGGTTATCTTTTTGATTTCGGCTACGTTATGCGGCGCCGAAGGAAATCCAATCGATTTGAAGGAGCCTTACCGGTCGCAATTGGTTCATGCATATAAATTGTATTATCAGAGCAATGATGCCGCAGGGTCCGTGACAATCTACACCAACCTTCTTTGTGCACCTATTCCGATTTATCATAAATTGAATATCTTAAATAAACTTGGCGACTGGTCCAAGGCAAACACCAATTATCTCGAAGCAATAGAACGATATACACAGATTCTGGATTACCCCGACAATCACGGACCGATCGAGAGCAATTTCTTGAAGGGTTACAACCACAACGCCCATAACAGTTCCATCAAGATTGCCCAATGTTATGAAGCTCTGGGCGACCTGTCCAACGCGATTCAGTTCACAGAGAAGGCCATTTCATACCCGGCATCGCGTTTCTGCGGAATGGACCGCTCGCCAAATGTTGTTGCCAGTAACTATCTGGATCGACTCATTCGAAAACAAATAGACCACCAATCGGTTCCCGGGTACCCGCCACAAGGTGTCGGGTCCGCTGACCCGTGACGTCGGCAAAAGAACAAGGCAATACTATGACACTTCATACCTCAACTGTCGCGCCCCCAAAAAGGTCGAAAAAGAAACGCCTCGGATTGTCGATTGGCACATATGTTGCGTTGTGGGTGCTCACTTGGACTCTCGGCTCGTCCCAACTCCGGCAATTAGTGACAAGCGGCCCATCGGATAAGGATGTCGTCAGTGGGAACTTAAAATTCGAGGTTCTTCATGTGTGGGCGCCGTGTCCATTTGTCCTGGTAGGAGAGAAATATGTTACAGGCTCAAATGCTGATCCTTTTGCGGGGTCAATGAGTGAGCAAAGAATTCTGCGATGCTATGCTGCTTGGCTCGGTACTCCGATCGAATTGAGGTTCTGGCGTTTCGAAGTTCTCGACTTTCTTTACCAGACCAAGACCGGGTCAGGGGTATTTCGTCTGGCTCCGATTTACCACGGAAATTACGAAAAGACATGGAGAGTGCCGTGAGAGAGATTCAGATCATTTCATTCATTGTGCTGATTGCTGCGTTTGCATGGATAATCATCAGCGCGATTTTGAACAAGCGAAAACAATGATACAGCCGAACCATCGCTTTCACTCTATGTTTTTCCCTGCGGCGGGCAAAACGAAAGCGAGGCGTCACGTTCGGCTTACAAGGAATTACTTATGGATACAGCGGAGCTGACCTGCAGCGTCTGCCAGACGCCGTTCAAGATACGGTTCGCAATCAGACCTAAGTCCTTCGCATGTCCAAAATGCAAGGCGCTAGTTGCTGTGCCGGAACTAACAGAAGAAAAACGTCGCCAACTCCGCATTGCGGCAACACAGAAGGTGCAACTCGCGCAACGCACTCTGTATGCGAAGCGGATTATGGCTGAGTATCGCGGTCGAGGCGTGTGGAAGTTCTGCCCACAGTGTTTGGCTGAGAGGCCGGTCGAACGCGTTACCTGTCACGCGATCAGCTATGAGACAAGTGAACGAACAGGAGGATCCTTTGATGAATGGCGGTGCCGAATTTGTTCCGTAACTTGCCGCTAACCTGAAAACCACACAGTAACAATATAGAACGCATTGAACAAGGGGCTGCTGGGTACGACCCACAAGTTGTCGCTATGCACACCCCTCCGCTCGCTGCTATCCTATCGAGTACAGCCCGTGGGTCGTCCCCAGAGCCCTGACGTGCGCTGAAAATGACTGCGCGGCGCCGCGACGGCTAAAAATGAAAAAATTACGCAGGGCGGCGCACAAATGGCCGCCCACGCATCCCGGATCCAGCTGAGAATCCACTTCTTCCGGAGATAGATTCAGGACTTCATGGAAAAATCCCGCGGCCGCCCGCGCGGCGGAACCGGGCGCCCCCCCCCTCCGAACCGCGCGGTCCCTACCAGTTCAGCGTGCAGTTGGTTTGATACGCCCCGCAGGTGACCTTGAGAAACCGGGGCGCGATCTCGGGCACCACGACCTGCTGACTCAATCCCTCGGCGCTGGCGGGAACGTCGACCGTCTTGCCGCGGATGATCGCGGCCATGTTTTTCTCGCACGGGACGATCTGGACGGCTTGGATCTGGTCGGTGAGGTTCCGGATCGAGAACCGAACCCAGAACTTGTTGTCCGGCAACGTTTCGGCTTGGATCCCGAAGACCAAGACCGGCGCGGCGACAGCCGGCAACTCCACCGGCGGCGCCTCTTGGGGCGCCGGCTTGCTTGCCGCCGCCGTTTCCCGCTGGTATTTCCAGGCGGCCGCGGGTTCGTATCCATATTTCTGCCGCAACTCCTCCGGCAGCGCGGGGAACCACAGCTTGGTCACGCCCCCGTCGTGATGGAAGGTCAATCCGTCCGGCTCGACGCGGCGGATCTCGATGTTGCGGAAAATCTGGCCATAGGTGGCGACCAGGTCGTTGGCGCCCGGCGGAGGATCCGGAACCACCGGCATCCCCGTCCGGTACTTCTCGTGCAAGGCCCGGGGGATCGCCGAAAAATACACCGTGGCCATGCCGGTGTCGTGGGCGATGCGGATGGATTCTTCCTCGACCTGCTTCACCACCACGTTCCGGTAGATCTGGCCGGTCAGCGTCTCGAGATCGTTGGGCCCGGCGGGGTCCTCTTGCTCCCGGGCCTTCGTCTCCACCGAAATCGGCATCCGCGACCGCGCCTTGTAGTGTCCGCGCAGCTCGGGCAGGATCTCCTTGAAGGGAATCTGGGCGGGGCCTCCGTCGTGCTCGATGAAGATTCCTTGCCGGTCGAATTGCTGCACGACGATGTTGCTGTAGGTCTGCCCCGTCAGCGTCGTCAAGTCTTCGCCCCGCGCCGCCGCCGGCCCGCCCGCGCCCAGACACAGGATCGCGCACCAGATTTTCATGTCTACCGTTTTCATGCGGCGGATCCTACGCCTTTCGCCCGGCCTTGGAAAGCCCCCTTCCCGGGGTTTCCCTTCTTTTTCCGGCGGACCCATCGCCTCCTTCGCCCCCCCCCGGCTCCCCGCGCCCCCACCGGCCGGCGCGCCTTTCCCGCAATTCTGTTGTTGCATCCGCCGCATACTTGGATAGCATCCCCCCCTCATCCATTTAGAGGCTCCGGCCGAAAGGAATTTTTCATGAAACAGAACATCCGGAAAATGATCGCCGCGCTGCTGGTTCTGGGCGTCCTGTCCGCCCCCGCCCAGGTGGTGGTGTCGAAATCCGCCGGCGACAAGGTGGGCGTGGACCTGTCGGGCCTGACGGCCGCCGGCGCCGCCGCCGCGGCGGTGCGCAAGACGTTCGAAAACAACATCGCCCGCTCGGGCTGGATGGCGGTGGCCGCGCCGGGCAAAGGGGCCATCGTCGTGCGCGGCGCCATCGCGGAATCGGGCGGCCAGGTGTCGTTCACCTGCGTGGCGACGGACCCGGCGGGGCGGACCTACCTGAACGCCACCTATGCCCAGCCAACCGCCAGCGCGATCTATGCCGCCCACCAGGCCGCCCACGACCTGGTCGTCAAGGCCACCGGCAAGCCAACGTTCTTTCTGGGCAAGTTGGCGATGATCGGCGCGCGCGGCGGCGCCAAGGAGCTCTATCTGGCCGATTCGAGCGCGCAAGACGTCCGCCAGGTCACCCAGGACAAATCCATCGCCCTCAAACCGCGCTGGAGCCCCGACAACCGCTTCATCGCCTACACCTCCTTCCTCAAGCGCTATCCGGATGTGTACACCATCGAGCTGGCCACCGGCACCCGCAACCGCGTCGCGGCCTATGCCGGCGTCAACTCCGGCGGCGCCATCTCCCCCGATGGCCGCTCCATGGCGCTGGTCCTGTCGAAGGACGGCAACCCCGACCTCTATGTCCTGGATCTGGGCTCCAAACGCCTCGCCCGCCTGACCCACACCCCCCGCGCCACGGAAGGCTCCCCGGTCTGGTCCCCCGACGGGTCCCGCATCGCCTATGTCTCCGACGCCTCCGGCACCCCCCAGCTCTACCTGCTCTCCCGCTCCGGGGGCACGCCTGAACGCCTGACCTTCCGCGGGTCCCAGAACGTGTCGCCCGACTGGGGGGCGAACGGGCTGATCGCCTACCAAACCCTCACCGGCGGGAAGTTCCAAATCGCCGTCATCGACCCGGCCGCCAAGCAGGAGCGCGTCATCACCCCCTTCGACGCCTCCTACGAGGACCCGTCCTGGGCGCCCGATGGCCGCCATCTGGCGGCCTCCCGCTCCGTCAACTACAACTACAGCGTTTACCTTCTTGACAGCATGGGAGACAAACCCGTAGCGTTGACAACATCGGGTGATTGGTACGCACCTGCATGGAGCCGTTGACGCCAACGGCTCTCGATTTAGAAAAAAAAACGAGGAGATCGGATACAATGACACGCCGCTGGATGACTGTTTTGATGGTATTGCTGGCCATGGCCATGGTGGGCACGACGACGGGCTGCATCAAGAAGAAGAAGAAAGCGCTGGATCCCAACGCCGGCCTCGTGAGCGACCAGGTGCTCCTCGGCTACGGACCCAACGGCGAGGAGATCTGGGGAAGACCCGGCGACGCCCTCCCCGGCCGCACCGAGGGCGCCGAAATCGGCGTCGGGCAGTTCGAGGCCGTGTACTTCGACTACGACAGCCCGCAGCTCAACCCCTCCGAACAGGGCAAGGTGGACGCGCTCATCGCCTACCTGCAGCAGAATCCCACCCACGGAGTGGTCATCGAAGGCCATTGCGACGAGCGCGGCAGCAACGAATACAACCTCGCGCTCGGCGAGCGCCGCGCCCTCGCGGTCCGCGCCGCCATGGTCTCGGCGGGCATTGATGGCGCCCGCGTGCAGACCCGCAGCTATGGCGAAGAACGCGCCGTCGCCTTCGGACATGATGAATCCGCCTGGCGCCTGAACCGCCGCGCGGAATTCGTCTTCACCCAGATGTAATCCGTCCCGGCCCCGCGCCGGAACCAAAACCGCCCGACCTCCCCCGGAGATCGGGCGGTCTGCTTGGGGGGGGGGGGGGGGA
>SABN01000225.1 GCA_009928955.1 Opitutia bacterium | reverse complement strand
ATTCTTAATTCTTAATTGTTAATTCTTAATTCTAAATTGATCCGCCCCTCCTCAATCCAGCGGGCTCCGGATCCCCACCCCCGTCTGCTTCGCCGTGTGCAGATAGATCTGCGTCGTCGAGATGTCCGCATGCCCCAGCAGGTCCTGCAAATCCCGGATCCCCGTCCCGCCCTCCAGCAGATGCGTCGCGAAACTGTGCCGCAGCGTGTGCGGCGTCACCCGCTTGTCCAGCTGCGCCCGCGCCGCCGCCGTGCGGATCGCCTCTTGGAACCGGTCGTCCAGCACATGGTGGCGCCGACGGATGCCGCTCCGGTGGTCCTTCAGCAGGTTCCGCGACGGAAAGAACCAGAACCACTCGAACCGTTCCCCCGCCTTGGGCCACTTGCGCTCCAGCGCCTCCGGCAACTCCACCCCCGGCTGTCCTTCGGCCCGGTCCTGCCCGTGCAGCTCCCGCAACCGTTCCCGATGCTCCCGCAGCCGCGCCTCCAGCGATTTCGGCACCATCGTCAATCGGTCCTTGTTGCCCTTGCCCGCCCGCACCGAAAGCTGCAGGCGCTCCAGATCCACGTCCTTCACCCGCAGCCGCAGCAGTTCGTTCAGCCGCAAGCCCGCCCCGTACATCAACTCCGCCATCAGCCGCGCTGTTCCGGACAACTGCTCGAACATCCGCCGCACCTCGTCCTTCGACAACACCGCCGGCACGTTCCGGTGCCGCGGCGGCCGGGCGAAATCGCCAAAATCGCCCGGTTCTTTCCCGAACACCTCGCGGATCAAGAATACCCCCGCATTCATCGCCTGGCGCTGCGTCGCCGCGGAAACCCGCTCCTTCACCGCCAAGTGCGACAGAAATTCCTTCAGATCCTCTCCCGTCAACTCCTCCGGATCCCTTTTCCTTCCCATTTGGTCATTGGATATTGAATGTTGGATATTGGATGTTGAGTGCCCCAGACCCCCACCGGCTTGTCCTGCAGGCGAGTCGGATGCGATTCTTAGACCCCCGCGATCTTGTGCCCTGGGTGAATCCGGTCCGTTCTCCATCCCCCCCGGCTCGCGATTGGGGAATGTTCGCCCGCCGCTCCCCGGATTCTCTACGAACCGCACCCACCGCCGCGCCCAATGCCGATACGTCGTCTCCGTTCTCCACGCCAGATGCCGCGCCCGGATGCACGCCACCATTTTCCGTTCCCACGGCGCCCCGCCCAGATCCGCCGCCCCCTTCGTCGGAACATCGTTCATCTGGTTGTTGGTTGTTGGTCGCTGGTTGTTGGGTGCAAGCCCCCGATTGTCGGCTGGACCAACCCGCTTCCCGCCTGCGGGTCCCTCTGGCCGGAGCGCGGGTATCTTGTCCGCCGATGCCGGCTCGCGGGTCTGGCCACCCACCACCGACCCCGAACCAACAACCACGCTGCGTTGCAGCGCCCTCCCCTTCTCCCAATACCATCGCAACGCCTGCCGGCGAATCTCGAACTTCTCCGGCGCCAGATACGTCTTCTTCCACGCCAAGTGCTCCCGGAACGCCTCGGCGGTCGCCTCCTTTCCCGTCTCCCGCAGCCAATGACGAAACTTGACCACCGCCTCCCGCCATTCCCATTGCCTCTCCGCCGGCACCGTCTCCCTCAGGACCCGTTCCCAATCCTCGAACACGATCATCTCAGTGCTCATGACAACCTCCCGCCAACTCGGCTTTATGCTTCGGCCCCAATTCTGCATAAAGCCGATCGCGCGCGCAAGCGCATAATGAACGCTCGTTCATTATCCGATGCCGCGCAATCCCCTGCGGCATGGATGTTCTTCTTGGCCGCCCCTTCGGCCCTCAGTCCTCCCCCTTTTCCCTGACCGCATAAAACCGACTTCGGCCCGCAGACCCGGCTTTGTGTTCCAAGCGCTACGCCGCATAAAGCCGATCGCGCGCATTTCCCGCCCCGCGCCCTACCATCCCTTTCACCCTCCGCCCCAATCGCCTAAACCGTTGACACCCCCTCCGCCAACCCTTACCCTAGACCTACACAAAGGAGCTGACCCGTCCCGCATAAAGCCGACCTCGGGTCGGTTGAATAAAACTGTT
>SABN01000095.1 GCA_009928955.1 Opitutia bacterium | reverse complement strand
CCGCCAGCCCCCGTCCTGAATTTGTAATTGTCTCTCCCCGCCCGCCGCCTTACATTCCCCCCATGAGCGATACCCCCATCCTGACCATCGGCGCCCCCGGCCTCGACGTCGACCGCCTCGTCGCCGACCTCCACGCCACCGCCGACCGCAAGATGAACGACGGCGTCTACGCCGACGCCCGCGTCGCCCGCGCCGAAAAGACCAACCTCGTCCACCTCCGCGGCTCCGACGACTTCATCACCTTCTACCTCACCTGCCTGCGCGACGCCGTCTTCGTCGACATCTCCGACTTCGAGATCCGCGAGCGCCGCCGGTTCTTCAGCCCCCTCCTCGTCTCCCTGAAAAAAACGATCTGGAGCCTCCTCAAGTTCTACACCTACCGCCTCTGGTCGCAGCAGAACCAGATCAACGGCCTCGTCATCACCGCGCTCCAGGGCATGGAGGAGCAATCCGCCGTCCGCATCGCCGCCCTCGAAAAGCGCCTCGCCGAACTGGAACAAAAGACCTCCGGCCATGGCTCCTGACCGCATCGCCTTCGTCTGCCCCCGCCTCGTCGGCGAGGGCGCGGTGGGCGGCGCCGAAACCCTCCTGAAGAACCTCGCCCTCCACGCCGCCGCCCGCGGCTTCGCCGTCGATTTCCTCACCACCTGCGCCCAGAGCCACTTCACCTGGGAAAACACCTTGCCCGCCGGCGTCAAGCGCATGGACGGCATGGCGGTCCACTTCTTCCCCGTCGATGACCGCGACGCCGGCGCCTTCCTCCGCATCCAGCAATCGATCGACCGCGGCCATCCCGTCTCCGAAAGCGACGAACTCCTCTGGCTCCGCAACGGCGTCAATTCCGCCGCCCTCCTGCGCCACCTCGACCGGCACGCGGCGGACTACCGCGCCATCCTCCTCGGGCCCTACCTCTTCGGCCTCACCTGGTTCACCGCCCTCGCCCATCCGGAGCGCGCCCTCCTCGTCCCCTGCCTGCACGACGAGCCCTTCGCCAAGCTCGCCTGCATGCGCCGCCTCTTCGCCGAAACCGCCGGCTGCCTCTTCAACGCCCAGGCCGAACGCGAACTCGCCCGCGAGCTGTTTGATTTCCCCGATGCCAAGTCCCGCATCGTCGGCATGGGCCTCGCTCCCTTCGAGGCCGATCCCGCCGCCTTCGCCGCGCGCCACGGGCTCTCCGCCCCCTACGTCCTCTACTCCGGCCGCCGCGAACCGCTCAAGGGCACGCCCCTCATCTGCGACTACATGCAGACCTTCCGCGAGCGCACCGGGCGGGACGTCAAGGTGGTCTTCACCGGCTCCGGCACCATCGACGCCCCGCCCGCCCTCTGGCCCCACCTCCTCGATGCCGGCTTCGTCAGCGAAACGGAAAAACACGAGGCCATGGCCGGCGCCGTCGCCTTCTTGCATCCGTCCGTCAACGAAAGCTTCGGCATCGTCCTCCTCGAGGCCTTCCTCGCCGGCACCCCCGGCCTCGTCCACGCCAAGAGCCGCGTCCTCGTCAGCCAATGCCGCGCCGCCAACGCCGGCCTCTGGTTCCGCCACTACCCCGATTTCGAAGCCCAGCTTCTCTTCCTCCTCGACCATCCCGAAGCCCGCGCCGCCCTCGGCGCGCGCGGCCGCGACTTCGTCGCCCGCGAGTACGCCTGGCCCGCCATCGAACGCAAGTTCTTCGCCGCCCTCGATGCCCTCGCCCCCGCGCGGGGATGAGGCGGCGGATTCCCGGCGCGCGGGCTTGAACTCCGCCCGCGCCGATGGTAGAAGTCCCCCCCTATGCAACTCGCCCTCCAAGTCCTGATCATCATCGTCGCCCGCATCTGCGACGTCAGCATGGGCACCCTCCGCGTCGCCTTCATCGCGCGCGGACGCAAATACCTGGCCGCCGCCTGCGGCTTCGCCGAGGTCTTCATCTGGATCGTCGTCGTTTCGCGCATCCTCTCCGCCGAGCGCAATTTCATCGCCTATGCCGCCTATGCCCTCGGCTTCGCCTGCGGCACCCTCGTGGGCATGTTCATCGAAGAACGCCTCGCCGTGGGCTGGTCCCTCGTCCGCGTCATCACCCACAAGCCCGTCGGCGATTTCATGCAGCAGCTCTCCGCCGCCGGCTTCGGCGTCACCCAGCAGCATGCCCAAGGCGCGCGCGGCCCCGTCCAGGTTCTGGTGATCCTCATGCCCCGCCGGCGCCTCGTCCAGTTCCAACCGCTTCTCCAAGCGTTCGACCCCGCCGGCTTCTACACCATCGAGGATGTCCGCCACGCCCGCGACATCCCCCCCGCCTATGCCACCGCCGCCACCGGCGCCGGCAAAGCCCGCATGCCCGTCTGAACCCCGGGTTCAGCGGTTCACGGCTCAGCGGCTCAACGCTGCCTCATTCTGAATCCTGAATCCTTGGCTGTTCCTTATTCGCCCCTTCGCACGCACATGTTCAGATGCCGGAACTCCGGAAACTGCCGGTATTCCAGCAACCCCGCCAACGAGCGGTTTTCGCTGTTCAATCCCGCTTCTTCCAGCGCCGCCGCCGGATTCAGCCCGCCCAGCACCACCAATCCCGTCCGCCCCTCGCCCACCGGGATGCCATACAGCGGCTGGTTCGGCACCCCCACCGCCAGAATCCCGTCCAGCCCCATCAACCGCAGCTGGTCGCGGATCTTCAGCACCGCCGGCAGCGCCACCGACGGGAATTCGCGGAAGCTCGCCCCGACCAACCCGTTGCCCGTCTCCACGCAGACCCGCACGCCGGTCATTTTCGCCCGGATGAACAGCTCCAGCGGATCCTGCGTCGTGCCCCCGTACGCCAGCAGCTCCACGAACCGCGCCGGCAGCCGGTTCCGGAATTCCAGCAACCCGCCGAACCGCGACGTCACCGGAATCCCCTCCTTCAATAAAATGCCGTTCAACGTCACGCTGCACACCGTCACCAGCGCGATCTTGCCGCGCGGCACCACCGCCGCCCGCGCCGCGTCGTACACCGCCCCCGCCCGCAGCACCAGCAGCCGCGTCCCCATCCCCAGCCGCGCCGCGAACACCGGCCGCACCACGTCCAGCGCCGCCACCTCGTCCCGCGCCGAAATCAACGTGGTGTTCACCACCAGCGTGCCCATCCCCGCCCGCAGGCTGAATCCCATCCGGTAGGTCAACTCGTCGATCTGCCCCGAGATGAATCCCATCCGCTCGATCACGTCCCCCTTCTCCAGCTCCGCCCGCCCCTTCGCCGTCAGCACCCGCCCCGCGCGCCGGCTCTGCAGCTGCGTGAAGCCCTCCCCGTCGAGCTGCAGCAGATGGAGCCGGATGCTCCGCTCGCTCAAGTCCACGCCCCACCCGCGCAACAGCTCCCCCACCTGCGTCGCCCCGGCCGGATGGCCGATCCGATGCAGCACCTTCAAAATCCGCTTCTGGATTTCCGTCGCCGTCAGTTTCATGTCCAGGCGTCAGGGTTCAGGGTTCAGGAAAATCGACTCCCCGGCCCCTCCTGTTTCTCGGAGGGGCCGGCTTTTCGCTACCGTCCAACTGCCGTATATACCCATCACCATACGCCTGTAAACGGCAATTTTGCCGCTTCTTGAAAAACAGACTCATTTTTTCATTGTGAATTTGGCGCGTCAGCCCCATTTTTACGGCTAGAAATTACCGATCAGAAGGCGCCGCCGCCCTGCTCGACCCAACCCCAGGAGCCCCCGATGAGCTACGTCCAAGATGTCCTGACCCAGTTGCAAGCCCGCAACCCCGGCGAGCCCGAATTCCTCCAGGCCGCCCGCGAAGTCCTCGAGACCCTCGAGCCCGTCGTCGCCCGCCACAAGAAATATCAGGCCGGCCGCATCCTCGAACGCCTCGTCGAACCCGAGCGCCAGATCATCTTCCGCGTGCCTTGGATCGACGATGCCGGCCAGTACCGCGTCAACCGCGGCTACCGCATCGAATTCAACAGCGCCATCGGCCCCTACAAGGGCGGCCTCCGCTTCCATCCCTCCGTCAACCTTTCCATCCTGAAGTTCCTCGGCTTCGAGCAGATCTTCAAGAACTCCCTCACCACCCTGCCCATGGGCGGCGGCAAGGGCGGCTGCGACTTCGACCCCAAGGGCAAGAGCGACAACGAAGTCATGCGCTTCTGCCAGTCGTTCATGACCGAGCTCTGCAAGCACATCGGCCCCCACACCGATGTGCCCGCCGGCGACATCGGCGTCGGCGGCCGCGAAATCGGGTTCATGTTCGGCCAATACAAGCGCATCCGCAACGAGTTCACCGGCGTCCTCACCGGCAAGGGCCTCAAGTGGGGCGGCTCCCTCATCCGCCCCGAGGCCACCGGCTACGGCTGCGTGTTCTTCGCCGAGGAAATGCTCAAGACCCGCGGCGAATCCTTCCAAGGCAAGACCTGCACCGTCTCCGGCTCCGGCAACGTCGCCCAGTACACCGTCGAAAAAATCAACCAGCTCGGCGGCAAGGTCGTCTCCCTCTCCGACTCCGCCGGCACCGTCCACGACCCGGACGGCATCACCGCCGAGAAACTCGCCTTCGCCATGGAGCTCAAGAACGTCAAGCGCGGCCGCATCGCCGAATACGCCGCCCAGTTCAAGTGCGGCTACCTCGAAGGCCAGAACCCCTGGGCCATCCCCTGCGACTGCGCCTTCCCCAGCGCCACCCAGAACGAGATCTCCGGCGCCGACGCCGAAACGCTCGTCAAGAACGGCTGCCAACTCGTGTCCGAAGGCGCCAACATGCCGTCCACCCCCGAGGCGGTCGACGTGTTCATCCACAACCAAGTCCTCTATGGTCCCGGCAAGGCCGCCAACGCCGGCGGCGTCGCCACCTCCGGCCTCGAAATGGCCCAGAACGCCATGCACCTGAACTGGACGCGCGACGAAGTCGAGGCGCGCCTCCACCAGATCATGGTCTCCATCCACCAAAGCGCCTTCGAAACCGCCAAGGAATACGGCACCCCCGGCAATTACGTCGTCGGCGCCAACATCGCCGGCTTCGTCAAAGTCGCCGACGCCATGCTCGACCAAGGCCTCGTCTAGGCCTCGGCCTGCCGTTCAGTCCCCGCCCCGGCCGGTCTCCGGCCGGGGCTTTTCTTCGCCCCCCCCCGAAAGCTTTTTCCGCGTGTGGAAAACGCCCCCGGCTCCTTCCTCGATCAGGACGCCGCCGCACCCTTCTCGAGAATCTCCCGCGCCGCCTTCTTGTTCAGCGCGCGGAGCCCTTGGAATTTGCCGCGCGTCTCTTTCCGGCGGAATTCGATCTTCCCCGCCGTGCCTTCCCAGTTGATCACCGCCTGCGACGTCACGCCCGCCAAACGCCCCAATTCGGCCTGCGTCAATTTCAGGCGCTTGCGAAGGGATTTCACCCCTTTGCCCGTGATCCAGAAGCGGCCGCCTTCTTCCTTCTCCCCCGCCGCCGGGACCGCGCCGCCCGCCGATCCCGCTTTCCGCAGGACGCCCACCTCTTTTTGCAGCGCGGCGATCTGCCGCCGCAGTTCCGCGATCAATCGCCGCTGCGTCGCTCCCACCCGCTTGACCGGCGCCAGTTCCTTGTGAATCTCTTTCCGGGCCAGCCGGAAAATCTCCGCCTTCAACTCTTTCATCAATGTCGACATGTTTTATTTCTTCCCTTCCTATTGTTACAATCACGTTAGAATGTACCTTGCGGCAGAAAATCAACAAGTAAAAATCAAATGAAAATGCACGTTCATCCCCGCTCGCATACCAGGTCGCCCCCCTGAAAGCGCCTCCGACCGCTCATTTTCGCCTTTCGGGATTGCCTTCCCTTTTCCCGCCCGCTAGGCTCCGTTTCAGCGAGTCCGGCCCATCCCGGTCGCGGGCCGCTCGCCGGAAAGAAGGCCCCCGTGAAGGCAACGCTGCCCGACAAGTTCAAGGCCAGGATCGGCGGGTATCTGGGCTGGAGCTTTTCCGTCGCCCTCACCCCGGATGGCCTCGAATACACCGAATTCGCCGGTAAATTCCTGCCGGTGGCCACCAAAATCCTCACCCCCTCCGCCGCCCGGTGGCAAGCCTTCCGCCATGCGCTCGAAAAAGCGGACGTCTGGCGCTGGAAAAAGGAATACGCCAATCCGGATGTCGCCGATGGCACCGTCTGGGAATTCACCTGCGAATGGGACGGCCTAGAGATCCGGACCGCCGGCAGCAACGCCTGGCCCGGCGATGCCGACCCGAACCGGACCGCCACCGATCCAATGGCCGAATCCAAGCGCTTCGACCACTTCCTCCGCGCCATCAGCGAACTCCTCGGCGGCGAACCTTTCGAATAGTCCAGCCCCGCGCGGGCGCTCGCCATGCGGTGTTTTCCATTCGCGACCGGCGGCGGACAGCCGCCGGTCCGTTTGGATCCAGGGGATGGGCGGCATCCTGCCGCCCTGCGCGGACGGGTTGCGTCTCACCTGCACCGGATCGCAAATGCGCCCTCTTTCCGCACAACGACGACGAAACGCCGCCGGAATCGGCGGCCCTTCAGGATCCGTTCGCGGAGAGCTCCGCGCTGGTGGCCTTGAGCCGGGCCGCCATCTCCTTGAGGATCGTCTGGACGATCCCGGGATTCTCACGCAGGATCGTGTCGAAGTTGTCCTGGGTGATCGTCACCAGCCGCGCGCCTTCGGGCCCGGCGGCGGCCGCCGCCGTGCGTTCGGTGGCGAGCAGCATCGACATCTCGCCGAAGAAGTCGCCGGGCCCCATGGTCTTCAAGAAACGGCCGCCTTTGGTGAGCGCGATCGCCCCTTCCAGCACGTAGTACATCTCGGCGCCGGAATCCCCCTCCCCGAACAGGACCCCGCCCGGCTCCAGCTTCCGGGTGAATTGCTTCATCAGGACCGCCGAGACGTCCGCGCGCTTGCCGCCGGGCCGGACCGGCGCGAAGAGGCCCCGCAGCAGCAACGCTTCCTTGCGGCGCATCGCCGCCATGGTTTCCGCGCCCAGCAGCACCGCCGCGAACGTGTAGTAGACCCAGATCAACAGCAGGAAAATGGCCTTCAGGGACCCGAAGGCGTAGCCGTAATTGGGGTTCACCCGCAGGAACCAGCCGAACAGGGGGCGGATCACGATCAGCAGCGCGGCGGTGACCAGCGCCCCCGTCAGCAGCTGCGCGTGGCGCAGCCGGATGGGCGCGAACACCAGATAGAAAAACGCGAGGACGGCCACGGTGATCAGGAAGGGCGCGCCCACCGCCAGCGCTTCCGCCAGCCCGGCCGGCAGCGGCAGCCGCTCCGAAAGCGGCTTCACCATCAGGAAAATCTTCCACCCGGCCAGGCCGACGAACGTCACCAGCATCCCCAGCACCGCCGCCACGTTCAGCGCCTTGGCCTTCAGGATGTTCATCCGGATCTCCGTCCGGAAGATCCGCGCCATCGCCGTCCGGAGCGCGGCGGCGAAGGGCGTCATCGACCAGACCAGCGCGACGATGCCCACCCCCCCCCACGCCTTGGATTGCGAAAGCGCCAGCACGTCGGCCAGGATGTCCTGGTTGAAGGCCGGAAACAGCTGCGCCGTCAGGTCCGCCATCGCCCGCAGCACGGCGTCGGAGGAGCGCAGCATCAGGCTGAACAGCCAGAACAGCAGCAGCAAGAGTGGCATCAGGGAAAGAAATCCATAGAAGGCCAAGGTGGCGGCGGTTTCAAGGCCCTTGTTCAATCCATAGGCCTTGAGGGCCTGCGCCGCGATGAATCCCGCGCTCATCGCCTTCCGGCGGGTGGCATGCGCGCGGCGCTGGAAGGACGCGTTCATGGGATCGCCGGGGCCGAATTCCAATCCCGCTGCCGCACTTCCGCGCCGTTCCCGAGAGCCTCGGCGACGACCTGCCCGGCGGACCGGATGCGCCCCTCGCCTTCCAAGGCCCGGACCACCTCCTCCAAGCCCGCCAATTGAAGCTGGCGGGCGGGCCCGTCGGCGATCAAGGTCTCCAAGGCGTCCGCCATCGCCCCCGGCTGCGCCGCGCCCTGGATGAACTCCGGACACAGCGGCCGGTTGGCGATCAAATTCACCATCCCAAGCCACTTCACGCGGATGATCTGCTTGCCCAGCCAATAGGTCAGCGTCGTCGTGCGGTATGCCACGATCATCGGACACTTCAGCAGCGCCGTCTCCACCGTGGCCGTCCCCGAGCACACCATCGCCGCGCGGGCCTGCCGCGCCACCTCGCGCATCTGCCCGGTCACCACCCCGATGCATGCCCGCTCCGCCGCCGGCCGCGCCGCCAGTTGCGTCGCGATCAACCCGGCGATCTCCGCGCTGGCCGCGGGAATCAGGAACGCCGTCGAGGAATTGCGCCGGCGCAGCTCGCGCGCGGCGTCCAGCATCGCGGGCAGGACCCGCTGGATCTCCTGCCGCCGGCTGCCGGGCAGGATCGCCACGCGCCGCGCCCCGGCGGGCCATGGCAGCTCCAGCGATGGCGCGGAAAGGGTGCGCCGGACCGATTCCACCAGCGGATGCCCCACGAAGACGGTCTTGAGCCCCGTGCCTTTGAACACGTCCACCTCGAACGGAAAAATCACCATCAGCAGGTCGAGGATCTTCGCCATCTGGGGAATGCGGCTCTTGTGCCAGGCCCACACCTGCGGACTGACGTAGTAGAGCACCGGGATGCCCCGCGCGTGCGCCTTCGCCGCCAAGCGCAGGTTGAAGCCCGGATAGTCCACCAGCAGCAGCGCATCGGGCTTCTCCGCCGCCAGCAGGTCCGTCATCCGCGCGAACACGCGCCGGAAAAACGGATAGCGCGCCAGCACCTCGAAGAACCCCACCACGGCCATCTCGCGCGCGTCCACCACCGTCCGCACGCCTTCCCGCCGCATCGCGTCGCCGCCGATCCCGAAGAATTCCACGTCGCCCCGCACCGCGCGCAAATCCCGCACGAGCCGCGCCGCGTGCTGGTCGCCGGACACCTCCCCGGCCACGACCATGACCTTCTTCGCCATCAAGTCTGGCCCTTGCGGATGCTCTGGCAAATGGCCACCGCCAGCTTGAGCGCCTCGGCGGCGTGTTCCCCGCTGACCACCGGCGCGGACCGGTTCCGCACGCAGTCCACGAACGCCCGCAGCTCCAGCGCCAGCGGCTCGCCCTTGTGGATCGGAATCTCCTCCTGGGCGATGCCCAGCAGCTTCTTGCGCAGGATCTTGCCGCTCTGCTCCTGGTAGTCCAGCGAGACGTAGGAGTCCGGCAGGAACATCCGGATCTTGCGCTGCTTCTCCATGCTGATGCGGCTGGCGGTCACGTTCGCGATGCAGCCGTTCGCGAAACGCAGCCGCACGTTGGAGATGTCTTCGGTCTTGCTCAGGATCGGCACCCCCACCGCCCGGATGTCCACCACCTTCGATTGCACCAGATGCAGGATGATCTCCAGGTCGTGGATCATCAGGTCCAGGATCACGCTGACCTCCGTCCCGCGCGGCAGCAGCCCGAAGCGCGGCGGCGGATAGGGCGCGATGCGCAGGGCCTCGATGTAGAGCGGCTGCTGCTGCGCCGGATTCACCACCGCCAGCACCGGATTGAACCGCTCGACGTGCCCCACCTGCAGGATCACGCCGCGCTGCTGCGCCAGCTCCACCATCTCCTCGGCTTCCTGCGTGCTGGCCGCGATGGGCTTCTCCACCAGCACGTGCTTGCCCTTCTCGATGACCTGCCCGGCCACGGCCCGGTGCTTGTCCGTCGGCACCACGATGCTCAGCGCCTCCGCCGCGTCGGCCAGCTCCTCGATCGTCTGGTACGCGGCGGCGTGGTAGCGCTCCGCGATCTCCTTCGCGCGCTTCTTGTCGGCGTCGTACACGCCGACGAGCTCCACGTCGGGCATCTCGGAATAGATGCGCGCGTGCCATTGCCCCAGGCTGCCCACGCCCACCACGCCCATCCGGATCTTCTTCTGCTTTTCGGCCATCGGTCTCTCCCGTTTCTGGATCCGTGGATCGTCAAGGCTCCGCCGGCGAGGCGTCGAAGGCCGTGAACGCGAGGCCCAGGCGGTCCGCCTCCGCCACCAGCTTCTCCCGCGCCAGCAGGATCGTGCGCCCGGCTTCCACCGCCAGACACGACGCCTTCGCCTTCTTCAGCATCTGGAACGTGCGCTCGCCGATGATCGGAATGTCGAAGCGCATGTCGTGCCCGCGCTTGGCCACCTTGACCACCACCGCGCCCGCCCCGCCCAGCCGCCCCGCCCGCAATATCGTCTCGTCCGTGCCTTCGAAGCCTTCCACGGCCAGGATCGTGCCGTCCTTCACCACCACCGTCTGGCCGATCTCCAGCCCGCTCGTCACCTTCGCCGCATGCGCCCCCAGCCGGATGTCCGCCTGCTCCCGCTCGTCGGGCGCGCGCGCCCCCAGCACCCCCGCCGCCGGCATCTCGGTTTCCATGAAGCGATCAGCCGGCATCAGTTCCGCGCCGACCGCCTTCAACTCGTCGCCGATCGCCCCGAAAATCGTGTGCGCATTCTTCTTCTTCAGCTGCCGCAGGATGGACAGGGCCTTGGCGTCCAGCCGCAGGGTGAACAGCCGCGTGGGCTTGATCTGCCCGGCCATCACGATCTTCGCGATGCCCGCCGCCTTCACCGCGTCCAGCAGCGCCTGCAGGCTCCCCAGATGCAGCCAGACCACCTCGTCCGCGTATTTCTTGATGGTCCGCTCCGTCTCGCCCTTGAACGCAAAGGCGACCACGCGCTTGACCCCCTGCGCATGCGCCGATCGCGCCAATTGCCAGGGATAGGTGCCGAGGCCGGCGATCACGCCGAGGGTCTCGGGCATTTCGATGGGTTGCAACTCGCTCATGGTCCGCATCATAGCGCGGCCGTGCGCCGCGTCCAGCCTCTCTTTGCGGAAAGGCACCCCGCCGCCAAGGCCAACCCCGCCCCCGCTTCGATCCCCAGCGCGCGCAAATTGCGGCCGCTGGCCCGATCCGCCCGCTCCGTCAGCCACAGTCCCGCCGACGCCAAGCTGTGCGTGGCCTGCTGGTGCGTCGTGTTCAGGTAGCC
>SABN01000094.1 GCA_009928955.1 Opitutia bacterium | reverse complement strand
ACACCTCGACGGATTCGGGCGTGACGTGGACGCCACGCGAGACCGAGCGCAACTGGCGGGCCGTGGCGTCGTCGGCGGACGGGACGAAGCTGGTCGCGGCGGCTCAGGACAGCCAGCTCTACACCTCGCAAGACGGTCTCGATTTGACCTTTACCCCTGCCGCCGACGGCCATGGAAGCCCCTACGCCAGCTTCACCTTCCAGGTGCAGGACAACGGCGGAACGGCCGACGGCGGCGTGGATCTGGATCCGACCCCCAAGACCATGACCCTCGACGTGACCTTCCCGGCCAGCGCAATCGCGCTGACCGGACCGGTGAAAAGCGGCTCTGACTATGTGATCGGATTCAATGCAGTCGTCGGAAAATCCTACCACATCCAGTATACGGACGACCTCGGTTCCAATGTTTGGAAAACAGCAACCCCGCCGATCACTGCGCAAACCGAACCGGTGCAGTGGGTCGATTCCGGCCCGCCGGCGACCGACCCCGCCGGAAGTTCGCGCTTCTACCGTGTCCTTCAGGCTGATTAATTGACGGAAGATTTGTATGATCACTTCTCCCGCTGGACTGGCGTTGCCGCTGGCGGGAAGAATCCGCTGGACCTGCAGATGGATGCGCCGAAGTCCGTGACGGCGAACGGGACGACGAACAGGTCCACGCCAGGTGGCGTGACAGGCTTGCGGGGGGGGGGGCGGACAGGTATGATGCGGGGCAGTCGATTTTGAAAGGATTCTGACGTTATGACGATCCGCACACGCTTCGCGCCGAGCCCGACGGGCAATGTCCACATCGGGAACATCCGGGCGGCGATCTACAACTGGCTGTTTTCGCGCCACGGGGGCGGGGAGTTCCTGCTGCGGATCGAGGACACGGACCTGGAACGGTCGACGCCGGCGGCGGTGAAGACGGTGATCGATTCGCTGGCGTGGCTGGGGCTGGATTTCGACGGCAAGCCGCTCTATCAAAGCACGCAGAAGCCGCGCCACCTCGAAGTGGCGGAAATGCTGCTCGCCAAGGGCGCGGCCTATAAAGAGGACAAGGGCGGCACGGGCAAGGGCGAGTGCATCCTCTTCAAGATGCCGGGCACGGACGTCTCGTTCCACGACGAGGTGAAGGGCGACCTGTCCAAGAAGGCGGAGGACCTGAAGGATTTCGTGATCGTGCGCTCCGACGGCTCGCCGGTGTTCCATCTGGGGAACGTGGTGGACGACATCACGATGGGCATCACGCACGTGATCCGGGGCGACGACCACGTGGAGAACACGTTCAAGCACGTGGCGATGTACGCGGCCATCGGGGCGCCGGCGCCGAAGTTCGCGCACCTGCCGATGATCGTGAACGCGCAGGGCAAGCCGTATTCGAAGCGCGACGGGGCGGCCTACGTGGGCGAGTTCCAGGAGCGGGGTTTCCTGCCGGAGGCCTTGTTCAATTCGCTGGCGCTGCTGGGCTGGTCGCCGGGCGAGGATCTCGAGGTGATGACGCGCGAGGACATGGTGAAGCTGTTCACGCTGGACCGGGTGCGCAGCGCGCCGAGCCAGCTGGACATGACGAAGGTGCTGTGGATGAACGGGGAGCACCTGAAGCGGCGCGGGCCGGAGGAGATCGCGGCCGGCTGCCAGGCGGCGATGCAGCGCCAAGGCCTGTGGCGCGACGACATCGATCCGGCGTATTTCCGCGCGGTGGTGGCGTGCATGGGCGAGCGCATCAAGCTCTATTCCGATCTGGGCGAGCAGGCGGCGTTCTTCTTCAACGAGGAATTCCCCTACGACGAGAAGAGCGTGAAGAAGCGCCTGCTCAAAGAGGGCGC
The DNA here is from genome assembly GCA_009928955.1 of Opitutia bacterium. Classification (GTDB taxonomy): domain Bacteria; phylum Verrucomicrobiota; class Kiritimatiellia; order CAIQIC01; family Lenti-01; genus Lenti-01. Next base: position 9,210 of record SABN01000094.1, on the reverse strand, counting down.
GCTCGGCATCCTGCGCGAGGAGCTGGCGGCGCTGGCGGCGGTCGCGCCGTTCACGGCGGCCGCGACGGACGCGGCGCTCCATGGGCTGGGCGAGCGCGCGGGGCGGCCGATGGGCGACCTGGTGCATCCGGTGCGCGTGGCGGTGTCGGGCACCGGCGTGGGGCCCGGTCTGTTCGACATGCTGGCGACGATGGGCCAGGACCGCGCGCTGCGGCGCATCCGCCGCACGCTCGCGCTCCACGGCGGCTGAAAGGCGACGGGCATGACACGGGCCTTGAAAAGTTTTCCACGGTGTGGAAACTTTTTTTCCATTGCGTGGAAAAATCGCGGAAAAGTTTTCCATTGCGTGGAAAAATCAGGCCGTTTTTTCCACAGTGTGGAAAACTTTTTTCCACGGTGTGGAAAACTCCTGGGCGGCGCCTGGCTGATCGGGGGGCTGGCGGCGGGGACGGGCTGCGCGAGCGTGAAGGCGAGCCGGCTGGCGGTGCCGAAGGTCGAGCATTGGCGGGCGACGGCGCTGGCGTCGGCGGCGGGCCACGGCCCGGAGCAGGCGCTGGACGGGCAGACGAACACGTGGTGGCGCAGCGGGGCCGAGGAGCCGCAGTGGTTCCAGGTGGACCTGGGGCGGGCGGCGATGGTCTGCGGGTTTTCGCTGCAGTGGGGCGAGCCGCATGCGACGGCCTACGCCGTGCTGACGAGCCGCGACGGGACGCATTGGGCGCTGGGCCACGAGACGACGGGGGGGGATGGCGACTGGGACCAGGCGTCGCTCGAGCCGATCTTGGCGCGGCATCTGCGGGTGGTGGTGAACCGGGGCTTGCAGGGGACGGGCGCGGCGCTGGCTGCGCTGGAGATCCACGGGCTGGCGGATCAGCCGGCGGTCTGGGTGGATGGCCTCGCGGATCCGGCGGCGGCGGCGCTGCTGGATGGCGATCCGACGACGACGTGGCGCGCGCCGGGGCCGGAAGCGGTGGTGGAAGTGGATCTGCGCACGGTGAAGCCGGTGGGCAGCGTGCGCGTGGACTGGGGCGCCAACGGATTCGCCTCGAACGTGGTCGTGGAGATTTCGACGAACCGCGCGGACTGGCGGTCGATCGGCCGCATCCAGGCGCGGACGGGCGATTTCGACGTGCTGATGAACTCCGAGGTGCGGGCGGCGCGCCACATGCGGCTGTCGTTTTCCGGCGGATCGGCGGAGAACGGGTTCGAGGTGGCGGGCCTGACGCTGCGGGGCACGGAGGGGGCGGCGCGGCCATGGGCGATGTACGAGCTGGCGGCGTCGCATGCGCGGGAGGGCGTCTATCCGGAGGTGTTCTGGAAGCGCCAGAATTATTGGGCCGTGGCAGGGGGGGCGAAGCCGGGCGATCCGGAAAGCCTGCTCGACGAGTGGGGGGTGTTCGCTCCGGCCGCGGATCGGCCGTCGCTGGCGCCGCTGATCGTTTCGGAAGGCGAGGTGCTGTCGGCGCGGCAGGCGGCGGCGGTGGAGCATCGGCTGGGCGGCGAGGGCGCGCCGATGCCGGAGACGGTGTGGCGGATGCCGTCGGGATTGTCCCTGCGGATCCGCGCGCAGGTGCGGCCGGGGGCCGCGCCGGCGGCGGTTTGGGTGCAGTATGAACTGGTGAACGACTCGATCATGGCGCAGACGGGGCGGCTGTGCTGGGTGGTCCGGCCGGTGCGCCTGCCGCCCCCGTGGGCGGGCGGCGGCTTGGCGCCGATCCACAAGATCCGCCGCGTGGAAACCGCCAGCGGGTGGCAGGAGCTGTGGGCGAACGACGCGCCGCTGTTCGCGGTGCCGGGGTTGTCGCTCCCCTTCGGGGCCGCGGCGTTCGGCGAAGGCGATGTGACGGAGTACTTTTTGCGCGGCGAGGCGCCGCCGGCGGGCCCGGCGGCGGATGCGGAGGGGATGGTTTCCGCGGCGTGGTGGCTGGATTTCGCGCTGGAGCCGGGGGAACGGGTGCGCCAAGTGGTGGCGGCACCGGGGGGGCGCCGGCACCCGTGGCCCGGGGTGCAGGACGGGCTGGAAAAGATCGCGGATGCGTTCGACCGGGAATGGGTGGATGCGGAATGGGCGTGGCGCGCCGAAACCGGCCGCTATGCGCCCAAGATCGACCGGCCCGATGCGGTCGACGGCCTGCGCGCGCAGGTGGGCTGGTTGCTGGGCGTGCGCGGGCTGGCGGCGGGCGGGGAGGGCGAAGAGCTGGATTCGATCCAGGCCCGGGTGGCGGCGCTGCTGCGGGCGGGGCAGCCGGCGGCGGCCAAGCGTTGGATCGAACAAGTGGCGGCCGGCGTGCAGACGAACGGTTGGGTGCCGGCGGTGTTCCGCGCGGATGGCTCGCCGGCGCCGAGCCTCGGGCAGGAGGCGCGCCACGCCTCGCAGGGGCAGTTCGCGTTCATGGTGATGGAATACCATCGGTTCACCCAAGATGCGGCCTTCCTGCACGAACAATATCCGGCGCTGCGGCGCGCGCTGGCCTATCTGCAGGGGCTGCGCACCGAGCTGGAAAAGAGCGAATGGCGCTTGCCGGAAGAGGAGCGCTATCTGCTGGAGGGGCTGTTGCCGACCTCGGGCGCGCGGCCAGGAAGCCTGCGGCCGGTCCATCTGTACGCCGACCACTATTGGGCTTTGCTGGGATGGAAGGAGGGGCGCACGGCCGCCTCCCTCCTCGGGTTGGATCGGGACGCGGCCTGGGCCGATGAGCAATATCGCCTGCTGCGGTCGTCCGTGCGCCGCTCCTTGCGCGCGCGCATGGACCAGATGGAGGCGGCGTGGATCCCGGCGTCCGCCGAAGAGGACCGCTTCGATGCCGCCTCGGTGGCCTTGCTGTTCTGGCCGTGCGAGGAAACCGATCTGGTGGAGGCGCACGAGCTGCAAAGCAGCTTGGATGCCTTCTATGCGGAATTCCTGCTGCGCTTCCAGCCCGGATGGGCGGGGCGGATGCCGTCGGACGAGGCGTTGTTGCTGACGCCGCTGGCGCAGATGGGCTGCGGCGATTACGCGCGGGAAGTGCTCTATGCGCTGCTGGATCGCCGCCACCCCCCGGGATGGCATGTCTGGGCGGATGCGGCGGGGAGCGATCCCCGCCAGCCGGGGCAGATCGGGCCGATGCCGGATGTCCGGGCGGCTTCGGCCTATTTCACTGCCGTCAGGGGACTTGCGGCGCGGGAGTCCGGAAAGCGGCTGGATTTGTTTATCGGCGCGCCGGCCGAATGGCTGCAGCATGGCGAGGGTTTCCGGGTGTACGGCATGCCGACGGCGTTCGGGCCGCTTGACCTGTCTGGGCATTGGCACCGGGACCAGTTTGTCGTGGCGATCGGCGGCGGCGCCCGGCCGCCAGAGGGGTACCGGATCGGGTGGCCTCGCCAGATCGCGCCGGAGCGCGTGCTGGCCAATGGAAAACACCTCCAGAGCTTTGACGCCCAAGGCGCGACCTTGCCCCATGATTTCAAGGGGGTGGTCGAAGTGGTCTTCCCCTTCCTGGCACCTTGGCCGCGGGACCCGTAGGCCGTTCGCGAACTTCAACGGGCGGGACGGAGGCGAGGAGGGGGGCGGAGGGTTTCGCCCGTCCGGGGCGTGCGTGTAAAATCTTTGTTTGGCCCTTCGTTTTTCTTGACGCAACTAAGAGGGGGGCCTACTGTTCCATCTGTTGACGGGGCGCCGTGGGCAACCCGTCCGGGAAGGCGAGGGTGAGATGCAAAACTTGACCAAACGCAACTTGGCGATTCGAATCGCCGAAGAGACCGGCTTGACGCAGCAGCAGGTCGTCGCCGTGATTCAGAAAACGCTGGATTCCATCGTGGATGCCTTGCGCGAGGGGCAGACCATCGAGTTCCGGAAATTCGGCGTCTTCGATGTGCGCGAGCGCCGCCAGCGCATCGGCCGCAATCCGCACAAGCCCGACCAGGTCGTCGTGATCCCGAGCCGGAAGGTGGTTCGTTTCCGTCCGGGCAAGACGATGAAGGAAATGTTCAAATAGGCCGTTGGGGCGGGGCCTGACTCCGGTTTTCCACGCGCGCGGAGCGGCGCGCCGCACAAGGATTTTCTATGTCTTCAGCCAACCAGCCCGTGCAGGGGATGTCCGACATCGCCGCGCCCGAGGTGCGCCTCTGGCAGCGGATCGAACAGCGGGCGCGGGCCGTGCTCGACCGCTATGGGTTCGAGGAATTGCGCACGCCGGTGGTCGAGTTCGAATCCGTCTTCACCCGGTCGATCGGCGAAACGACGGACGTGGTTCAGAAGGAGATGTATGTCTTCGAGAAGGGCGGCCGCCGGCTGGCGCTGCGTCCGGAGGGCACCGCCGGCGTGATGCGCCATGCGGCGGGGATGGGCGCGCAGGAGACCGACGGGGCGCGGTGGTACTACATCGGCCCGATGTTCCGCAGCGAGCGTCCGCAGGCCGGCCGCCGCCGCCAGTTCCACCAGTGCGGGGTCGAATGCCTGGAGCCGCCCTCGCCGCTGGTGGATGCCGAAATCCTCGCGCTGCAGGTGGACTTGCTGCGCGCATGGGGCCTCGGCGACTGCGAGGTGCGCCTGAACACGCGCGGAGCGGGAGACGACCACGTCCGCGTGGCGGAAGGACTGCGCGCCGCGCTGGCTCCGCATGAGAATGGCCTGTGCGAGGATTGCCGCCGCCGGATTTCCGAGAACGTGCTGCGCGTGCTGGACTGCAAGAACGAGGCGTGCCAGGCCCTCGTGGCGAACGTGCCGCCGATGTCCGATTTCATGGGCGAAGCCGCGCGCGCCCATCTGGCGCAAGTGGCGGCGCATCTCGACGCGCTGGGCGTGGCGTATCGGATCGATCCGCTGCTGGTGCGCGGGCTGGACTACTACGAGCACACGGTGTGGGAGATCGCCAGCACGGCCCTGGGCGCGCAGAACGCCGTGGCCGGGGGCGGCCGCTACCGCATGGAATTGGGCGGCCGCGAACTGGTCGGCGTGGGCTTCGCCATCGGGCTGGAGCGCGTGGTCGGCGTGTTGCAGGCGCTGGGACGCGACCAGGAGCTGGCGGGTTCGCCGCCGCCGCGGGGGTGGCTGGTCGGCCTGGGCGAAGCGGCGCGGCAGCAGAATCTGGCGCTGATGCAATCGTTGCGCGCAAGCCACATCGCTTGTCAGATGGCCTACGGCGGCAGCATGAAGTCGCAGATGCGCGCGGCCAACAAGGCCGGTGCCGCGTGGGTCATCATCCGCGGCGACGACGAACTGGCGCAAGGCGTCGCCGCCCTCAAGGATATGCATTCGGGCGCGCAGGAAACGGTGCCGCTGGATCAGTTGGCCGTTCGGCTCGCGGCGCCGGCCGCCTCCCAACCGCGCCAGGAGACGGCGTCAGGCGGAAGGGAGCGGGGTCCCTTTTGAGATTTCCAGCAAACAGTGCGCCAACGGGTGGGGATGGTCTTCGATCTGGATCCGCTTGCCCGCTCGGCTGACCAGCCCGGCCACCCGCAACTTCAGCAGATGGCGGTTGAGGGCGTCCCGCGACATGCCGGCGAGTTTTTCCAGCGTTTGGGTGTCCATGGGGCCGATCAGCAGCAGGCGCACAATGGCCAGCCGGCGAAGATGAGAAAACCCGGTGGCGATGCGGACGGCCTGATCGTCTTCCGAAGCGGAGAACCGCCGGAACGTCGCCTGCATGGCCTGCAAGAGAGGGGCGGCCGTCGAAACCAGCGGATCCGGAGCCGGACGGTATAGCACATGCATTCCGCTTCGATTGGCTTGGATCAAGCCGCGCGATTGCAACCGGCGAAGTTCTTGGCTGGCGCGCGGCAGGCTGACATGCACCTGGCCCGCCAAGGCCGACACCGTTTGTTCCGGTGAATCGATCACTTGCCGAAGCAAGGCCAGCCGGGTTTTACCGGACAGCATGCGGCAAGTGCGCCAAAGGGTCGGATGTAGTTTTGCCATGCTCGCCTCCAAATATCTGCGCATAGTTAATTAACTATGCCGTGACAAGTAAAGACATTATTTTATGTGATTGAAAATATTACGACACATTAATGAGAGAGAATTGAACTACAGTCTACGCATAGTTAATTAACAGTACGCAGATCAATTCAAGGTCGATGACCGGTGATCAAATGGAGACAAAGAAGGCGCAGATAGAGACAAAATGGCGCATAAAATTGGGCCGCTGTAAATAATCTATACGACTTGAAAACGCTTATTTATATGGCATGAAATGAATTAGCGACATTGTTAGCGAGTTGGCACAAAGGATGCTTATCTTTCAGTGGACAAAGTTCAATTTTTTTACGGATTTCAAGAAAGCGAGGAGGCGGCATGTCAAAGGTACTGGGAATCGATTTGGGGACGACAAATTCTTGCATGGCGGTGATGGAAGGCGGCCAGCCGACCGTGGTGCCGAATGCGGAGGGCGGCCGGACCACGCCCTCGATCGTGGCGTTCACGAAAGGCGGAGAGCGGTTGGTGGGCAGCGCGGCGAAGCGGCAGGCGGTGACCAATCCGAAGCACACGGTATTTTCCATCAAGCGTTTCATGGGGCGCAAGTTCGATGAGATGTCCAACGAAATCAGGCGCATGCCGTATGAGGTGGTGCGCGCATCCAATGGCGACGCGCACGTGAAGATCGGCGACAAGACCTACTCGCCGCCCGAGATTTCCTCGATGATCTTGCAGAAGATGAAGGCGGACGCCGAGGCGTTCCTGGGCGAGACGATCACGCAGGCGGTCATCACCGTGCCGGCGTACTTCAATGACAGCCAGCGGCAGGCGACGAAGGACGCGGGCCGGATCGCGGGCCTCGAAGTCCTGCGCATCATCAACGAGCCGACGGCGTCGTCGTTGGCGTACGGCCTCGACAAGAAGAAGGAAGAAAAGGTCGCGGTGTACGACCTCGGCGGCGGCACGTTCGACATCTCCATCCTGGAAATCGGCGACGGCGTGTTCGAGGTGAAGGCGACCAACGGCGACACGCATCTGGGCGGCGATGACTTCGACCAGCGCGTCATGGACTGGCTGGTGGGCGAATTCAAGAAGGAGAACGGCATCGACCTGTCGAAGGACGCGATGGCGCTGCAGCGCCTGAAGGAAGCGTCCGAAAAAGCCAAGTGCGAGCTGTCGAGTTCGCAGAGCACCGACATCAACCTGCCGTTCATCACGGCGGACGCCAGCGGACCCAAGCATCTGAACGTCGTGCTGAGCCGCGCGAAGCTCGAGCAGCTGGTGGGCGACCTGATCGACCGGTCGATGGCGCCGGTGGAAAACTGCCTGAAGGATTCCGGCATCGCGAAGGAGAAGATCGACGAAGTGATCCTGGTCGGCGGCATGACGCGCATGCCGCGCGTGCAGCAGGAAGTGGAGAAGCAATTGGGCCGGGAGCCCCACAAGGGCGTGAACCCGGACGAGGTCGTGGCGGTCGGCGCGGCGATCCAGGGCGGCGTCCTCAAGGGCGAAGTCAAGGACGTGCTGTTGCTCGACGTGACCCCGCTGACGCTGGGCATCGAGACGCTGGGCGCCGTGATGACGCCGTTGATCGAGCGCAACACGACGATTCCGACGCGCAAGAGCGAAATCTTCAGCACCGCGGGGGAAAACCAGAACACGGTGGAGATCCACGTGCTGCAGGGCGAGCGCAAGATGGCTGGCGACAACAAATCCATCGGCAAGTTCCATCTGGACGGGATTCCGCCGGCGCCGCGCGGCGTGCCGCAGATCGAGGTGACCTTCGACTTGGACGCCAACGGCATCCTGAAGGTCAGCGCGAAAGACCTGGGCACGGGCAAGGAGCAGAAGATCACGATCACCGCCTCGAGCGGCCTGAACAAGGACGAGGTGGAGAAGATGGTGAAGGATGCCGAGGCCCATGCCGACGAGGACGTGAAGAAGCGCGAGGCGGTCGACACGAAGAACCGCGCCGAAGCGATGGCGTATGAGACGGAGAAGTTCCTGAAGGACAACGGGGAGAAGATCCCGTCCGACAAGAAGATGAAGGTCGAAGGCGCCATCCAAGCCCTGAAGGATGCGCTGAAGGGCGGGGATGCGGAGGCGATCAAGAAGGCCAGCGAGGCGCTGACTGCGGACATGCAGGCGGTGTCGGCCGATCTCTATGCGCAGGCCAAGCAGGCGCAGCCTGGAGCGGGCGCGGCGGACGGGGGGCCGACGCAATCGCCGCCGCCTCCGAACGCGGGCGGCAAGGCCGATGGCGACGTGATGGACGCCGACTTCGAGATGGTCGACGACGACAAGAAGAATTCAAAATAAAACAACCGGCCGGCGCGGCGACGGGCATTTCCGCCGTCGGGACGGCCACAACTGACACACAAGGAGATGCATCAGATATGAAGATCCAACCGTTGGGTGATCGCGTGCTGGTCGAGCCCGTGAAGGAAGAAGAAGTCAAGAAGGGCGGGATCATCATTCCCGACACCGCGAAGGAAAAGCCCCAGCAGGGCAAGGTCATCGCCGTGGGCACCGGCAAGATCGACGAGAAGGGCAACAAGATCCCCTTCAACGTCAAGAAGGGCGACAAGGTCCTGATGCCGAAGTACGGCGGGGCCGAGATCAAGCTGGATGGCAAGGAATACCAGATCATGCGCGAGGAAGACATCCTCGGCATTCTGGCGGATTAATCACACAGGAGCAGAGAGAACACAATGTCAGCGAAACAGATTGTATATGATTCGGAAGCCCGCCAGCTGGTGCTGAAGGGCATCGAGAAGCTGAGCCGGGCGGTCAAGAGCACGCTGGGACCCCGCGGCCGCACCGTGGTGATCGAGAAGAAGTTCGGCAGCCCGACCATCACCAAGGACGGCGTGAGCGTCGCCAAGGAGATCGAACTGGAGAATCCGTTCGAGAACATGGGCGCCCAGATGGTGCGCGAAGTCGCGAGCAAGACGAGCGACATCGCCGGCGACGGAACGACGACGGCGACCGTGCTGGTCGAGGCGATCTACCGCGAAGGGCTGAAGAACGTGACGGCGGGCGCGAGCCCGATGGAGATCCGCCGCGGCATCGACCTGGGCACCGAGGCGGTCGTGGCCGCCCTGAAGAAGCAGAGCAAGAAGGTGAAGGAAAGCGCGGAAATCGCGCAGGTCGGCACCATCTCCGCCAATGGCGACGAGACGATCGGCCAGATCATCGCCCAGGCGATGGACAAGGTGGGCAAGGACGGGACGATCACCGTCGAGGAAGCCAAGGGCATCGAGACCACGCTGGACGTGGTCGAAGGCATGCAGTTCGACAAGGGCTACCTGAGCCCG
>SABN01000012.1 GCA_009928955.1 Opitutia bacterium | reverse complement strand
CCCCCACCCTGAGTTGGTGCTCCATTTGTCCATGCTTGAAAATCTACCCGCCCCTCCTGCCCCTCACAAGCTGAAACGTTTCGATTGTTTCCTTTTCCTCCGCCCCATGCTATTTTCCCGCCATGAATCGTTGGCTCCATCTCGCCGGCGCCTGCGGCGCCTTGCTGTTCACCCAGGAGTTCCTCATGGCCCAGAATCCCGTGGATGTCTTGAAAGCCTCCAACCAAGGCGTGCGGCGCCTCGTGCTGGACAACGGGATGATCGTCCTGCTCAAGGAGGACCGCAGCGCGCCCATGGCCGCCCTCCAGTTCTGGGTCGGCGCCGGCTCGATCCACGAGGCGGAGCAACTCGGCGGCGGCCTCTCGCACTATCTCGAGCATATGATCTTCAAGGGCACCGCCACGCGCGGCCCGGCGCAGATCTCCCAGGAGATCGCCAATGCCGGCGGAGACATCAACGCCTACACGTCCAACGACCGCACCGTCTTCCATTCCACCCTGCCTGCGTCCCGCTGGCTCGTCGGGCTCGACGTGCTCGCGGACGCCGTCTTCCATCCCGCCTTCCCCGCAGACGAGTGGACGCGCGAGCGCGAAGTCATCCTGCGCGAAGTCGACATGGGCGAGGACGATCCCGGCCGCGTGATGGGACGCCTCACGTGGGAGACCGCCTTCCGCGTCCACCCCTACCGCGTCCCCATCATCGGCTGGCGCGACATCCTCGTCACCATGGACCGCGACGATCTGATCGCCTATCACCGCCGCCACTATTCGCCCGACAACATGATCCTGTCCGTCGTCGGCGATCTTCCCATCGACGCGATGGAAGCGGCGATCCGCGAACGGCTCGAGCAGATCCCGCGCACGCCGCGCAAGCCCGTCCTCATTCCGGCGGAGCCTCCGCAACTGGCCGGGCGCACCGGCCGCAAGACCGGCCCGTACGAGGTCACCCGCCTCTCGTGGGTTTTCCACTCCACCGATCTCGCCGATGTCGACACGCCCGCGCTGGACGTGCTGGCCTCCGCCACCGGATCGGGCCGCTCCTCCCGGCTCGTCAAGCGCTTGCGCGAGGAACGCCAGATCGTCCTCGACGTGGATGCCTGGAGCTACACGCCCAAGGACCCCGGCTTGTTCGGCATCAGCGCCGAATGCGAACCGGACAAGGAGGCCGAGGTGATCGCCGCCCTCCGCGAAGAAGTCGCGCGCTGGCAGCAGGAGCCGTTCGACCCCGCCCAGATCGAACGGGCGCGCCGCGAAGTGCTCGTCGGCTCGATCCAGGAGCTGGCCTCGATGGACGGCCAGGCCAGCGCCATGGCCGCCGGCGAATTCTATGCGGGCGATCCGGGCCACACCGAGGCCTATCTGGAGCAGGTCCGGCAGGTCACGCCCGATGATCTCGCCCGCGTGGCCCGCAAATATCTGCGCCCGGAGAACGGCTCCTGGGCCATCTTGGCGCCCCCGGGCGAGGCCGCGGCCGCCCCCGGCCGCGGCGAGACCCCCGACCTGAACATCCAGTCGCTGACCTGTTCCAACGGCCTCCGGCTCATCGTGCGCGAGGATTCGCGCCTCCCGATGGCCTACATCTCCGTCGTCCTGGGCGGCGGCCTGCTGGCGGAAACCGTGGGACAGGCCGGCATCTCCCAGTTGACCGCCGACCTGCTCACGCGCGGCACTTCGCGCCATACCGCCGCCGAACTGGCCGAGCTTCTCGAAGCGCGCGCCATTTCGCTTTCCAGCTACTCCGGACGCAACAGCTACGGCCTCTCCTCTTCGGGCCTCTCCGAGGACCTTCCGCTCATGCTGGAGACGGTCGCCGAATGCCTCCTCGACTCGCAATTCCCCGCCGACGAGCTTGAAAAACAGCGCGCCGTCCAGTTGGCGGCCCTCCGCCGCGAGTTGGAGCGGCCCATGACGCACGCCCAGCAACTGGTGCGCGACGCGTTCTTCCCCGGCCATCCCTACCGCTTCTCCGTGCAAGGCAAGCCGGACACCGTCGCCACCCTCTCCCGCGACGCGCTCCAGGCCCACCACCGGAAACTGCTGGGAGCCTCCAACCTCGTGCTGGCGGTCTTTGGCGATGTGAAGGCCGATGCCGTCCGCGAAGCGGTGGAAAAGCACTTCGCCGCGCTGCCCGCCGGAACCGCGCCCGCCTGGCCCCCGTTGCCGCCGGCCCCCGCCCAGCCGGCGCGCACCGAAAAACGCCTGCCCTTCAAGCAGACGGTCCTCGTCCGCGCCTGGCCGGGAATCGCCGCCGGGGATCCCCGCGAAGATGCCGTCTCCGTCTTGATGGATGCCCTCAGCGGCCTCTCTTCGGACCTTTTCATCGAGGTGCGCGACAAGCGCGGCCTGGCCTACTACGCCGGCGCCACGCATTTCAGCGGTCCCATCGGCGGGCTCTTCATGATCTATGCCGGCACCACCGAGGACGGGTGCGCCGAGGTCGAAACGCAGATCGCCGCCCAAGCCGAGCGCCTCCGCCGCGACGGCCTGCGCCCCGATGAATTTTCCCGCGCCGTCGAACAGCTCCTCGCCGAAAGCGCCCGCGCCCGCCAGAACAACGGCGGCCTCGCCCAGCAGTGCGCCCTCGACGAACTCCTCGGCCTGGGCTATCGCCATGCCCTCGACACCGCTGAACGGCTCCAGCACCTCGCCCCCGCCGCCGTCCGCGCCGCCGCCGATTCGATCTTCGCCGCCACCGGCAGCGTGACCTCCGTCGTGTTGCCCGCCATAAGTCCGTGAACCGGCCCCTCTACAGGCGGAAGCGCGCGTGGGGCGCCCTCGCCCTCCTCGGCGCGGCCATGCTGGTCTTGGCCTGGCGCGCCGAACTCGCCGCTTTCTTCCACGAGTTCGGCTGGGAGGAACTCCGCACGGGCGTGATCGCCTCCGGACCATGGGCCCCCCTGATGTGCATCCTCCTCTACGCCTTCTTCACGGTGTTTTTCCTGCCCACCTCGCTCATCGGCATCCTGGTCGCGCTGCTCTACGGCCCCTGGCTCGGGCTCCCCATCTGCCTCGCCGGCCTCGGCCTCGGCATGGGCGTCGCCTTCCTCCTCTCCCGCTATCTGCTCCATGAATGGATCGAACGCCGCATCGGCGACACCAAGCTCTACCGCCACATCGAGGAGCACATGCGCCGCGACGGAGGCAAGCTCGTCCTCTTCACCCGCATTCTGCCGATCAATCCCTTCGCCTTTCTCAACTACGCCTATGGCCTCACCCGCATCTCCTTCGGACGCTATCTCCTCGCCTCCGTCGCCGGCGTCATTCCCAACACCCTCGCCCTGCTCTGGACCACCCACGCCGCCGGCCAGATGGCCGCCGGCCAGATGGACGGACGCATCTTCATCCTGCTGTTCGCCGGCGCGGCCCTCTTCGCCGTCCTCGCTTGGCTGCCGCGCCTCCTCCGCCGCAAAATGCCCGGATCCCTTGCCGCTCCCGGCGACGAAATCGCCAGCGACGACTGACTCGCCGCCCTCCATTTCAGAATTGCCCCCCCCCTCTCCCGCTGATAGTCTGCGCGCCATGAAATCTCTCGTCATTCTCGGATCCGGCCCCGCCGGACTGACCGCCGCCATCTATGCGGCGCGCGCGGGCCTGAACCCCGTGGTCCTCGACGGACCTGCTCCGGGCGGGCCGCTCATCACCACCCCGCTCATCGAAAACTTCCCCGGATTCCCCGAGGGCATCCCCGGCTTTGAACTCATGGACCTCATGCGCAAGCAGGCCGAGCGCTTCGGCGCCCGCCTCCAAAGCGCCCACCTGGAAACCATGGAACCCCTCCCCGGCGGCGGCGCCGATCTCCACCTCGGCGACGGGTCCACCCTCCGGGCCGATGTCCTCATCATCGCCACCGGCGCCAACCACCGCTTGCTTGGCATCGCCGGCGAACAGGAACTCTCCGGGCATGGCATCTCCTATTGCGCCACCTGCGACGGCGCCTTCCACCGCGGCCAGCACATCGCCGTCGTCGGCGGCGGCGACACCGCCATGGAAGAAGCCCTCTTCCTGACGCGCTTCGCGTCCAAGGTCACCGTCATCCATCGCCGGGACGCCTTCCGCGCCTCCAAGATCATGGCGGCGCGCGTGCTGGAAAATCCCAAGATCGCGGTGCGCTGGAATGCCGTCGTGTCCGGCCTGGTCGATCCGGCCCAAGGCAAGCTGACGGCCTTGAAACTGCGCGACGTCAAAACCAACGCGGAAAGCCTCCTCGAGGTCGGCGCGCTGTTCGTGGCCATCGGCCTCGTGCCGGCCGCCGCCCCGTTCCGGGATTTCCTGGAGACCGACGAAAACGGCTATTTGCTCACCAGCGGCGTTCGCACCAAGCTGCCCGGCGTGTTCGTGGCCGGCGATGTCGCCGATTCCCGCTACCGCCAGGCGGTCACCGCCGCCGGCACCGGGTGCCGGGCCGCCATCGAAGCCATGCACCATCTGGAATCCCTCGGCGAATGAGCGGAAAGCCCGCCAAGCTGACGGCCCGCGAAAAGCAGATCTATCTGCGGTTGCTCGCGCGCACGAAACCCTACCGGGGGCGGCTGGCCCTCGCCGTCGTCTTCGGCGTCCTGTTCGGCGGGTCCGTCTTCGGCCTGCTGTTTTCCGCCAAGGGCGGCATGGCCCAGGTCTTCGGCGGCGCCGCCACGCGCCTGCAGGAAACCGCCGACGCCTGGATCAACCAGTGGTACGCCGGCGGCATGGACCACGATCTGCTGAAAACCCTCGTCGTCCTCGGCGCCGTCCTGTTCTTCATCGCCTTGCGGGGCCTCAGCTTTTTCTTCAGCAAATATCTCATCGAGTGGGTCGCCCAGCGGGTGGTGATGGGCCTTCGCAACGACGCGTTTTCCAAGATCCTCCACCTGCCCATGCTGTATTTCACCGGCTCGCGCACCGGCGAACTGATGTCGCGCACCCTCAACGACACCCAGATGATCGAACGCGGCATCACCGAGGTCATCTCCGACCTCGTCCAGCAGCCCTTCGTCCTCGTCGGCGCCGCCACCTACCTGTTCTTCATCGACCTGCGCCTCGCCCTCATCAGCCTCGCCATCTTCCCCATCTGCATCCTCCCCGTCGCCATCTTCGGCAAGCGCGTCCGCCGCCACGCCAAGGCCGGACAGGAGCGCATCGCCGACCTCTCCAGCATCCAGCAGGAGGCCATCGGCGGCGCCGCCATCGTCAAGGCCTATGGCATGGAGAGCCACGAGCAGGTCCGCTTCGAGAAGCACAGCCTCGATTTCTTCCGGCGCCAGGTCAAGATCGTGGCGTCCAAGGCCGCCATCAGCCCGCTGATGGAGTTCTTCTCCGTGCTCGCCGCCTGCGCCGTCCTGCTCTATTCGCGGCACGCCGGGCTGGAACTCTCCGACATCATCCTGTTCCTCGGATCGATGGTCCTCATGTACGACCCGGTCAAAAAACTCTCGCGCGTCCATCTCACCATCCAGCAGAGCTCCGCCGCCGCCGAGCGCATCTTCGCCATCCTCGATACCGTGGATACCGTCGCCGACCATCCCGGGGCCGTCGAGTTCCAAGGCCCCATCCGCGAGATCCGCTACGAGGACATTTCCTTCTCCTACGGCCCCGGCAAGCCCGACGTGCTCGACGGCATCCAGCTTTCCGCCCGCTCGGGCGAACTGATCGCCCTCGTCGGCAGCTCCGGCTCCGGCAAGACCACCCTCGTCAATCTCCTGCCGCGCTTCTTCGACCCCACGTCCGGCCACGTCCGCTTCGATGGCCGCGATCTCCGCGAGTTCACCCTCCGGAGCCTCCGCGGGCAGATCGGCCTCGTCACGCAGGAAACCATCCTCTTCAACGACACCGTGTTCGCCAACATCGCCTATGGCGAGCCCGGCGCCACCCGCGCGCAGGTCGAGGCCGCCGCGCAAAAGGCCCATGCCCACGAGTTCATCGTCGCCATGCCTCTGGGCTACGACACCGTCATCGCCGAGCGCGGCCTCCTCCTCTCCGGCGGCCAGCGCCAGCGGCTCGCCATCGCCCGCGCCCTCCTGCGCAATCCGCCCATCTTGATCCTCGACGAAGCCACCAGCGCCCTCGACACCGAATCGGAGCGCGCAGTCCAGCTCGCCCTCAACGAGGCCATGCAGGGCCGCACCGTCTTCGCCATCGCCCACCGCCTCTCCACCATCCAACGCGCCGACCAGATCCTCGTCCTCGACCAAGGCCGCATCGCCGAGCGCGGCCGCCATCAGGAACTGCTCGAACGCGACGGCATCTACCGCCGCCTCTACCATATGCAGTTCGAACACCAAACCCTTCCCCCCGTGCAACCGCAGCCTGGAACGACGCCATGAAAGCCGACGAATCCCATCTCCTCCAGTCCCTGTGCGCCATCGACGATCCCGCCGAAATGCGCCGCGTCCTCTCCGACCTCCTCACCCGCTCCGAACTGGCCGCCCTCCGGAAGCGCTGGGCCATCCTCTGCCTCCTGCGCGACGGCGTCCCCCAACGCGAAATCGCCCGCCGCATCGGCGGCTCCCTCTGCAACGTCACCCGCGGCGCCCGCCTCATGCGCGACAAGGCCTGCGCCTCCGCCACCCTGATGGACCGGCTGGACAAGTCCTCCGCCAAGTAGCCGCTCGCCCCCGCTCCCCATCGGCATCGCCATCGGGGTCGCGATCGAGCTCGAAAACCAGAAGACCCCGCACCCGATTGCGATCCCGATTCCGATCGCCATGCCGGACCTCCCGCAAGACCGGCGCTTGAATTCCCGGTTGCTCCCCCCGCCCGTCTGGCCTATGCTCGGAGCATGAAAGCTTTCTTCCTTCTGCTCGCTTCATGGCTGTTCGTCGCTCCGGCCGCGCGGGCGCAAGCCGATCCCGCCGCCGCCCCGGCGCCCAATGCGCCGGTCTATGTCATCCCCATCCGCGGCCAGATCGAAGGCGCCCTGCTCTACGTCATCCGGCGCGGCCTCGCCGAGGCCGAACAGCGGAGCGCGGCCGC
The DNA here is from genome assembly GCA_009928955.1 of Opitutia bacterium. Taxonomy (GTDB): domain Bacteria; phylum Verrucomicrobiota; class Kiritimatiellia; order CAIQIC01; family Lenti-01; genus Lenti-01. Next base: position 39,660 of record SABN01000012.1, on the reverse strand, counting down.
CGTGCTGCTGGTCATGGACACCCCCGGCGGCACCCTCGGCGCCGCCAGCGACATCGTCCGCTCCATCCAAGCCGCCCAACTTCCCGTCTACACCTTCGTCGAAAAAGACGCGTTCTCCGCCGGCGCCATCATCGCGCTCTCCACCAAAGCCATCTACATGGCCCCCGGCGCCGTCATCGGCGACGCCCTCCCCATCATGGTTTCCCCCATCGGCGGCGTCCAGCCGATGTCCGAAAGCGTCGAGGAAAAAGCCGTCTCGGGCACCGCCGCCCTCGTCCGCTCCGCCGCGCAAGCCGCCGGGCACGATCCCGAACTGGCCGAGAAAATGGTGCGCCGCGAAGCCGAATTCAAGATCGGCGACAAGGTCATCTGTCCCGCCGGACGCCTGCTCACGCTGACCGCCGAAGAAGCCGCCCAGCCGGGCAAGGACGGCAAGCCCTTGCTTTCCGCCGGAACCGCGGCCGATGTCCCGGCCGTGCTCGAACGCCTTTCGCTCGCCGGCCGGCCTCTCGTCGAAATGCAGATCACCGCCACCGAAAAAATCGCGCGCCTCATCGCCGCTGCCGCGCCGATCCTCATGATGCTCGGATTCCTCGGCATCTACATCGAGATCAAAACCCCCGGCTTCGGCCTGCCCGGCCTCCTCGGCGCGGCCTGCCTCGCCCTCTTCTTCTGGGGCCACCACATTGCCGGGCTCGCCGGCATAGAAGACCTCATCCTCTTCGCCATCGGCATCGCCCTGATCCTCGTGGAAATCTTCCTCATCCCCGGCTTTGGCTTCACCGGCTTCCTCGGCTTGACGCTCGTCCTCGTCTCGCTGGTCGGCGCCATGACGCGCATCGTGCCCGGCTCCGGCTTCGGGTTGCCCGTCTGGGTCGATCTCCAGATCCCCATCTTCAAAACCCTCGCCGCCCTCGTCGGCACCGGCGCCGCCGCCCTGTTCCTCGGCCGCTTCCTGCCCCGCAGCCGCCTCCTCGGTCGCCTCACCCTCGCCGCCGCCACGACCGCCGCCGACGGCTATACCGCCGCCCCCGACTCCTCCGCGCTCGTCGGCAAGACCGGCGTCACCCTCACTCCTCTCCATCCCGCCGGCGCCGCCCGCATCGATGGACTGCGCCTCGACGTCGTCACCTCCGGCGAGTTCATCGATGCCGGAACCCCCGTCCAGATCACTGAAGCCCACGGCAGCCGCCTCGTCGTCCAGAAAACCTGATCTCCCCATGCCGTCACGCGCGCCCCGCCGCTTTCCCATGGCGCGGGAACCCGGACGGAAAAGGCGGGCGTCACGAGTGGACGCATTCGAAATGGTCTTGGAACTGTTCGCCGGGGTTTGCATCGGCAAGGGAATCTGCGATACTTCCCTGCGATGTCCGCCCGGGTGGCGAAATGGCAGACGCAAGGGACTTAAAATCCCTTCCCCGCAAGGGGGTGTGGGTTCGACCCCCACCCCGGGCACCAGCAGAATGCAGCGAGCAACAAACAAAAGGAACCGGCCATGAGCGGTGTACCATCGGTCAAGCAAACCATTCTTGGAATCCAAATGCTGTTCGTGGCGTTCGGCGCGCTGGTGCTGGTGCCCTTGCTGACCGGACTCGATCCGTCCATCGCCCTCTTCACCGCCGGGGCCGGAACGCTGCTGTTCCACGCCATCACCGGCGGTTCCGTTCCGATCTTCCTCGCCAGTTCCTTCGCCTTCATCGCCCCGATTTCCTTTGCGATGAAGCAATTCGGCCCCGGCGCCACCTTCGGCGCGCTCTTTTGCGCCGGACTCGTCTATCTCCTCTTCAGCCTCATGGCGCGGATCGGCGGGCGCGACATGCTCAACCGCTTCCTGCCGCCGATCGTCACCGGCCCCGTCATCATGGTCATCGGCCTCAAGCTTGCCCCCGTGGCCGTCGGCATGACGCGCAGCTTCGATGGCTCCGGCGTCGCCGATGGCAAGGCCCTGTTCATCGCCGCTTGCTCGTTGTTGACGGCGGTAGGGGCCGTGATGTACGGCAAAAAATGGCTCAGCCTGATCCCGGTCCTGTGCGGAATCATCGTCGGGTATCTGGTCTCGCTGGCCATGGGCGCGGTGGATTTCACGCCGGTGAAGGAGGCCGCATGGCTGGGATCGCCTTGGGCCGCCGCCCTGAAGAACGGATCCTTCGCCATGCCCCGCTTCGATCTCGCCGCGATCCTCTACATGCTGCCGGTCGCGCTGGCGCCGGCCATCGAACACGTGGGCGACATCCTGGCCATTTCTTCCGTGACGGGCCGGGACTATCTCAAGACTCCGGGACTTCACCGCACCCTGCTGGGCGACGGGCTGGCCACCTCGCTGGCCGGCCTCTTGGGCGGTCCGCCCAACACCACGTATTCCGAAGTCACCGGCGCCGTGGCCCTCACCAAGGCCTATGACCCCGTCCTGATGAGGATCGCCGCGGTCGCCGCCATGGCCCTCGCCTTCGCAGGCAAGCTGGGGGCCATCCTCCGCACCATCCCCGCCCCCGTCATGGGCGGCATCATGCTCCTGCTGTTCGGCATGATCGCGGCCATCGGCGTCAACTCCCTGGTCCGGGCCCGGGTGGACATGGCCCGGTCGCGAAATCTCGTCATCGCCTCCGTCATCCTCACCGCCGGCATCGGCGACATGAGCGTCACCTGTGGCCGATTCTGCCTGGGCGGCATCGGATTCGCCGGGCTGGTGGGCGTCTTGCTGAATCTGGCCCTGCCCGGCAAGAATGAATCCCACGAAGAACAGCATCCGGAGACCCCGGCGCCATGACGTGGTCCATTCTGTGTTTCGCGCTGGGGATCGCCCTCCTGTGGGCCGGAACCGAAACCGTCCTGAGCCGCGTGCCCAAGCTGGCCGCTTGGCTCCGCGTCTCGCCGCTGGTGGTGACGATCATGCTCGTGGCCGTCATCACTTCGCTGCCGGAATTCTGCGTCTCGCTGTTCGCCTCCTTGCGCGGACAGCCGGCGGCGGCCGTGGGCAACATCGTCGGCTCCAACTTCGTCACCCTGACCTTCGTGGCGGGCCTGTGCGCGCTATGGCGCCCGATCGTGGTGGGCCCGACCCTGCGCGAACGCGAATCGAGCTGGATGATCCTCTCCGCCGCCCTCTTGCTCGTGCTGGCCATGGATGGCACCCTCAGCCGAACCGATGGCCTGCTGTTGCTGGCGGCCTATTTCCCGTACTTCCGCAGCACGCTCGCCGAGGCCCGCAAACAGCGGCAGGACTCCACGGCGGCTGCCGGACCCCATCCCGGGTTGGATGTCTTCCTCTTTCTGGTCGGGGTCGGCATGGTCGTCCTGGGGTCCAGTTGGATCGTGGAATATGGCTCCGCCATGGCACGGCAGCTGGGCATGAACGACCTGCTCATCGGCGTGACGTTCTACGCCTTCGGCACGTCGCTGCCGGAGCTGGCCATCGCCCTCGGCGCGGTCCTCCGCCACCAAGCCGACATCACCTTGGGCGAAATCTACGCCTCCAACATCTTCACCGGCCTGGCCGTGGCGGGAGCGCTGTGCCTGATCCGGCCGCTGCCCGTCGCGCCGCTGATCGTGCAACGGGATCTGCCGATGCTCGTCGTGGCCGGGGTGCTCCTGCAAATGTTCGTCACCACCGGGGGCCGGTTCGTGCGGGCGGAGGCGGCGGCCATGGTGGCCATCTTCGCCCTGTTCCTCGCCGCCCAGTTCATGGGCTTCAGCCTGTCGTTGCCCTGAATGGCCCGGCCCCCGCCTAAACGCTTGCGTCCGGCCCGCCCCCGTCATATAAATGCCCGGCTATGAACCCGATTCGATACATCAGCACCCGCGGGGTGCAGACCCCGCTCACGTTCAAGGACGCCGTCATGACCGGCTTGGCCCGCGACGGCGGCCTGCTCATCCCCGACCGCATCCCGAACGTCGCCGACCAGCTCGAGGACTGGAAAGACCTCGATTATCCCGATCTGGCCTTCGAAATCATCCGCCTGTTCTCCGACGACATTCCCGAGGCGCGCCTGCGCGCGTTGATTTCCGCCGCCTATTCCACCTTCACCCATCCCGAAGTCGCGCCCGTCCGCAAGGTCGGGGACCGGCACATCCTCGAGCTCTTCCACGGCCCCACCCTCGCCTTCAAGGACATCGCCCTCCAATTCCTCGGACGACTCTTCGGGGAAATCCTCGCGGAGCGGGACGGCCGCCTGAACATCCTCGCCGCCACCAGCGGCGACACCGGATCGGCCGCCATCTGCGGCGTGCGCGGCCAGGAGCGCATCCACATCTTCGTCATGCATCCGCACGAGCGCGTCAGCCCGCTGCAGGAGCGCCAGATGACGTCCATTCTCGATGCCAACGTCTTCAATCTGGCGGTCAAAGGCAGCTTCGACGACTGCCAGCTCATCATGAAGACCCTGTTCAGCGACCTGCCCTTCAAGGATGCGCACGCGCTGGGCACGGTCAACTCCGTCAATTGGGCGCGCGTGCTCAGCCAGATCGTCTATTACTTCTACGCCGCCTTCCGCGTGGCCGAGGCGACCGGAGCCGACCAGGTGCAATTCGCGGTGCCCACCGGCAACTTCGGCGACATCTTGGCCGGCTGGTACGCCAAGCAGATGGGCCTGCCCATCCGCCGCCTCATCCTCGCCACCAATGAGAACGACATCCTCGCCCGCTTTTTCAACACGGGAATCTACGCCAAGGGACCGGTCGTGGCCACCGTCAACCCCTCGATGGACATCCAGATCGCCAGCAACTTCGAGCGCTGGCTCTACTACAAGGTGGGCGCCGATCCGAAGGCCGTCTCCCGCCGGATGACCCAGTTCGCGATGGAAGGCCGCATGGAAATCCCCCGCGACGCCAAGGGCCGCGTGGATCTGGAGATCGTCGCCGGCGCCTCCGACACGAACCATACGCTCGCCACCATCCGGCGCTATCATGGAAAGCACGCCTATCTGCTCGATCCGCACACGGCCGCCGGCGTGTTCGTCGCCGACCAATTCAACGAGCTGGACGATCCGATGATCTGCCTCGCCACGGCCCATCCGGCCAAATTCTCCGAAGCCATCGAGGAGGCGACCGATCAAGCGGAGCTCGCGCGCCATCCCCTGCTCGACGCCCTTGAAAACGCACCGACCCGGTGCGAAGTTATCGACAACAGCGCCGAATCCGTCAAGACCTACCTCGCCGCCCGCGCCCGCTGATCCCGCCCGCGCCCGCTCGCGGGTGTCCTCATGTTAAACTTCATAATCAACAGTTTATAAACTCTTGATCTTTGATTGTCCTTGAATACACATTCATTACTCAATGGGCCATTGGTAAATATGTATCTACAAGCGGACAGCTATATTCCGATTATTCGACGAAGGAAAGAATTGTTAACAACAGTTTATAAACTGTTGATCATTCGAGCGCCAAGATCGACGGCGGCCCGCTGATGCAACAGGCGGAAAAAGCGGAAGAGGCGAGGACGGTTGTCCTCGCCTCTGGAACGACCGGGTCGGACCGCGTTCCGCGCACTCAATACTTGTAGTCGCTGCCGCCGATGAATTCGCGCAGGAGCGAAGTCTTCGGCACGGGACTGTCGTCCTCGACGGGGGTAAGATCCTTCAACGTCTCGAAGACGCGCTTGGCGCGCACATAGGCATCCTGCCGCTTGGCGTCGTTCTTGAACTTCTCCATCGCGGGAGGGAAGAACTTGAAGAGCCGGGCCTTCAGGATGGGCAGTTCGAAGGGCATCGCGCTGTTCACCAGATAGTCCACCGACCCGATGAACGGGATGATGTTGCGCAGCTCGCTGCGGCGCACATAGTGCCAATGGGTCAAGGTCTGCTCGGGCTGGAGGTTCCGGTGCCAGCTGTCGCGGATCATGCGGCGCAGGAGCCGGTTGTCCGCCCAGCGCATGAAGAGGCCCTCTTTGTTGCGGACCTGGCCGAGGGTCTCGATGTAGAGCTTGAACTTCTTGTCGTTGGGCGTGCTCTGGGTCATCTCCCCGTACAGGCCGTGCAGCGAGTCGATCAGCAGGATCTGGTTCTTCGCAAGCTTCATCTCGTGCACGTCGAGCTGGCGCGTGCCGGTCTTGAAATCATAGTGCGGCGTCTTGATCGTCTTGCCCGCCAGCAGGTCGGCGATGTGCTGATCGATGAGCTGTAAATCCAAGGCGTGCGGGGTTTCGTAGTCGTAGTCGCCAAATTCATCCTTGGGATGATGCTCCAGGTTGAAGAAGTAGTGGTCCAGATTCATGGCCAAGAACTCCATCCCCGCCTCCGCCAGCTTCTCGCTGACTTTGATGGTCGTGGTCGTTTTGCTCGACGAACTCGGGCCCGCGATGAAGAAGACGCGGACGCCCGGCAGCCGCTCGATGAACTTCTGCGCGCCGGCCTTCACTTCAAGGTCGTAGCGCTCCTCGCAGGCGGCGATCAATTCGGGCAGCTTCCGGGTGGCGATGATCTCGTTAAGGCCTTCGACGGTTTCACAGCCGTGGTCCATGTTCCAGCGCAGGACTTCGTAGATCTTCTTGTACGGGATGTTGTCGGTGGCCTCGAACTTGTAGGCCCGCTGCGCGCGCTCCATCTGCCGCTCGTGGCGGTAGAGGATATAGGCCCGGGCGGTCTTGGCATGCCCTTCCTTGATCAACGTTTCCTCGACGAGATCCTGGATCTCCTCGACCGAGGGAATGGCGCCGGCCCCGAAACTGGCCGCCAACTTCTTCTCGACCAGCAGGGAAAGCCGATCCGCTTCCGCGCGGTCGCTGCCGCCGACCGCGACCGCGGCCTTGAAGATGGCCGTGGCGATCCGGTCCGGGTCAAAAGAAACGGTGGTGCCGTCCCGCTTGACGATTTGCTTGATGGAACTGCTCATACTGTTCTCCTCTGCGGGCCGTCGGCCCTGGGTTGTCCTGTCGGGTCCGGATTCTTTTCAATCGTTTTCAAGGAAGCCTTCCAACTTCCGGATGCGCGTGGGATGGCGCATCTTGCGCAGGGCCTTGGCCTCGATCTGGCGGATGCGCTCGCGCGTCACCTTGAACTTCTTGCCCACCTCTTCGAGGGTGCGGGAATAGCCATCCACCAGCCCGAAGCGCAGCGTCAGCACCTCCTGCTCGCGCTCGGTCAACGTGCCCAGCACGTCCTGCAGCCGTTCTTTCAGCAGGCTATACGCGGTCATCTCGCTGGGATTCTCGGCCGATTTGTCCTCGATGAAGTCGCCGAAATGGGTGTCTTCGCTGTCGCCCACGGGACTCTGGAGGGAAATGGGCTGCTGGGCCATCTTGAGCACGGCGCGGACGCGGTCCACCGGCAGGTTCATATCCTCGGCGATCTCATCCGGGGTAGGCTCGCGACCGAAGGCTTGGACGAGCTGTTTCTGGATGCGCATCAGCTTGTTGATCGTCTCGATCATATGGACGGGGATGCGGATGGTGCGGGCCTGATCGGCGATGGAGCGGGTGATGGCTTGGCGGATCCACCAAGTGGCGTAGGTGCTGAACTTGTAGCCGCGGCGGTATTCGAACTTCTCGACCGCCTTCATCAGCCCCATGTTGCCCTCCTGGATCAGATCCAGGAACGACAGGCCGCGGTTCGTATATTTCTTGGCGATGGAAATGACGAGTCGCAGATTGGCCTCGACCATTTCGGTCTTGGCCTTGAGCCCCTTGCGCAGCCATTCCCGCAGTTCCCGATGTTGCGCCTCGAAGTCGGTTGAGCCGCAGCACTGATCCACCTCCATGCGCCGCAATGTCTTCTGCTCGTCCTTGGCCTGCGCTTGTTTGGCGGCATTCCGAGACTTTTCCAACTCGCGCAGCAACTTCTGCTGCTGGGCGAACTTGTGCCACACGATGTCCGCCAGCGGGGCGAAGTCCTCGATGGCCTTCTGCTTGAAGAGGAAACGATCAAGCATGGTCGCCAGTTTTTCGCGGGCCTGCACGAACGCCTTTTGACGCTTGTCTTGCTCGTGCTTGGTCAGGCGGGTGGCATGCAACACGCAGAACCGTTCTTGGACGAGGGTCCGGGCCTTCTCGACTTCCTTCATCCGCCGGGGGTTGTCCGCGAAATACTTGTCCCGACCGACCTCGTGCTTGTCGCTGATCACGCGGTCGAACCGCTCCCGGGAGGTTTTCAGGCGTTCGATCATGTCGAAGTAGGCCAGCGGGGCGAAACCAAAGCGGTGGATGAGGCGCTTGGAATGGATCTCGGCTTCTTCGATCCGCTTGGAAATCTCGACTTCCTGCTCGCGGGTCAACAAGGGGACCTGTCCCATCTGCTTCAGGTACATCCGCACCGGATCGTCGATCACGGAGTTGTCGGACCGCGCGGCAGTTTCACGCGTCTTTTCGACGTGCGCGGACGCATCGGACGGCGCCGGCTCGAGATCGGTCCCGTTGCGGACGACTTCGATGTCGAGTTTGCGGAGCTTTTCGATGACGCGCTCGACCTCCTCCGAATTGGCGATTTCGTTGGGCAGCGAATCGTTCAATTCATCGATCGTGATCTTCCCCCCTTGCTCGCGGGCATGGCTGATCACCTGCAACATGTAGTCCGGGCCTTTTTTCCCGGGCGACTCCTTGGCCGGCAGAACCGGAAACAGGGGGGGACGCCGTTTGCCCGCCGGAGCATTTTTGCCGGACTTGGCCGGCTCGGCCGCCGGGGGTGCGGGCTTGGCCTTGGAGACGGATTTCGCCGAAACGGGCTTGCCAGAAGCAGATTTGGCGGGACCTTTGGCAACTCGTTTTTCAACGGATTTCGCCGCGGAACGGGAGGCGGATTTCGGGAAGGGCGGGGTGGCGGCTGATTTTTTCTTCGGTTTGCTAGACATAATGATCGAGGTACTCCGTACCCTTTCTTTGTTGACGCAATTATACAGTATTGAGGAAGAACACAACGCTGTCAAGTGCGGAAATGCCGTTTTCGGCGTGGGACCGCCCCTTTTCCCGTTGCCCCGCCCCGCCGTTCCCCGCTATTCTGCGGACGTGAAAAGATTTCCGAACTGGCTGTCCTGGGTCCTCCTCTGGTCTGCGCCCCTCCCCGTCTCGGCTGGGGAGCCGGACCGTCTCCTCCTCTGGATCAACGGCGACAAAGGATACGAAGGCATCGCGGAAATCGGACGCCTTTTCACCGAAAACACCGGCATCCCCGTCGTCGTGGAGCATCCGGAGGGGGCCACGGACAAATTCTTCCACGCGGCCAAGAGCGGCAAGGGGCCGGACCTCATGATCTGGGCGCATGACCGCGTCGGCGAATGGGCCGATACCGGCCTGCTCCTGCCCATCGACCCCAGCCCGGCGTTCGTCCCGCGCATCTTTCCGAAGGCGTGGGAGGCCTTCACCCATCGCGGCCGCCTCTGGGGTTATCCCCTCGCCATGGAATCCACCGGCCTCCTCTACAACAAGGCCTTGATCTCCGAAGACGAGATTCCGGCGAACCTCGCCGACTGCGCAACGCTCGCCCCGCGCCTCAAGGCGCAGGGAGTTTCCCCGATCCTGTGGGACTACAACAACGCCTACTTCACCTTCGGCCTCCTCGCCTCGGCCGGCGGCTACATCTTCGGAAAGAATCCCGATGGCGCCTACGACGTCTCCGACATCGGCGTGAACCATTCCGCCGCCGTGGCCGCCATGGAAGCCGTCGTCGGCCTCATCCAAGCCAAGGTTTTGCCGTCGAGCCTGTCCTACTCCATCGCCGAAGCCCAGATGAACCAAGGCAAGTTGGCGATGTTCATTTCCGGCCCCTTCGCATGGGAGAACCTCAAGAAAAGCGGCATCGATTTCGGCGTGACGACGATTCCCGGGGTGGATGGAAAACCCGGACGCCCCTTCGTCGGCGTGGTCGGCGCGGTCTTCAACCGCTCCAGCCCCAACCTCGATCTGGCGCAGGAGTTTTTGGAGCACTATCTCATCACGCCCAGGGGCCTCGACGCGATGGACCGGCACGTGCCGCTCGGGGTGCCCGCGCTCATCGCGTCCTACGAGGCCATGGCCTCCGACCCGCACATCGCCGGATCGATGAAGAACATCGAGGCGGGCCTGTTGATGCCGAACATCCCGCAGATGGGGGTCTTCTGGAGCGCGATGGAATCCGCCCTCGCCACCATCACCTCCGGCCGTTCGACGCCGCAGGACGCCCTCGACAACGCCGCCCGCCGCATGGCCCGAACGCCCCGATGATCGCGCGCGCCTTCAACAAGCTCTTGTGGATGGCCGTGATGGGCGGGGCGCTGTTCCTCGCCGCGCGGATGATCCAGGCCGGCGCGGCGGCGCTGGGCGCGGCGATGCTGGTGGCGGCGGTCTTCGTCGCTTGGGTCTACAACTCGCCGCGCACCCGCGCCTCGCGCTACCTCCTGCCCGGGTTGGCGACCTTCGCGATCTTCGTGCTGATGCCCCTGCTCTACACCGTCTACATCGCCTTCACCAACTTCAGCGGCGAACATCTGCTTTCGCAGGACCGCGTCCGCGCCTGGTTCGCGCAGGATTTCTACGCCCCCTCGCCCGAGCGTTACGCCTTCCGCGCGTTTGCCCTGCCGGGCACCTCCACCGCGTATTGCGTCGTCGCCACCGTTCCGCGCAAGCCGGAATCGTTCGGCGACGGCTCCACCTCCCGGCATGTCGTCAGCGGCCCCGAGGACGACTTCGGCAATCGCCTGCTGGTCTCCCGCCCGTTCACGCCTGAAGAGGCCGCCGCCGGCAAGCCGGTGATGATGGGCCTCAACATCGTCTCGCCGAAAAACAAGCCCCTCTCCATCCGCGACATCATCGCCGCCCGCCCGTGGCTGAACCACGCGCGCTTCACCCCGCCGGGAGCGGCCACGCCCTTGCGCCTCGTCAGCCTGCGGTCGCTCGGCTTCCGCCTGCCGCTCTGGAACGAGGACGGCGAAAAACTCGTCAACGCCGTCACCGGCCAGGTGCTCGTGCCCGACGCCAAGCGCGGCAACTATGTCGACGAGCAAACCCGCGCATCCGTCGGCCCCGGCTGGCGCGTCTGGATCGGCGCGGAGAATTTCCGCCTGATCTTCGGCGACCCGGCCATCCGTGCGCCGTTCCTGAAGATCTTCGGATGGAACGTGGTTTTCGCCTTCCTGTCCGTCGCCATCACCTTCGGCATCGGCGTGACGCTCGCCAGCCTGCTCCAATGGAAGGCCCTGCGCGGGCGCGCGATCTACCGCACTTTGCTCATCCTGCCCTACGCCATTCCCGCGTTCATCCCCATCCTCGTCTTCAAGGGCCTCTTCAACGAGGGCTACGGCGAAATCAACCAGGTCCTGTCCGCCCTCTTTGGCCTCGCCCCCAAGTGGTTCACGGACCCCCGGCTTGCCCGCGCCATGATCCTGATCGTGAACACCTGGCTCGGCTACCCCTACATGATGATCATCGCCTCCGGCATGCTGCAGGCCGTGCCCGACGAGCTTTACGAGGCCACCGCCATCGATGGCGCCGGTCCATGGACCAATTTCACGAAGGTCACCCTGCCCCAGATCTTCCCGCCGCTGTTTCCGCTGCTCATCGCCAGCTTCGCCTTCAACTTCAACAACTTCTCGCTGATCTACCTGCTCACCGGCGGCAAGCCCGACATCGTCGGCTCCGCCACCGTCGCGGGCACCACGGATCTGCTCGTGTCCTACACCTTCCGGATGGCGTTCAAGGATTCCGCGGCGCGCTTCGGCTTCGCCTCGGCCGTGGCCACGCTGCTGTTCCTCGTGGTGGCCGTCCTCGCTTGGCAGCAGCTCCGGTTCAGCCGCCCCGCCCCCGCCGCGAAAGGAGGCCGCTGATGGTCGAAGGCAAGGCCTATCGCGGGCGGTTGATCCTCGCCCACGCCGTGCTCGCCGGCTTCATCGCCCTCGTGATGGTGCCGCTGGTCATGGTCGTGTCGATTTCGTTCCGCAAAGGCAATTTCGCCACGGGCGGAATTTTCCCGACGCCCGAGACCTTCAGCTTCGACCACTGGCGCATGGTTCTCGGCCTGCCGGTGATGCAAGCCGACGGCCTCTGGGAAGCGCCGTCCGTCTCCGTCCTGCGTTGGTTCTGGAACTCGGTGAAGATTTCCGCCACGAGCGCCTTTTTGATCCTCGCCCTCTCCTCCACCTGCGCCTATGCGTTCGCCCGGATGCGCTTCTTCGGCCGCGACCGGCTCCTCGGCGGCCTGCTGATCCTCCAGATGTTCCCGATGGTGCTCGCGCTCATCGCGATCTACTCCCTCCTCGAAGCCGTCGGCCGCTGGGCGCCCGCGTTCGGCCTCGACACGCATCCCGGCCTGATCCTCGCCTACCTCGGCGGCATCGCCACCCACATCTGGATGATCAAGGGCTACTTCGATTCCCTGCCCGTCTCCCTCGAGGAATCCGCGATGATCGACGGCGCCACGCCCTGGCAGACCTTCCGGCTCATCATGCTGCCGACCTCGCTCCCGATCTTCGCCATCGTCTTCATCCTCGCGTTCATCGGCCTCATCGGCGAATACCCCCTCGCCAGCGTCGTCCTCCAGCGCACCGACCAGTGGACCCTCGCCGTCGGCGCCAACAGCTTCCTCTACGAGCAGAACTATCTCTGGGGCGATTTCGCCGCCACCGCCGTCCTCTCCGGCCTCCCCATCACGATCCTCTTCCTCGCCTGCCAGCGCCTGCTCGTCTCCGGCCTCACCGCCGGCGGAGTCAAGGAATGAGCGGACTCTGGGCCACTCTGCTCTCCTGGCTTTCCGGCGCCGGCGTCTTCTTCGCCTGGACCGCGTGCGTCCTCCTGTGCCTCGGCGGGCTCGTGCTCGCCGTCTTCTCCATTTCCGGAACCTGGCTGGTCCTCGGCGCCGCCATCGGCGCCGCCCTGCTCACCGGCCCCGGCGAGTTTCCCGGCTGGCCCGCCCTGCTCGGCATGTTCGCCGTCTGCGCCGCCGTCGACCTCCTCGAATGGTTCGCCGCGAGCTGGGGCGTGCGCCGGCGCGGCGGCTCCCGCTCCGCCGGCTGGATGGCCCTCCTCGGCAGCCTCGGCGGCATGATCCTCGGCGGCATGGTCGTGCCCATCCTCGGCAGCCTCGTCGGCATGATGATCGGCAGCTTCGCCCTCGTCTACTGGACCGAAAATCGCCGCTTGAAGCAATCGGACCACGCCGCCCACATCGCCACCGGCGCCGTCCTCGCCAACATGTCCATGCTCCTCCTCAAGGTTTTCACCACCGCCGGCCTAGTTCTCGGACTCGCCGCCGGCCTCCTCTTCTGACCCGCCCCCCCCTGCGGGGAACTGCGGCTCGACCCCGGCCCCGGAGTTTTCCACAGCGTGGAAAACTATTTTCCATAGCGTGGAAAATCGGCGGAATATTTTTCCATACCGTGGAAAACCGCCTCCGGCCGCCCCGCCCGGCGCTTCTTCGCGAGGCCTTTTTGGGGGCCTTATCTTCGGCAAAGCCCGCGCCGCCCCCTTCGACTCCGGGCGCGCCCGCGTCGAACACCTCTTCGGCCTCCGAAAACCATCCGCCCGTCGGATTGGGGTCGGTTTCATGCACCGATCCCCGCCGATGTTGAATTTCTGCCAATGGCCTGTGAAGTCCCCGTTGATCAGTTTTTTCGATCGCCTTACGGATTGAGAAATGCGCGGTAGAACCGCATGGGCCCGGTTGCCTCCGCGGCATTATGGACGAAGGTCCACACCTCGGTGTCTGGAGTCGCCGTGGCGATGGGGATCCAGCTCTGTAGATCCGTGCTGGTTTCGAGAGTCAGGGGAACATTCGGGGTGGTCGCGAGCACGATCGTCACATCGCCGACCGAGGCCCCCGTTTCGCCCTCGGCTGGCGCCTCTTCGCCTTCGGATGTACGCGAGATGGCGGTGATCATCGGCGTCACGGCCATCGTCGGCACCGCGTCCATCGCCGCCAGCGCATCCTCCAACGCCGTCGCCACGCCTTCCAGATCGGTCGCCGCCTGGATCGCGGCTTCGCCATCCGCCTGGGCGGCGATCAGCGCCTCCCAGTTCTCGGGGGTGTAATCCCCTTCATTGTAGGCCGCCAGCGCCGCCGCCAGATCGTCCAGCGCCGCCGCCCGGGCCGCCGCCAGCGACTCGGCATACGTCGGCACCGCGTCCATCGCCGCCAGCGCCGCGGCCAACGCCGCCGCCACGCCGGCCGGATCGGTCGCCGCCTGGATCGCCGTGTCGCCATCCGTCTTGGCGGCGACGAGCGCCTCCCAGTTCCCGGCGGTGTAGTAATTCGTCTCGAGATAGGCTGCCAGCGCCGACGCCAACTCGTCCAGCGCCGACGCCTGGAGCGCCGCCATCGTCTCGTCAAACGTCGGCACCGCATCCATCGCCGCCACCGCGGCGTTCAACGCCGACGCCACGCCGGCCAGATCGGTCGCCGCCTGGATCGCCAGGTCGCCATCCGTCTGGGCGGCGGTCAGCGCCGTCCAGCCCTCGGCGGTGTAGTTCGCTTCCGAATAGGATGCCAGCGCCGCATCCAGGTCGTCCAGCGCCGCCGCCTGGGCCGCCGCCAGCGTTTCGGCGATCGTCGGCACCGCGGCCATCGCCGCCAGCGCATCCTCCAACGCCGACGCCACGCCGGCCAGATCGCTCGCCGAATCGATCGCCAGGTCGCCATTCGTCTTGGCGGTGGTCAGCGACGTCCAGTTCCCGACCGTGTAGTCCGCTTCCGAACAGGTCGCCAGCGCCGCATCCAGGTCGTCCAGCGCCGCCGTCTGGGCCGCCGCCAGCGTTTCGGCAACCGTCGGCACCGCGTCCATCGCCGCCAGCGCCGCGTCCATCGCCGCCGCCACGCCGGCCGGATCGGTCGCCGCCTGGATCGCCGCGTCGCCATCCGTCTTGGCGGTTTGCAGCGCCGTCCAGTCCCCGGCGGTGTAGTAGTTCGCCAACAGATAGGCCGCCAGCGCTGCATTCAGGTCGTCCAGCGCCGCCGCCTGGATCGCCGGCAGCGTCTCGGCCAGCCCGAGGTCCACCGTGAGGTTGGTGGTTCCGGCCAGAACCTCAAACTCCATGGTTTCAACAAACCCGCCCACGTCGCCGGACACGCCGTCGCTGTCGAGCGCATCATCCCCGCCCTGATCGGCTTCGGTGACGCGGTAATCGTTTGTGACGCTTGAAAGATCCCAGCGGACGAACAACATGCCCGGTTGCACACCTTCGAACCGATAGTTCCCGTCGGCATCGGTCACGGTGTCCCCCACAGCAATTGGCGGCGGAAATCCTACGGGGGGAGCTCCCGTTATCGGTGAATACGTCGTGGCCAAGGCGATGGTGCCGGCCGCCGCACCCGCCAGCGCCCGGCCGCTGATGGTGGTGGCCGCACCAAAGGTGATCGTGGCGCCGCATAGGATAGTTCCCTCCATGTGAGAATTTGCCCCCAGGGAAACCGCGCCGTCCACAACCCAAAACACATTCGCGCTTGTGGCCTCATTGGTTAACATCACATTCCCTGTGGCGGCGGTTGTCCCCAATGCGCCTACGATTTGGATGATGAACACCGCCTCCGGGTCACCTTCGGCATCCAGCGTGACCGGGGTGGCCACGGTGGCCGCCGCTCCGATTTTGTACACTCCGGGCGTCAAGGTCGTCCCGCCCAGCTCATAGGCGGCCGCGGACAATTCCACCTCATGTGCTCGACTCTTGCCATCGCTGTACGCGGTTTCAAAATCGTCCAACGCGGCCATGACCACCGCATGACCCATGGGGTAGATGGTTCCGGACGAGGTGATCGCCGGGGCGATGGCGCCCGTGCCCGACCCCACGTCGCCCTCCACATCGCCGGTTCCGGTAATCGCCGCCCCGGCCAGAACTCCGAAATCGGCCGCCGTTCCAAGGTCGATGGCCACCTTTTCCAAAACAAGCTGCAGCAGGGCGACCGGCACGTTCGTGAATCCAGTGGTTTCAGCCGGATCTTGAATGCCGTTGATGTTCGCGTCGAACCAGACCCGGCCGCCCACGACGGACGGGTCCACCGGCACGGAAATGGTCGTGGCCATGGCGATGGTGCCGGCCGCCGTGCCCGCCAGCAGTCGACCATTGAGGGTGGTCGCGGCACCAAAGGCGATGCCTGCGCCTCCGAGGATCGTTCCCTCCATGTGGGTGCCGGCTCCCGCGGAAACCGCGCCTTCCACGATCCAAAACACATTCGCGCTTTGAGCGCCATTGGTCAGAACCACGTTCCCGGTTGCGGCGGTTGTGCCTAATGCGCCTGTGATTTGGATGATGAAAACCGCCTCCGGGTCGCCCTCGGCATCCAGCGTGAACGGGGTGGCCACGGTGGCCGCCGCTCCGATCTTGTACACGCCGGGCGTCAAGGTCGTCCCGCCCAGCTCATAGGCCGCCGCGGACAACAGGACATCGTGGGTTCGATTCAAGCCCTCGTTGTACGCAGTGGCAACAGCGTCCAACGCGGTCAGGACCACCGGATCCCCCATGGGGTAGATGGTTCCTGTCGAGGTGATCGCCGGGGCGATGGCCCCCACAGCCCCCACAGCCCCTTTCACATGGCCGGTTCCGGAAATCGCCGCACCGGCCAGGGCTCCGAAATCGGCCGCCGTTCCAAGGTCGACGGGCTCCGGGGCGGCCGCCCACGCCGATCCGCAAGGAAGCGCCACGGTCAGGGCCAGGACCAGGCAACGGAGCAACCAAGGCGACCGTGCACACCCTCGCGAGCCAGATGCGTGTGTTGAATCGCCATGGCTGCTTTTGAGGGCTGTCATCGAATGTGTTTTCATGGTGGGATGCCTTTGGGTCCTCAAGTCGAAGCACTGTTTCATCGGGGTGAATGTAGTTGCCCGAACTACGTTTCGCTATGGGGTTCAACCCGCAGGCCAAGGCCCGGGTCAAGGGAGCGCGTCACAAGGGACCCGCCCGAACGCGCCGATGAAAACGGGTGAAACATAGCGGACCATTGGGGTCAGATGCCTTCTGCCTCATCCTGCGCGTCCCGACATCCATCTCATCTTCCCCCGGTTTTCCCATCCGTTCATCTCCATGATCCGACGCGCCAAGCAGAGACGCATCGACAACCAAGCCGAGTTCCGCATCCCGCCCACCTTCCCCGCGCCAAAGCCCGCGCCGATCTTGCCCGCCGCCGGACTTGGCGGTTGACCCCCTACCCGCTTTTCACTGTTTCTATAACAGTATAGCGGCAACCCTCCCGCCCGTTCGCGCGAAACGATTGACCGGGCGGGCGACAATTCTGTCGTTTCGGCCTAATGGAATCGTTATATTCTCCCTTACCACTAGAGGTGTTTCATGAACCAATCCCTTTTCCCTTTTCCCGTTCGTCGGCTGATTCGCTGCACACTATTTGCCTGTGCATGGATGTTTTTCGAACCTGCGGACGCCTCGGCGGCGGTCACGGAAACCTTCGACGCCATCACCGATGGGGCCTACGCGGGACTGGACGATTACGGCGTCTGGCTGGCTACGAACGCGATGGTGTCGACCGACGCCACCAAAGCACGCGGAGGCGCCGGGCGATGCCTCGTGTTCAACCAAAGCGCGGGCGCCTATCTGCTCTATGAGGGCGCGGACGGCAATGGCAAGGATGGCGGTCTCGGCGGGGTCTCCGTCTGGTATCGCCATTGGGACGGCGACGCCAACGTCGTCAAATTCCAGGTGGAATACCGCCAAGCCGGGGGGGGCTGGATCCCGCTTGGATCCGAGGTGACCGCCACCTCGACCACCTACGAGCAATTCAGCCTCGATGCGAATGTCGCCGGCGACGACATCCAAGTGCGCTTTCGCTCCACCGCCTCTTCCGAGCGCCTCTGTCTCGATGATGTCACCCTCGGCGACATGAGCGGGCCCGCCGAAGATCCCAATCTCGTCTGCCCGGCCTCCCTCGCCTTCGGCGTCCTCGCCCCGGGCGCCGCCGCCACCCAGATCCTCGTCATCGCCAATTCCGGCGCGACCCTCGCGCTGAATCTCGGTTCCCTGTCCCCGGCGAGCGGCGACACCGCCAAGTTCAACGTCGGCGCCCTGCCCGCCTCGCTGGCGCCCGGCATCTCGACCAACATCCGCGTGGTCTATTCCCCCGGCGCCGTCACCGGCGCCTCCCATTCCGCCACCTTCCGCCTGGTTTCCAACGACCCGTCCACGCCGACGAACCCGATCGTCTTTTCCGGCGCGACGGTCGGCGCCGCGCTGACGATCTCGAACATCCAATACAGCGTGGCCGGCCCCTCCCCGCAGGTCGGCAACCGCGTCCGGGTCTCCGGCATCGCCACCTATTCCGACCCCCGGGGCTACGCCCTCGCCGATCCGGCCGGCGGCCCCTGGAGCGGGATCTGCGTCTCCGACATCTACCACCGCCCCGAACACGGCGACCACGTCTCCCTCGAAGGCCTCGTGCAGGAAACCGCCTCGATGACCATGCTCACGGCCGTCTCCAACTACACCACCCTCGCCACCGGCCTCTCCGTCCCGCCCACCACCATCCGTGGCAACCAGCTCGCCACCGAAGCCTACGAAGGCGTCTATGTCCGCATCACCAACGCCACCGTCAACAACGTCAACGTGAACAGCCAGCGCGTCTACTGGCAGGCCACCGACGGCACCAGCTTCCTCGTCGGCAGCCGCGTCCCCCTCCGCTACGTCTGGACCAACAATGCCCGGCTCGCCGCCATCCAGGGCATCGTCTACGTCACCAACGCCACCGTCTTCGTCTCCCCCCGCAACGACTGGGACATCGTCGGCCGCCCCATCTTCGAGTACGCCCTGCGTGGACTGGTCATGACCCCCGAGGGCCCGCGCACCAATTGGTGCGTTCAGGTCGAGGACGATCTCATCGTGGCCGTCACCAACGTCCAGCCCCCCGGCGTCACCGTCCTCGACACCGGTGGCATCATCTGGCCCGGCCTGATCGACGCCCACAACCATCCCGCCTACAATTCCTTCCCCACCCTCATGTTCAACAACTTCCCCTTCGGCCACCGCGACCAGTGGGGCGAGGACGATTCCGAATACGACGACTGGAAGTCCAAGCGCAACTCCCTGCGCACCGCCGTCAGCGATTCCTCGCAGGACCTCATCACCAAGTACGGCGAATGCCTCGAACTCATGGCCGGCTGCATCGCCATCCAGGGGCAGAGCAACTCGGACGCCGAGCACAGCCACCCCGACGTGATTCTCTACAACTTGGAGCAGTTCCCTTCGCGGGTCTATGCCAACATCTTCCCTTGGTGGAACCGAGCTGAAGATATCGCCGCGCGCGCCATCCTGCGCGCCAAGATCGAAGGCGGCGCCGTCAACGCCTCCATGATCCATCTGTGCGAAGGCCCCGACTCCACCTCGCTGGGACAATTCGCCACGTGGCGCGGCTGGGGCATGTTGAACGGAACCACCGCCATCATCCATGGCACGCCCCTGGGCCCCACCGAATTCGCGCAGATGGCGGCCGTCGGCGCCAAGTTGCTGTGGTCCCCCATGTCCAACATGAAGCTCTATGGAGCCACCGCCAACGTGAAGGCCGCCAAGGCCGCCGGGGTGCTCGTGGGCCTTTCGCCCGACTGGACGCCCAGCGGCTGCTTCAACATGCTGGAGGAACTCGGCTATGCCTGGCAGCTGAACACGACGATGTTCTCCAACGCCTTCACGGCGCGCGAAATGTGCGACATGGTCACGATCAACAACGCCAAATGCGCGGGCCTCGACGGCCATTACGGCAAGATCGCCGTGGGCTACAACGCCGGGCTCGCCGTCATCGAAGGCGACACGGCCGATCCCTACATGGCCTTGATCAACGCCCGTCCGCCTCAGGTCCTGCTCACGATCGTCGATGGCACCCCCCGCTACGGCGAGCCCGCGCTCATGGCCGCCCTCGGCGTGACGGGCGAAGCGCCGGTCAGCATCCGGGGTCGGAACAAGATCTTCAACATCGCCGTCGCGCATCCCTTCCTCGACTACAGCCACCAAACCTTCGCCCAGATCCGTTCCGCCCTCCAGACCGGGCACGCCTCCCTCTCGCCCACCGGCGAACTCGACCGCGAGGAATTGCAGTTTCTCGATCTGGCGTTTCTCCAATCCTCCCATGTCGACGACATCGCGCCCTTCCGCGCCGACAGCCCCCTCAGCAACGCCCCGTCGGCCACCGTGTTCTACGACCAGGGCAGCGGGCTTTCCCTTGCCTTCCGCTACCAGGACTTCTGGGACAACGACACCTACCTCACCAACCTGACCCACACCATCTCCATCGCCCCCGCGCGCTACTCCAACCTCCTCGTCCAGACCCTCGCCACCAACCTTCCCAACACGCCCGCCCACGAGAGCGTTCCCTTCACCGTCGCCTTCCAGGACATGCACACGAATTATGTCTTCGTCTTCCAAACCCGCGACGCGCGCGGCAACGTCCGCACCACCGTCACCACCAACACCTTCAAGCTGACGGCCCACGCCGGCGGCGACACCGATCGCGACGGCATGCCCAACGAGTGGGAAATCGCCTACTTCGGCAACTTCACCAACGCCCTCGCCCACGGAAACCTCGACGGCGATTGGCTGAACAATTTCCAGGAATACGTCGCCAACACCCTGCCGAACAATCCCGGCTCCGTTCTTTCCGAAAACCTCTTGGCCCCGATTCCGCTCGGCAACGGCGTCTGGGAAATTGAGTCCCCCGTCCCCACCTTCACCAATCGCGTCTACGACGTGTGGCGCGCCACCAATCTGCTGGGCGCCATCGCCTGGACGTCGATGAACCTGAACGTGCGCGGCGCCGCAAACAGCAACGCCGTCGTCCTGCGCGTCACCAACACCCTCCCTGGCGCCACCTACCGCGTCGGCGTCAAGCTGCCCTGATTTCAGCCGGTCGCAGCCCCAAATCGCGTTGGGGGGGGCATCCGCAAAGCCCTCCCAACCTCGCGGATCCCATGCAAGGCGGACATGGATTCGGGAAACAGGCTGAATCTATCCATTGGAAAGACGGCCATGGGGGGAGCGGCCGCGCCGGATCCATTCCGATCCCGGTCCCTTTTCTCCCCAAGGACGCGAAGGGCGCAGGGATGCCGTTGCGACGCCTGAAGCCTCCGCCCTCGCCATCTACGCGCTCCGGATCGCCGCGCCCCGGCCCGGCGCCATTCCCGCTTGCCAAGAAGGGCGCGATTTCCGATAGTTGAACGCCAGAGGTCCACACTATGAACAAACTGCAATTGGTTTTCACCGTCTGCGCGCTCATCGGGGGCACGTTGTTCCTCATCCGTCTGGCCATCCAACTGCTGGGCTTCGACAGCGACACTCCCGCCGACCATCCCGGCGAAATCGATTCCTCCCACACGGACGCGAGCTTCAAGATGCTCAGCCTGCTGGGCATCACGGCCTTCTTGATGATGTTCGGCCTGGGCGGACGGGCCATGCTGGAAAGCCGCCCCGGATCCGCCCTGCCGGCCTTGATCGTCGCCCTGCTGGCGGGTGGCGTCAGCATGTGGCTGATGGCGTTCCTGTTCAAGCTGATGAAGAAGATGCAGTCCGACGGCACCTCGAAGATCGAAAAGGCCGTGGGCCAGGAGGGCGCGGTATATCTCACCATCCCGGCCAACGATGTCGGGAAAGTCCAGATCGCCGTCAACGGGCGGTTGAGCGTGCTGGATGCCCGCGCAACCGGCGGCAAAGCCCTGCAAACCGGTGCGCGGGTGAAGGTGGTCCGGATCGCCAACGGCAACATTTTGGAAGTGGAATCGGTTTAACCCAACTAGCGAGGAGTTCCCATGACGCCTGGATGGATCATTTTTATCGTCGCGTTCGTCGCCCTGTTCCTGTCGACGCTGATTTTCTTCGCCTCGCGCTACAAGCGGTGCCCGTCCGACGCCATCCTGGTCATCTACGGCAAGGTGGGCGACATGACGGCCAAGTGCATCCATGGCGGCGGCGCGCTGATCTGGCCGCTGATCCAGGACTGCTCGTTCCTGAGCCTGACGCCCATGACCATCAGCATCCCCTTGCAGGGCGCGCTCTCGCTGCAGAACATCCGCGTCCACGTGCCCAGCACGTTCACCGTGGGCATCAGCACCGATCCGGCGGTGATCACCAACGCGGCCGAGCGTCTGCTGGGGCTGAACCCTCCGGAAATCGAGCAGATGGCGCGCGAAATCATCTTCGGCCAGCTGCGCCTGACCGTCGCCTCCCTCACCATCGAACAGATCAACCAGGACCGCGAAAGCTTCCTGGCCTCGGTCCGGCGCAACGTGGAGCCGGAACTGAACAAGATCGGCCTCTATCTCATCAACGTGAACATCACGGACATCACCGACGTGTCGGGCTACATCGACGCGCTGGGCAAGAAGGCGGCGGCCGAGGCGGTGAACCAGGCGATGATCGACGTGGCCGAGCAGGAGAAGCTGGGCGCCATCGGCGGGACGCAGGCGCGCAAGGAGCGCGACATCCGCGTGGCGGAGAACGAGGCGGAAGGCCAGAAGGGCATGAAGCATGCCGAGGCCGACCAGCGCGTCTACGTCCAGCAGCAGGAATCGCTGGCCATCGGCGGCGAAAACAAGGCCAAGGCGGAGATCGCCGACTACAACGCCTCGCTGACCGTGAAGCAAGCCGAGGCGCAGCAGCGCAGCGAAGTCGCCAAGCGCATGGCCGAGGTGGAGATCCAGAAGGCCCAGTACAAGGCGGAGCTGGAGCGCCTGAACGCCGCGGAAGTGGCCCAGCAGGAGGTCGAGAAGCGCAAGATCGAGATCGCGGCGGAAGCCGAAGCCGAGCGCATCCGGCGCGTGGCCAAGGGCGAGGCCGACGGCGTGCTGCTGAAATACCAAGCCGAGGCCGAAGGCTTGCGCAAGCTGCTGGAAGGAAAAGCCACGGGCTATTCCAAGCTCGTGGAGAGCTGCGGCGGCGATGCCCAGGCGGCCGCCACTCTCCTCATGGTGGAGAAGATCGAGAACATCGTGTCGCATCAGGTCGAGGCGATCAAGAACCTCAAGATCGACAAGATCACCGTCTGGGATTCCGGCTCCGCCAACGGCACCTCGAGCACCGCGAACTTCGCCCAGAACCTGATCAAGAGCGTCCCGCCCCTGCACGAAATCGCCCGCATGGCCGGCGTCCAGCTCCCGGATTATCTCGGCAAGATCGCGGATTCGGGCGGCCTGCCCAAGACGGGAAAAACCGACAAGACCTGATCGGCATCTGCGCGCCGGGGCCGACGGCCCCGCGGACGCGGGCGATTCCCCCTTCCCCCTCCGGCTCAGGCGGCTAGGAAAGCTTCAGATTGCGGGCTTTCAACCCGGCGGGACCGTTCCACAAGGCGATGCCGGTCTTCCCTTTTCCCATGGTCTTGAGATAGGTTTCCGTCGCCACGACGACGAGGGAAGGATGCATTCCCGAAACGTCCGTCTTGATCGTGAAAATGACTTTTCCGTCGCATTTCACCGTGGCCATTCGAGCGTCGCCGCGGTCAACGACGATTCTCGCGTCCCGTCGCAGGGGAGTCTTTTCCTGTGGTTTCATGCGGACAGAATGGCACAGTCCGAAAAAAAACACGATTCAATTTTTGAGCGAGGCCATAATATTCTGCCGGCGCCCCCCCCCCCAGCCCTGCGCCCGACACCCCCGGCCCCGCCGATTCCGCACCGCCCGGAGGGAGGCGGGAGGGGGCCTTCAATGCGATGCGCCCCCCCCGGGGGCCCCCGCTCCCCGATGGCGCGCGGTTCCGGATCAATACTTGCGGATGACGGCGCGGACGATGCCGCCGATCTCGAGGGAGCGCAGGGGGCGGATGAACTTGTATTTGGGATTGGCGGGCTCGAGCCGCACGCCGGCGTTGTCGCGGACGTAATATTTGAGCGTCCATTCCTCGTCGACCCGGGCGACGACGATGTCGTTCTGGCTGGGCCTGGGCCCCTTCTCCACAAGGACGATGTCGCCGGGCATGATGCCCGCATTGATCATCGAATCGCCGCGGACGGTGAGCATATAGGTGTTGTCAGGGTTCTTGACGAGGTATTCGTCGAGGGTGATGGCCTCGGCCTCCTGCTCCTCTTCCTGCGCGGGGAAGCCTGCGGCGATGGACCCGAGAATGCGGACGGTGCCGGTGAGCTTGGACAGCAGGGCGATGCGCCCGTTGGAATCCTTGGCGACATAGCCCGCGTCTTCGAGCTTGCGGAGGAGCCCGAAGACGGCGTTCTTGGACTTGTAGCCGAAAAGATCAAGCATCTCGGCGTAGGTGGGCGCGCGGCGTTCCAAGCGCCAGAACTGGCGCAACAGGCGGATCTTGTCGACGAGGTGGATGTCTCTGGGCATGGCGGGCTCCGGGGTTTTCCTTTATTTGACCGCCACCACCATAACTGAACTCCCGTTCAGATGTCAATCCCTGTTTTCCCCGGTGCGGTTTTTCTTTTCCCGCAGGGGCGGAGCGCCTATACTGCGCAGGCAAATGAAACACGCCCAACCCCGTGGAGGAACATCCGTGAAGAAATCGAACGCCCTGCTGTTGTCCGTCCTGGTCCTGTGCGCAGTCCTGTCGCCGGCGCGGGCCGCCGAGGCCCCCGCCGTGCTGGGCATCCTGGAAATCCGCGGCTTGGAGAATCTGGCCGGCGCCGCTTTTGAACTGACCCGGGCGGCGGGCCAGCCGATGCCGCGCGAAATGGTCTCGATGATGCTGTATCGCGCGCTGGGCGCGATGTCGGGCATGGGCATCCAGCCCAACGGCAAGGTGCGGGCGGTCTGGCTGGAAGGCGACGCGGAAACGGGCAGCGTGGCGCTGCTGCTGCCGGTGGAGAACGAAGGCGCCGACTATCTGGCCGCCCTGGGCCAGGCGGGCTGGAGGAACGAGAGCGAAACCGCCGGGGGCATTGAGCATTTCATTCCGCCCGCGGGATCGGGCGTGGCCTGGGACGAGGTGTATTTCCTGAAGCGCGGATCGACGTTGCTGGCCGGCCGGAACGCGGAGGATGTCCGCACCGCCGATGCCGCGCTGGCCACCCTGCCCCCGATTCTGCCGGCGGAGGGCGATGTCGCCCTCCAGATCCGTCCGGCGGCGCTGATGGCGGCCTTCGGCCCGAAGGTCATGGAGCAAATGGATGCGGCCTTCGACGCGCCGACGGGCGCTCCGGCGGAATCGGCGGCGATGGGCAAGCTTTCCGTGCGCGGCTATATGGCGGCGGCGAGACAGTTGGAAGAATGCACGCTGGGCCTGGGAGTGGCCGATGGCAACCTGAACCTCCACACGCGGGCGGTGCCGGTCGCCGGCAGCACGCTGGAAAAATGGTTCGCCACCGTGCGCAAGCCCTCCGCCGCGGCCGCCGTGGTCAACCTGCCGGGCGCCCTGTTCGTGGAAACCATGCATCTGGGCGACCCGAATCTGCTGGCGCCGGCCTATATCCAGTATCTGGAAGAACTGATGGGCCTGATGCCGCAAAAGCCCTCGGCCGATTTCATGAAGACCTACGCGGAGAACGCGAAAACTTGTTGGGCGCAGATGACCGGCGATCTCGGCATCGCCCTGCTGCCGCCCACGAAGGAGAACCCGCTCCGGTTCGTGGAATACGTCGGGCTGAAAGATTCCGCCCCCCTCCGCGCGTTGACCCGGCAGATGGTGCAGAGCGTCAATGACCTGATGAAGACCCTCTCCGGCGACACCCGCATGCCAAGTCCGTTCCAGTTGGATCTGGCGTTCGGCGAGCCGCGCGAATACCGCGAGATCCCCGTGGACCGCCTGACCTACCGCTTGACGCCCGGCGAGCCCATCAAGGCGATGTGGCCGGAGGGACTGCCGACCGAACTGAACATCGAGATGGCGTGGGTTCCCGGCGGCGTGCTGGCGAGCGCAGGCGAGGCCGCCTTGACCGATCTGATGGTGGATCGCACCTTGGATGGCGCCGCCGCGCCGGTGTCCGACTTGTCCTCGTGGAAGGCTTTCTATCCGACGCCGGAACCCGGCCTGGTGGACCTGTCGCATATCGCGCTGTTCGACGCGATCCGATCCTATCTGGACCTCTATGCCCCCGGCACGGCGGCTGAGGCGATCCCGGCCGGACCGGGCCACCTCGACGGCGCTTCCTACATGGCCATCGGCGGCCTGATGAGCCGCGTCCGATTCAGCTTGGCCGACATCGGCGCCATCGCCCAAAAAGCGCAGGAAGCGCAGCGAAAAGCCATGGCCGCCCAGATGCAGATGATGCAGCAGATGGAAGACCCCTACGCGTTCGACTCCGCGCCCATGGTGGACGAGGAGTGGAGCGAGGAAGAGGCCGAAGCCGGCGAAACCGAGGAACAGGCCCCCGAGGCCCCCCCGGCGATGGCGGAATAGGATTCTGCTTGCCGCGAAAAGAGCGGGCCGAAGGGCCCGCTCTTTTTCTTTTCCCCGCAGAGATCGATTTCCCCGGTCGCGCCCCCCCCCCCCCATGGTTGCCTGTTTCCCGGCCATGGGATGCAGAGAAGTCGGAAGAAGATCTCGATCCGCGTTTTGTCGCATCAGGGAAACCCGGAACCGGACGGAGAGCGGGCCGAAGAAAAAAGCCAAGGGAACGGAAAAAACGCTTTACTGCCGTCTGGCTTTTGAATACGATATTCAAATGTTGTAGGCTTTCCGTTCAGAAGACGGTTGTTCGCTAAATCAGTTGCTTCAGGGAGTGTGTCCATGAAATCTGTCCCCTCGTTTGTCCGCACCTTGCCGGAGCCCGGCCTCCCGTCTTTCGCCACCATTTCACCTCGTCCATTGCATCGAACGAAACGGGCCGTGAAGCCGTTGAAAATGGCGGGAGGCTTTGTGCTGGGAGCGCTGCTGGCGCTGCCGCTGGTCTGGGCCAACGAGGTGATCGAGGCTTCCTGGTATGGCTCCCAGCCGGACGTCTATGCGCTGTATTCGCGCGACACGGCGGGCAACAACTCCTATGCCTATGCGTCGAGTCCGGAGCAGTGGCGCGACAAGAACATCTACCAGTTGTTCACCGACCGCTTCGCCACCGACGGCGTGGACCGCCTGGCGGGCTACAAGCCGGCGTGGACCTGCGACGGCAAGGCGTATCCCTACAACCGCAACTTCCACCACGGCGGCAACTGGAACGGCCTGCGCCAGCGGCTGGACTATCTCGAAGGCATGGGCGTGACCGCGCTGTGGATCTCCGGCGTGCAGCAGAACGACCAGGGCAAGGACTCCAACTACACGCCCTACCACCAGTACCATGCCGAGAATTTCTTCAAATGCGATCCCGCGATGGGCACGTTCCAAGACCTGAAGAACCTGATCGACGACTGCCACAGCCGGCACATGTACGTCATCCTCGACGTCGCCCCCAACCACACCTGCGACAAAAACGGCATCAAGACCGGCAATGAAGACGACGATAAGCGGTACTGGCCCAACGGCCACGGCGACTTCAATTGGTGGAACGACGGCAACAAGCACAACGCCCCCTTCGACAACCTGAACTATTTCCATCCCAATGGCACGATCAACTGCTGGGACTGCTGGCCGGAGCAGATCAACGGCCAGTTCAAGGGCACCGACGACCTGAATTCGGAGCACCCCGAGGTGCAAAGCATCCTCGCCAAGGCCTTCAAGAATCTGATCGACGCGACGGACTGCGACGGCTTCCGCGTGGACGCCATCAAGCACGTGCCCTACAACTGGTGCCGCGACTGGGCGCAGGACATCCGCAACCACGCCGCCTATCGCGGCAAGAGCAACTTCCTGATGTTCGGCGAGCTGTTCAGTTATGACAATGCCGCGCTGGCAAGCTGGTGCGCCGACGGCTATGGCTTCAATTCCGCGCTGCAGTTCCCAATGATGCAGGCGATGAAGAACGTGTTCGGCAGCGGCTATTCCTCCTACCAGCTCGGCCAGGAAATGGGCAACGTCAACATGTACGGCGCGGGCAAGGACAACGTCATCGCGTTCCTCGACAACCACGACGTCGACCGGTTCGCCTGCTCCTACGGCGGCGGCAACGCCGCGACCGCCAAGGCCATCATGAGCCCGGCGATGACGTTCCTTTATATGGCCCCGCCCGTGCCCCTTTTGTTCTACGGCACCGAGCATATGTTCAACCAAGGCGGCCACTACAACGGCAGCAACCGCACCGGGGACAATCCCGACGACGGCGACTGGCAGCGCGAGTGCATGTTCGACAAGGGCTTCCAGCCCGGCAACGCCAGCGGCGACATGTTCAGCCAGTGGGCCAAGGACCGCGGGCTCTACGGCCACATCGCCTATTTGAATGACCTGCGCAATAAATGCCGCGCGCTGCGCCGCGGCGGCTTCGAACAGCGCCGCGCCAGCGACGGCCAAGGCATCTACGCCTTCACGAAGTGGTACGGCGACGAAGTCGCGTTGGTCATCGTCAACACCGCCGACTACGAAATGGATTTGGGCGACATCTGGGCCGGCAAGGGCAACGTCGAATTCAAGGAAAACGGCGTCGGGCCGGCCGGCTTCACGTCGGAAGGCGACGGCAAGATCGCGTTCGGTTCCACCAAGATCGGCGGCAAGGGCAGCAAGATCTACATCTGCAATTTCGTGGACAATTCCGCCGAAGTCTTTGGCGGCGGCGGCACCCCCTCCGGCCTCTGGGCGCGCGGCACCTACGGCTATCCGGCCGAAAGCGCCACCCTGGCGGACACCATCTACATCAACACTGAGGCCGGCCCGCTGGGCAGTGTCGCCAAGGTCGAAATCATCTACGGCGTCAACGACCCCGCCGGCGACTCGAAGGTCGAAATGGAAATCAACACCAACTGGGCTTCCGCCCAGGGCGCCTGGTACCACTATGAACTGCCCGGCGCGGAACTCGAAGTCGGCACGCTGGATTACGCCATCTGCGTCACCAGCACCAACGGCGCCGAATTCTTGGACAACAACGGCGGCGGCAACTACACGATGCAAATCCTGCCGGCGCCGGCGGTGGCGGACTTCGCCTTCCAGAGCGTCTCCGCCAACCCCGTGAATCCCGAGCCGGGCAGCAACGCGACCGTCACGGTGACCCTGCTGACCGACGCGGCGACGGCCGTGGACAACCTGGCGTGCACCATCGGCTACGACATCTATGATCCGGCCACGGGGCCCGCGGCGGTCTGGCCGACCTTCCCGATGGCGTTCAGCAACCATTACGTCTACACGAACGCCAACGTCACCAACCGCCTGAGCTCCTTCACCTATGTTGTGGACAGCGGCCTGGTCAACGGCTACGTGATGAAATACTACATTGCCGCCAGCAACGGCACCGCCGTGTTGTATGCCAACAACAATGGCGCCAACTACACCGTCGTCGTCCAGGACTGGCCCGCCGTGCCCGCCGACGTCGTCATCAGCACGCCCGACCAGGCCACGCAGGCCGCCGAAGCCACCGTGGCCGGCACCGCCGGCGCCAACCTGGCCGGCGGCCTGTACTGGACCAACGCGCTGACCGGCGAGTCCGGCGCCTTTGACCTCGCCGGCTACTGGAGCGTGCCCGTCCCGCTCAACGTCGGCCTTAACGCCATCACGGTCTACGGCTACGAAGCCGGGAACGTCGCGACCACGGCCCTGGACCGCGCGGCCAACTACGCGACGTGGTCCACGGGCGACAACCAGGGCGCGGGCTTTGGCGCCTGGAGCTTCGTGGAAGTGGCCAGCTTTGCCGGAAACTTCCTCGCCGCGGACAACGCCACATGCAACCTCACCAAGCCCGCTTTCGGAATGTGGGCCCACACGGAAAACACCGCGGAGGTCTTTCGTCCCTTCAGCGGCGCGCTGGCCGTGGGCGATACGTTCTCCGTCGCCATCGACAACGGCAGCATCGACAACGCCCACAGCTCCGGCATCGGCCTGCAAACGGCCGGAGGGGAAAACGTCTGGGAATTCTATTTCGCGGGCGGCGACCCGACCTATACGATGAACGGCGGCGGAACGGACATCGGCTGGACCGACGGCGGACTGACGCTTGAATTCACCCTGACCTCCGCCAGCACCTACCGCGCCGTCATCACGCCCCTCGGGGGTTCGGCACGCACGTACACGGGCTCGTTCTCGGGAACGATCGCGCGATTCCACGCGTGGCATTACTCGACCAGCGGTGGCGAAGACCACAACTTCTACTTCAACGACCTCAAGATCACGTCCGAAACCCTGGGCGACACGAAGCAAGATTCCGTCACGATCACCCGCGAGGACGACGGCAATCCGCGGGTGGAATACACGGGTTCGCGTTCGCTGATGCTGGGCGAAGCGGGCGCGCCCTTCGACCTGGACTTCAGCCTGGCGAACGCCACCGCCGCGAGTTGGAGCGCGGCGCTGACGACCCTGGGCGGCGCCCACGTGCAATCGTGGTCCGATGTGGCCGGGGCGACGTGGAACTGGGATTGGACCGCCTTTGCGGCCGGCACCTGGCGGCTGCGGGTGACCGCGCACGCCGCCGGCGGCGCGGCCATCACCAACGCCACGCTGGTGCTGACGGCTTCCGAGAGCAACACCTACGTCCTCGGCAACGCCTGGCACTGCCCGACCAACCGCGAGCCGTACGAAAGCAAATATATGCGGCATCCGGTCGCCCCCGCCGTGGGCGAGACCCTTGAAATCTACGTCGGCAACTTCCATCCCCAAGGCGACATGACCGGCGGCATGCTGTACTACCGTTTCGCCACCAACGGCGCCTGGAGCAGTTCCGCCCTGAATTGGGCCACGAACACCAACAATGACGACAACCGGTTCTTCGTCGGCACGCAGGTGGTGCCCGCCGGGCAGAACGGCGGCACGTTCCAATATTATTTGCGGGTGGAATATTCCAACGACGTCTCCCCCATCGCGACTTTCTTGGCGATGGATCCCGAACAGTCCGCGATGTACAAGCTGTTCAAGCGCGAAGGTGCGGCGCAGGCCACCCCGTTCGAAGTCGGCATCAAGGATGCGAACGGCCAGGAGCCGGGCTATATCTGGCACGGCGGCGACATCACCGCCGGCGGCCCCGCCAGCGTCCAGATCGGCGCCAAGATCGGCTTCATCCAGGACGGGGTGAAATGGGCCAACGAGGCCATCGTGCGCTACCGCGTCCGGATCGAGGATGAAGGCGTGCCGCTGGCCCGCGGCGTCACCCGCCTCGAGAAGGCCGCGCGCTCGGTCCGGTCTTGGAACGCGCTGACCAACCAGGTCAGCATGGTTTACGATGGCGAAATCGCGGATACCAGCCCCAACGGCAACGCGATGCGCTGGGTGGCGAATCTCACCGACGCCAATCTGATGAACGAGCGGGCGGTCCTGGTCTATGAAATCTACGCCCGCGGCTCCAACGGCGTCTGGCGGCAGGCCGAATACAATGCCGGCGGCGGCGCTTCGACCTTCGAGTTCCGCCTGTGGTCCGATGGCTCCGGCGACCTGCAGGTCAAGGGCGCCACCCGCGACTACGACAGCGGCTGGCTGGCCGCCGACTACACCACGGCCAAATATTTCATCGACGAGGCCGACCCCGCCGATGTCGTGACCCTCCAAGTCCGCTACAATGCCCCCGCCAACGCCCAGAAGGTGGAACTGTTCACCAACGTGGGCCGGCGCGACCACGCCGACGACGACATGAACGGCGACGGCTGGCCCGACGGCATCATCCCCCCGGACGGCGACACCATCACGGCGGAGAACACCTACGACGTCGATGCCGGCTATTGGCAGGCCATCCCGATGTCGCTGGGCGCGGGCGGATGGGAGAAGACCCTGGCCGTGGACAAGTGCGGCGCCTACCGCCTTTCCGCGCGCTTCATGGCCTCGGGCGAGACCAACGGCAACTGGACCTGGTATGCCGAAGGGCCGGCGGGCGCCATCCGCCGCGATCACGCCATCGTCATCTCACCGCGCAAGGCGCTGACGCAGACGATGTACGAGCTCAACGTCTTCACCATCAAGGCGACCAATACCGCGCAGACGGGCCGAGGCACGTTCGAGAAACTCTCCGAGAAGCTCACGGCCGGCGGCGACTTCGATGAATTCAGCCTGGAATACCTGAACAAGCTGAACGTCAACTGCCTGTGGTTCCAGCCGATCCACCCCTCCGGCGACGAACGGGTCGAGATCGATTCTGGCACCGGACAGCGCTACTGGCCGGGCAGCCCCTACGGCACCAAGAACTACTTCTCGGTCAACCCGGACATGTCCGATGCCGCGAACGAAGCGTCCGCCGTGGCGGCGTTCACGAACTACGTGCGCCTGTGCGACCGGGCCCGCGGCGAGACGATGGCCGAGGGCGCCCGCGAGCTGAACACCATCAACGTCATGCTGGATGGCGTGATGAACCACACGAGCTGGGATGCGATCTATGGCGCCGGTCTGGCTTGGGCCACGAACGGCCTAGGCGCCGCAGCCATCGCTGAATTGACCAGCGCCTACGGAAATATCTCCGCGCTGCTGCCGGAAGGCCGGATCGCCACCACCGGCCAGATGGGCATCAACTGGTATTCCCGCGCCACCAACTACGCCCTCCCGGCAACCACCTACGTCAGCGCCACCAACAACGACGTCGGCGTCGCGCCCGAACGCGTGGACTTCGGAAAGTGGAACGACGTGGCCGAACTGCTTTATGGCAACTATTCCACCATGATCCGGTTCGACGACCGCACGGAGGCCCAAAAGGCCAGCGGCGAG
This sequence comes from Opitutia bacterium, assembly GCA_009928955.1. Classification (GTDB taxonomy): domain Bacteria; phylum Verrucomicrobiota; class Kiritimatiellia; order CAIQIC01; family Lenti-01; genus Lenti-01. The sequence goes on along the minus strand of SABN01000012.1, from coordinate 7,207 downwards.
CTGACGCCGGAAACCAGCCGGATGTACAGCGAAGAAGATCAGTATTACTACGACCAGATGCTGCCGGCGACCAAACTGCTGTGGAAATACATGGCCAGCTATCCGGAATACTGGATCAAGAAGACCGGCCACGGCGGCGTCAACCAGCCCGGCGCCACCGACGGCAACGGCGTGCTCGTGGACGACTACGGCATCGATGGCCTGCGCTGCGACTACGCGCAGGGCCTGCCCAGCCAGTTCTGGGAATACCTCATCAACCGCACGCGCTCCTTCAAGTGGAACTTCCTGTTCATGGCCGAGTCGCTCGACGGCGGCCTCGTCGGCAAGCGCTCGAACCGCCACTTCGACATCCTCAACGAAAACATGGTCTTCCGCTTCACGCAGGAAAAGGTCAGCGAACCCGCGCCCCTCCAGGCCGCGCTCGAAGAACGCCGCGCGCTCTACGGCAACGGCATCATCCTGCTCAACCTGACCTGCCACGACGAGCCGATGCCCTTCGGCGATCCTTGGGCCACGGCTTCCCGCTACGCGATGGTCTCCGCCATCGACGGCGTGCCGATGATTTTCCTGGGGCAGGAACACGCCATCAGCCCCTACGCTGGCACCAACGACACCATCAATGCCTGGAAGGGCTTCTACTTCTTCGAGCAGAACTTCGGGAAATGGATCCCCCACTTCAAGAAGTGGAACCAAATGTACGTCTGGAACAACCCGTGCTATACCAACGGCGATTTCCGCGATTCGCGCGCGATGGCCCAGTTCTATGCCCGCGTCAACAAGGCCCGCCTCGCCAGCCCCGCCCTGCAAAGCAAGAACCGCTGGTTCCTCAACGACAACCCGCGCATGATGACCGTCGCCAAGTGGGAAGAGGAAGGCGCCAATCCCAACGTCCGGGATTCCGTCATCGTCAGCGTGCTGTTCATGAACGAGACCGGCGACACCGCCGGGCTGACCGGCAACGCCCAGACCTACGACCTTTCGCCCTTCGCCGACAAGCTGGGGCTGGAGAACCGGGCCGACCGGTTGTACAACATCCGCAACCTGGCCGCGGCCGATACGAATGCGCTGATCTGGCCCGCGGCCAAGACCGGCTCGGAGATCATCACGAACTTCTACATCGGCCTGAACGGCGGCGTGGATGAAGGCACCCCTTCGCCCGCGATGGTCTGGGCGGACGGCGCCGTGGTCCAATACCTCCAGTTCGTGGACGTCACGGACTACGTCCCGCCCGTGTTTGCGGTCGGCGCCATCCCGGCGGACAAGCACGCGGGAGAACCGGTCTCCATCTCCGTAACGGCGATCGGCGACGGCGAACCGGTCATCACGTTGACCAATACGGTGCCCGCCGGCCTGACCGACCGCTATGCCAACGGCACGCTGGCCTTCACGCCGGCCACCGACGGCTTGTTCACCTTCTACTTCCTGGCCCAGAACCAGCGCAACGCGGCGTTCGCCACGACAAACTTCAGCGTGACGATCCTGGCCGGCGGGGAAAGCAATGCCCCGGTAATCATTGGCGAAATCAGCGCGTTCATCGCCACCCCCGGATCCGGCGGTTCACCCAATTCGATTGCCTTCACTGCGCGCTGCGCCAACCTGCCGTCCAGCCTCACGACCGTTCCGGTCTACACCGCAACCACCTTGGTCGGCAGTGCTTGGAACTGGGCGTTCGCCACCAATGCCCCCGTCAGCGGAGACGAGGTGTCGGTCGAAGTCCCCGTCGATTCCGACAAGTGCATGATCTCGATCGGCACGCCCCCCGGCCTGGAATAGCCAACCTCGCACGCGAACCGGCCGCCCCGCGCGGCCGTTTCGCGCGACGGAATGGCGGCGATGGCCGGCCGCGCCGGGGCGGACTCCATCGCGATGCGCCCGCCCCGTAAATTGTTGCACAGTTTGCTTGGCCCCCCTTCCCCATTTGGGGTAGGGTGGCAGGATGAAATCACGCTCTGGAGACGCCGCATGACAACTCCCGTTCCCCCCGCCCCTGCGTTCACCGTCCTGCGCCCCCTTCCCAAGACCGCCATATACTGGAAAGACGCCGAAATCTCCTATGCGGATCTGCTGGCGCATTCCGCCGCGCTCGCCTCCCTCTACTTTTCCTCGCCCGGCGAACGCATCGTCGTCTTTTCCGAAAACCGCCCCGAATGGGTCTCCGCCCTCTGCTCCATCTGGCGCAACCGCTGCGTCCTGGTGCCGGTCGATTCCTTCAGCCCCGCCGGCGAATTGGCCTACATCCTCGGCCAGACCGAACCCGTCGCCATCTTCTGCTCCGCCAAAACCAGCCCGGTGGTCAAGGAGGCCCTCCGCTCCCTGCCCGTCGTCTCCCCGCGCGTGATCTGCTTCGATGCCGAAGATTTCCCGGCCATGCCTTCCGGCGCCATCGCCTCCACCCCCCTCTCTTCCGGCCCCGCCGAGACGCTGGCCGCCATCTTGTTCACCTCCGGCACCACCGGCGCCCCCAAGGGCGTCATGCTCACCTTCGGCAACCTGAAGGTCAATCTGGAATCCGTCTGCGAACGCGTCCCGATCTTCCATCCCGGTTGCCGCGTGTTCGCCCTCCTGCCCGCCCATCACATCCTCCCCCTCATGGGCTGCATCCTCGGCCCCCTCTACGCCGGCGGATCCGTCGTCATGGCCCATTCCCTCGACCCCGCCGAGATGATCGCCACGATGAAGCGCCATCGCGCCACCATCCTCGTCGGCGTTCCCCGCCTCTATGCCCTGTTCCGCAAAGCCATCATCGAAAAACTGTTCCATTCCCCCGTCGGCCGCCTGCTCTATCGGCTCTCCGCCGCCATCGGCAGCTTGTCCGTCTCCCGCCACCTCCTGCTGCCCGTGCAGAAGAAATTCGGCGGCCACCTCCGCCAGATGATCTCCGGCGGCGCCCCCCTCGACCGCGAAGTCGCCCGCGACCTCGCCATCTGCGGCTTTGAGATCCTCGAAGGCTATGGCATGACCGAATGCGCCCCGATGATCACGTTCCCCCGCCCCGGCGCCGTCCGCCTCGGCTCCTGCGGCAACCCCTGCCTGCCCGATTCCGTCCGCATCCAGGACGGCGAAGTCCTCGCGCGCGGCCCCCACGTCTTCGCCGGATATTGGAAAAACCCCGAGGCCACCGCCGAGGCCATCCAGGAAGGCTGGCTCCACACCGGCGACCTCGGCTACCTCGACAGCGACAACTACCTCTTCATCACCGGCCGCAAGAAAGAGGTCATCGTCCTGCCCAACGGCAAGAAGGTCAACCCCGCCGAACTCGAGGAAAAGCTTGCGTCCTTGTCTCCCGACATCAAGGAGGCCGCCGTCACCTTCCGCAACGACCTGCTGCATGCCCTGATCGTGCCCGTTGCCGGATTCCTCGACGGCGTGCCCGCGCAACAGGCCGAGCATTTCCGCTGGAACCTCCTCGAGCCCTACAACCGCATCGCTTCGCCTGCCAAGAAGATCACCCAGCTCACCATCATCGCCGACGACCTGCCCAAGACGCGCCTGGGCAAGCTCAAGCGCCATGAATTGGCGGCGCTGGCCGTCGGCACCTTCTCCGGCGATTCGACCCCCGCCCCCAAGCCCGAAGACCTCGGCCCCGCCTATGCCGCCTTCGATCGCTTCCTCCGCACGGAGCTCGAATGCCTGCGCGTCTCTCCCTCCGCCCACTGGGAGATGGACCTCGCCCTCGACTCCCTCGCGCGCCTCTCCGTCCTCGTCTTCATCGAAAAGACCTTCGGCGTCAAACTCCCCGAATCCGTCTTCCAGGAATTCCCCACCGTCCTCGCCCTCGCCAAGCACGCCGACGAACAGCGCCTCTACTTCCGCGAAGGCGCCGGCACCTGGGACACCCTCTTGAAGTCCCGCCCCGAAAAACCCCTCGCGCTCCCGCGCTCCGGCTGGATCCACCCCTTCCTCAAGAACCTCTTCGGCCTCGGCCTGCGCCTCGCCTTCCGCGTCCGCGTCGAAGGCCGCGAAAACCTGCCCCAGAAGGGCACCTGCATCCTCGTCGCCAACCACCAGTCCTACATCGATGGCCTCTTCGTCTCCATGTTCCTCACCAACGCCTTCCTGCGCCGCACCTTCTACTACGCCAAGCGCAAGCACGTCCGCAACGCCCTCTTCGAATGGCTCGCCCGCAACAGCAACGTCATCATCGTCGAAGTCGGCCGCGACGTGCAGCTCTCCCTCCAGATGATGGCCCAGGCCCTCCGCGAAGGCGGCAACCTCATCATCTTCCCCGAAGGCACCCGCTCCCCTGACGGCCAGATTGGCGACTTCAAATCCACCTTCGCCGCCCTTGCGCTGGAACTGAACGCCCCCGTCCTCCCCGTCGCCATCAGCGGCGCCTACAAGGCCCTGCCGCGGGGCAAGCGCCTCCCCCGCTTTTTCACCCGCGTCACCGTCCGGTTTCTTCCGCCCGTCTCCGGCGTCGACCGCGCCGACGAACAGCGACTCGCCGAAGCCACCCGGGACGCCATTGCCCGCAATCTGCTGGCCTAAGCCGTTTTTAGGTTTTCATCGCCGCACCGGGCGGAACGGTTGTTGTTTCGCCCACGGGGCGTGGCGGCACTTTTCTTCCAGTCGGCGCCGTCCATGCTTGCGGCGAGCGTATTTCAAAACGCACCCGAAAGCTTGGATTTGTTGTCGCCACGCCCAACTGGCGCGGAGGCGGTTCATTCCACCTTCGGCCGACGGGGCCGGCTGCAGAAACTCATCATCTGCTCCACCCTCGTCCGCCGTTTCGCCTTTCCCCTCCCCGCCTCCCCATCCAGCCCCGTCTTTCATCATCCAGAGTTTATAAACCATGGATAGTTGAATTTTCGGTCATCGGCATTTCATCGTGACGGATCAATGCCATCCGATACATTCTTCTTGCACGTCATATCAACACTTTATAAACTATGAATAATAAAAGGAATGAACATATGCATGAATTGAATCCGACCTTGTGGAGAACCTGCCGGGTGCTGGCGGGGAAAACGCGGATGCTTCTGTTGCGGCAACTCCAGGGCAAGCCTGGTCAAAGCGTTTCCATGCTGGCGCAGGCCGTGAAGGTCGGACTTTCCGACGCCAGCCAAGAGCTGCGCCGCATCCAATCGCGCGGCCTGCTCCACGTGGACCACAAGGGCCCCTTCGTGTATTATCGCCTGGGGGCCGACCCCCAAGTGCCTTCGGCCGCCCCGCTGGTGAAGACGCTGAAAGATTTCCTTTCCCGCTCGACTCCGGAGCAGGATGGCGAGTTCATTCGGATCGCCACGGGATTCGCCCATGCCAGACGGATCGCCATCGTCCAGCAACTGATCCAGACGCCGCAAACGCTCCCCATGCTGCAATCCACCCTGCGAATCCCCCAAAGTGCGCTGAGCCATCATGCGGACATCTTGCGCAGAATGGGTCTTGTCCAGCGCGAGGGCTCTTGGCTGATCTTCAGCCCCCCAGCTCATCCGCTGGCCCAGACGTTGGCCCGCCTGATCCGACAGTAGACATCTCATCTTCAATTCCCCCAATCGGTTAGATTCGACTTGCCGCTTTCATCTCGCGGGGGAAGGGACCCGGTTTTGCCACACAATGGAAATAGTTTTCCACCGCGTGAAAAATTGCCGCCCCGTCTTGCGCGCGATTCCACGCTCTGGGTCCAAATTTGAGGTTTCGTGAAAACGGTTTAACGTTTTCCGCAGAAAAACCTTGCCCTCCTCCCGTCCAGAGATGAACATACACGGCACTATGTTTTCCCGACGCTGCCGAATCGCCGTGGGTTCCGACCATGGCGGATATGAATTGAAAGAACAGTTGTCCGGCTGGCTCAAGAGCCAGGGCCACAACGTCACCGATGTGGGCACGCATTCCAAGGAGGCCGTCGACTACCCCGTTTTCGCCGCCGCCGTGGCGCGGGCGGTGGCGGCGGGTCGCTGCGATCTGGGAATCATGGTGGATGGCGCCGGCATCGGTTCGGCGATGTCGGCCAACAAGATCCCCGGCGTGCGGGCGGCGGCGTGCTACAACGAGGCGCTGGCCAAGAATTCGCGCCAGCACAACGGAGCCAACGTGCTTACCCTCGGCGCCGGCCAGAACAATTTTGAACAGGCGAAGGCCATCGCGGATGTCTTCATCGCCACCGATTGCACCGAAGAGAGGCACCTTCGGCGCGTCCAGATGATCAAGGACCTCGAAAGCGGCCGGGCGGGAACTCCCGTCATGACGGCCATTAAGGAGATGAAATTGGACCTATCCCCCCAAGATGTCGTGCGCATCGCCGAGCGCGTCAAACAGATCGTCGGCGGCGGAGCGGCCGCTCCCGCGGCCGGCGCCGCGAACCTGGCCAACCTTCCGCCCGCCCAGCTGTGCCGCATGATCGACCACACCATCCTCAAGCCCGAGGCCACGCAGGATGACGTGAAGAAGCTGTGCGAGGAAGCCCTCAAGCATAATTTCTTCAGCTGCTGCGTCAATTCCTCGTGGGTGCGCTACGTCGCCCAGCTCCTGCGCGGCTCGTCCGTCAAGGTCTGCGCCGTCGTCGGCTTCCCGCTGGGCGCCGGCACGCCCGAAATCAAGGCCTTGGAGGCCCGCCGCGCCATCCGCGAGGGCGCCAAGGAAATCGACATGGTCATCAATGTCGGCCTCGTGAAGTCTGCCGACTGGGACGCCGTCACGAAGGACATCCGCGCCGTGGCCGAATCGGTCAAGGACGGCGGCGCGTTGCTCAAGGTGATCCTCGAGACGTGCCTGCTGACCAAGGACGAGATCGTCAAGGCCTGCGAAGCGTCCATGAAGGCCCGCGCCGACTACGTGAAGACCTCCACGGGCTTCAACAAGGGCGGCGCCACCGCCGAGGACATCGCCCTCATGGCCCGCACCGTCGCGCCCAAGCGCCTCGGCGTGAAAGCCTCCGGCGGCGTCCGCACCTACGCGGACGCGATGCTGATGATCCGCAACGGCGCGACCCGCGTGGGGTCGTCCAACAGTGTGAAAATGATGGAAGAAGCCGCAGCCGCCACCGGCGGAAAATAACTAAGGAGCCCCCATGGCAGAACTCAGAACCTACGTATTCATCGACAGCCTGCAGCCGCAGTTCGCCTCGTTCCTGGCGACCGTGGCCCGCGGCTACCTGCCCGTCGCCGAGCAGGCCGCCCTGTTCGTGGAAATCTCCCCGGGCATCGCGATCAACCAGGTCACCGACGTGGCCCTCAAGTCCACGCGCGTCACCCCCGGCATGCAGATC
>SABN01000093.1 GCA_009928955.1 Opitutia bacterium | reverse complement strand
CGCGCAACCCGCGCCCGCCCCCATCGCCCGCGCCGATGTCCCGCCGCACCGCCCCGGCGAACCGTGGCAACACCCCGACTATCTGCAAGGCGCGCGCCTCTTCAACCAGGCGCTGGAGCAATACAAGCTGTTCCTCGCCGACAAATCGCGCACGGAGCGGCTCAAGCCCATCGAGGAAGACGCCTTCCTGGCGGCCAAGAAATTCGAGGCGCTGAAGGGGCAGGCCCCCGCGGACGTCCCCCTCGCCGACCACATCACGCAGTGCTACAAGCTGGTCTCCGATTGCCGCCGCCAGCACCTCGAAGGCGCCAGCCCCGAGCCGGACCGCCCCTTCGACCGAGGCACGACCGGCCCCGGCCGCCGCCCGGCCCTCCCCGCCTATCAGCCCCCGCCCGCGCCCTAGATCCGGGTCCCGGGCGGAATCACCGCCTTCTTCGGGATCACGATCACGCCTTCCTGCACGGTGTAGAGATCCGTGGCGCAATCTTCTTTGCCGTCGGGCGTGATGTAGCACCCGTCGCCGATGCACGCGTTCTTGTCGATGATCGCGTTGCGGATGAAACAGTCGCGCCCCACGCCCATCGGAATCTGCCCGGGGGGCAGGTCCTTCGGATCGTAGTAGTCCGCGCCCATCATCACCGTGCGCTCGATCACCGTGCCCTCGCCCACCTTCGCGCGCACGCCGATGAGCGAGCTCAGGATGCGGTGGCCCGAGATGATGCAGCCTTCGCTCAGCAGCGCGCGGTTCAGGTCGCAACAGTTGATCTTCGACGGCGGCAGATAGCGCATGTGCGTGTAGAGCGGCGCGTTCACGTCGTAGAGGTTGAACTCCGGCAGCGGCTCCGCCAGCTCCATGTTCGCTTCCCAGAACGAGCGGATCGTTCCGATGTCGCGCCAATAGCCGTCGAACAGGTGGCGGTAGACCGCGCGCTTCTCGATGGCCGCCGGAATGATGTTCTTGCCGAAATCCTTGCCGTCGTTGTCCAGCAGCTCCAGCAGCACCTTCGTGTCGAACACGTAGATGCCCATGCTGGCCAGATAGCGGTCCGGACCGGGCCCGGGCTCGCGCAACTCGTCGAGCAAGGGCGTGTCGCCGGGTTTCTCCACGAAGCGCACGATGCGTCCCTGCGCGTCGGCCTGCATGATGCCCAGCGCGCCGGCTTCCGGGCGCGGCACCGGCTTCGTGCAGATCGTCACCTCCGCTTTGTTCCGGATGTGCTCCTCGAGCACCGGGCGGAAATCCATCCGGTAGAGCTGGTCGCCCGAGAGGATCAGCACGTGGTCCGGCTGCCGGTCCAGCACGTAGCGCAAGCCCTGCCGCACCGCGTCGGCCGTTCCTTGGAACCAGGCCTCGCTGCCCGGCGTCTGCTGCGCCGCCAGGATCCGCACGTAGCCGCTGTGGAACTGGTCGAACACGTAGGTGTTCTGCACGTGCTGGTGCAGCGACACGCTGTTGAACTGCGTCAGCACGTAGATGCGCCGGATGCCGCTGTTGATGCAATTGCTGACGGGGATGTCCACCAGCCGGTACTTGCCCGCCAGCGGCACCGCCGGCTTGCACCGGTCCCGCGTCAAGGGTTGCAGCCGCTTGCCTTCTCCGCCGCCCAAAACCACGCCCACCACATTCATCATCCACCTCGTTGTCGGCGGCGGAGGACTTCCGCGCACCATCGTGGACAGTATCCGCCCCCCGCCCGGTCAAATCAACCGTAAAACGGAGTCCCCGTTTTACCGGTTTTACCGGTATTTCAGCCCCCCAGCAGGCGCCAAAACCGCTTCAGGATGCCGTCGCGCGAAATCGCCTGCTCCATCGAAGGCGCCCCCGCCGCCAGCAGATCCTCGACCTGCTTGCGGTTCTGCTGCGCCCGCTCCGACACCAGTTGGCTGAGTTGCTCCACCACCCCGGCATGCTGGCCGATCAATTCCGCGAATTGCGGCGCCGGAATCCGCAGCAGCTCCGCCGTGTCCGTCACCTGGATCTCCGCCATGCGCGGCAATCCCGTCATCAGGCTCATCTCGCCCACCACCGCGCCCGCGCCCACTTCGAAGGTCGTTTCCTTCCCCGATTCGCGATGCCGGATCCGGCCCATCAGCGAACCGGACAGCACCACGAAGCAGCAATCCCCGGCATCCCCCTGCCGAAACAGCGTCTCGCCGCATCCGTAGAGCTGGCTCGGCAGGCGGCCCGCCCACGCCGCCAGCTCCTCGGCGGGCACCATCAACTTCCCATCCGCGCCCTGCAGCACCGTGCGCGCGAAATCGCTCTGCAGCAGGCCCGCCGCGCGCCGCCGCGCTTCCGCATCCTCCGCCGCCGGCGACGCCGGCGCGACGGCCCGCGCCATGAAGTCGTTCAGCACCTGGTCCGTCACCGGATACGGAATCTCGATGCCCGCCCGGCGGAACTGGTACCAGACATGGCGGCGGACCTCGCCGAGGATCGGATTGCGCCGGGGATAGTCGTCCAGCCAGATGCGCAGTTCGTAGCCGACGCCATAGCTCTTGTAGTCCAGGACGAAGGCGGCCGGCTCCGGCGTCCGGCACACCTGCGGCACCGCCTTCGCCGCGCCCAGCAAGGCCGCGATCACCGCATCCGGCGCGGCATCGTAGCTGGCGTCCACGAAGAGCGAGCAGCGCCGCGATTCCGCCGGCCGGCTCAGATGGCGGATGCGGGCATCGGCCACCTTGCTGTTGGGAATGCGGACCGGGATGTTCTCGAGGGTGACCAGCCAGGTCTCCCGCCAGTTCATCTCCTCCACCCGCCCCTCCAGATCGTCGATGGCCACCCAGTCGCGGTGGGCCAGGGATCCGGTCAGGTTCAGCGACATGCCCGCCAGCAGGTTGCCCAGCACCCCCTGCAGCGCGAAGCCCACCACCGCCGTGACCAGCGCCGTGGAAGCCAGCAGCGGCGTGATGTTGAAGCCCAGTTCGAACCGCAGGACGGCAAAGCCCGCCAGCGCCGTCACCACCACCCGCAGCACGCCCCGCAGCAAAGCGGGAATCGCAGGCTTTCCTCCCCACGACAGGATCTGCAGCCATGTCGCTTCCGCGAAGTTGTACACCAGCATCGCCAGCCAGAACAAATGCCACGCGGACCGGTGGGCGGGCGGAACCAGCCCGGCCCAGGAAACGGGCAAGGCCTCCGGCGCCCACAGCACCCCCCAGCCCAATCCCATGGCCAGCAGCGGGAAGAGAAGGCTCTCCAGCGCCGCCAGCAGCCACTGGGTTCCCTTTCCCCGCGCCGCGCGGGCCTTCTGCGCCAAGATCCGCCGCGGCAGCGCGGCGATCCCCAAGGCGGCCAGCAAGACCAGGACCAAGGCCGTTCCCTCCGCGAAATGAAACACCGATGTGCTATTCATGCAAGGTCTCCATCATGGCATCCTCCGTCGCGAAAACGGCCCCGCTGAACAGCGCGGCGGCCTCGACGCCCATGGCGTCGATCTCAGCGTCGGCGCGGCCGGGCGCGTGATGCATCAGCCAAAGCTTCCGCGCGCCGGTCCGGCGCGCCGCCTCCACGGCGTCCGTCCATGCGCTATGGCCCCAGCCTTTGTGCGCGGCATATTCCTCGGGCCGATAGTGCGAATCAAACACCAGCAGATCCGTCCCGCGCGCAAACAGCGCAAACGCATCCTGTGCGCGCGGCGTCATCATCTGCCACTCGAGGTCGGTCGCCACCACCACGCTCGCGCCCGTCGCCGGCTCGTCCACCCGGTAGGAGACGCAGCCGTCGGGATGCGCCACCGGCTGCCAGTTCACCCGCAGGCCGCCGATCTCCACCGGCGCGACCGGCACCGGGAAATCCGCGGCCGGCAGCTTGACCGGCCACACCGGCGGAGAAAACACCCGGGCCAAAATTTCTTTGAGTCCGCCCCGGGGCAGGAGCAACCGCTGCGGCCAGACCTTCGCCAGCATCGGCAGCCCGATCAGATGATCCAAATGCGTGTGGGTGAAGAACGCCGTTCCGCCGGGGCGCAACCGGCCCTTCAGCCGCCGCGCGCCGCTGCCGGCGTCGATCAGGACCTGCCCGCCCTCGCGGTCCTCGACCAGCAGGGAAAAAGTGCCGCCGCCATAGCGCATCTGGTCCGCCCCCGACACCGGAAAACTGCCGCGCGCCCCTCCCAGAAAGACCTTCATGCCGAATCCATCCTCACTTTTCCGTCAAATTCCAGATGCCATCCCAGGCCGCGTCCGGCCCGGCCGCCGCCAACGCGCGGCATTTGGCCGCATAGGTCTTGGCCGCCGCTTCCTCGGCCAGCTTTTCAAAAGCTTCCGCCGCGGGGAGCCACTGCTGCGCCCGGGCCAGCGCGAGCGCCGCCTCGAACGCCTTCTCCGCCGCGCCCGCCGCCTCGCCTTCCAGCCCCGTCGCCTCGTACACCCGCACCGGCGTCTTGCGCCCCACCACGCGAAGGAACCCCAGCTCGCGCCCCGGGAATGCCCCGTTCGTCTGCGACCAGGTCGATTCCGCCACCATCATGTAGGTGCCCAGCGCCTTGTTCGCCCCCTCCAGCCGCGAGGCCAGATTCGCCGCGTCGCCCAGCACCGTGTAGTCGAACCGGTTGCTCGACCCCATGTTGCCGACCACCACCGCGCCCGTGTTCAGCCCGATGCGCATCTTCAGCACCGCCCCCGTCCGCGCTTCGAACTCCGCCCGCCGCTCCGCCAGCTTCCGCTGGCAGCGCACCGAAGCGCGCACCGCGCGCACCGCATGGTCGGGCTGCGCCAGCGGCGCGTTCCAGAACGCGATGATCGCATCGCCCTCGTACTTGTCCAGCGTGCCGCCTTCTTCCAGGATGATGTCGGTCATGTCCGACAGATAGTCGTTCAGCAGCTTCGTCAGGTCTTCCGGCCCCAGCCGCTCGGAGATCGTCGAGAATCCCTGCAGATCCGAGAAGAAGATCGTCAGTTCGCGCCGCTCGCCGCCGAGCTTCAAGCTGCCGGGATCGCGCATGATCTGTTCGATCACGTCCGCGCTCAGGTAGTGCTTGAACGCCCCTTTGATGAACATCTTCTGGCGGCCCTCCAGCACGAAATTGATCACGGCCCCGCCCAGCAAAGCGATCACGACCCCCATCATCGGCCCGGCCGCCGGCAGGACGCAGCCGGCCTTCCATGCCGCCAGTCCCGCAAGCACCGGCAGCGGTACCAGCACGAGGGCGGCCACGCCGCTCTGCCAGCCGTTGCGCGCCGAAGCCGCGATCACGCCTGCCGCCAGCGCCAGCAACAGCGTCCACAGCCAGACCGCGGGGCCCGGCATGTCCCGCAGGAAATCCCCCGCGAGCAGATTGTCCAGCATCGTCGCGTAGATCTCCGGGCCCGGATAGTCCCCGCCCATCGGCGAAGGCCGCAGATCCTTCAGTCCCGGCGCGCTGAAACCAAACACCACGCAGGCATCCTTGAACACGCTTCCGTCCTGGATCGGAGGCTGGCCGCCCTCCTGCAGGCGCAATTCCGATTGGATCACTTCCGCGGCATTGAAGGTCCGGTGCGTGCCCGATTTCCCGCGGAACTTCAGGATCATGCGCCCGGCATCGTCCAACGGAATCCGGCGGCCGCCCACCTCCAAGGCCTGCGGCTGGATTTCCGCCTTCACGTCGACCGCGTTCATCCCCGCCAGCCAGCCGGCGAATCCCAGGGAGGGCAAGACGCGGCCATCAAACACTCGGAACGGCGCGGCCCGGCGAAAAACTCCGTCGCCGTCCGGCACTTCGCGCACGTTGGCCAGCCAAGCCGCGTTCCGCGCCAATTCCGGCACCGGAAACGCCGCCGCGTCCGCCACGATTTCCTGGGCCGCCCCCGGGTGCGCAGCCAGCCACGCGTCCAATCCCTCCACGCGGAGGGGATTGGGCTTCGCATATTCCGGCCAGCGGGTCGCCTGGTCCGTCGTCTTGCCCAGATAGACCGCGCCGACGAAATTGCCGAACCGCCCGGCGGCGGCCCCCAGCAGTTCGTCGTCCGCCACGCCGGACGCCGACGCCTCCGTGTAGAGCACGTCGAACACCGCCGCCTTCGCCCCGTTCCGCTTGAGGTAGTCCAGCACCGCCCCGTACACTTCGCGCGGCCAAGGCCAGGACAATCCCATGGTTGCGCTGCCCCAGTCCAGACTGTACTGGTCCAGCAGGATGAGCTTCACCTGGTCCGTCGCCGCCGATGGCGCCGCCAGAAAGCGCGCGCGCCAATCCGACAGCGGGTTGTCCCAGCGCGAGGCCAGCCCGGCGCGGTCCAGGAGGCCCGCGCAAGCCGCCGCCAGCGCGCCCGCCAGCAGCCCATACGCCACCTTCTTGTTCATCCGCGCGCGCCTCTTACAGCGCCTTCGTCGCCGCCAAGAAGCGTTGCTGGCGGGCGTTGGTCGACGCCTTGGTCGACGCCACGCCCAGCTTCTTCAGCTGCGCGATGCGCTCGGTCGGCGGCGGATGCGTCGCCGCGAAGTCCTTCCGCGTCGAGTCCCAGCTCTGCTCCATGTTCTCCAGCATCGCCACCAGCGCCCCGGATTGATAGCCCGCCTTCTTCAGGATCTCGACCGCCGCCGCATCCGCCTCATACTCCAGCTTGCGCGAATAGCCGCTGTTCATCAGCGTCCCGGCAATGTCGTTGATGGACTCGTCGAAGGCCTTGGTCACCTCGGCCAGTTGCTCGCCCGCCAGGTTCTTGCCCGCTTCCACGGCGAGGATCGTCAGCGCGGAATTCAGCCGCCCCGTGCGGATCGCCCGCAACCCGTGCAGCTTCTCCACATGCCCGATCTCGTGCGCCAGCACCGCCGCCAGTTCGTCTTCCGTCTGGCAGCAGCGCAGCAGGCCCTTGGTCACCAGCACCAGCCCGCCCGGAGCCGCAAAAGCATTGATCTCGTCCGAATCCAGCACCAGGAAGTGGTAGCCACCGAACGTCTCCGGCTTCGTGGAAAACTGCGCCAGCGCCTGGCCCACGGTGTTGACATACCCGTTCAGGTCCCGGGCATCCTTCGGTTTGTAGCCGATCAGGACCGTCGCCGCCACCGTGCGGCCGATGTAGTATTCCTGCTCCGGCGTGATGTCTTGGAACGTCTTCGTCACCGCCGTGCTCACCCGCTTGGTGCTCTCCGCCTGTTCCTTCGTCATCACGCCGGCTTCCGCCGCGACATCGGCCACCGTCGCCGTGAGTTGGTTCACCGTCTCGCAGCCCGTCGCCCAGAAGGCCAGCGCCAGCAGGACCGCCGCGATTCCCGTTCCGTGGATTGAAAATTGTTTTTCCATGGTGCGCTCCTTCATTGGGCCAAATCGCCTTGCTTCAGGAACTGCACGAGCTGTTCGCCGGGGACCTTCTGCTGGACCATCCAGTCCACCCAGGTGTAGTCAAGCTGCGCGTTCTGCTTCTTGTATTCCGCCTCGACTTCCTTGCTGAAGCCCTTGCCCGCCAGCGCGACTTCCTCGCCGCTCGCGCCGGTCCGCGCATCGGTCGCGCCCGAACTCAGCACCACGCGCTTGGGCGTCAGCGCCGACTCGTGGATCCAGCCGGTCTTCCCGGCGGCCGTCGCCACCTCGCACCAGCCCGCTTGCGCTTGGTTCACCGTCACCCGGTCGCCATAGACCACCGTGCCGGTCACCGTCCCGAGAAATGACGCGCGGTTGCGCAACTGTCCGTCGCGCACCTGCACGCTCATCTCCTTCGCCGCCCACGCGCCGGTCGCCACCAGCGCCACGCATCCCATCAGGATCCATTTTTTCATGTTCATGCTCCGTTATTCCGAGAGTCGCTTTCCGTCTTTAAAAGTTACAAATAGTTCCGCCATCCGTTTCGCAACCGCCTCGTCCTTCAGCTCCTCCGCACAGGCCACTCCCGCGGCTAAAACGCGTGCAGCTTCCGTCGGGTCCCCCTGCGCCCACAGGCTACGGGCCGATCGGTAGTACCGGTCGCACGCCTCTGCCAGATTACCCGCTTTCCGCGCATGCCAACCCGCCTGCGACAACGCCATCGACATTTCGGTCAACCGCCCTGCCTGTTTCCAAAATCGCGCGGACTCGTCCCACAGTCCCGCGGCATCAACCGCACGCATATCCTGCGCCGCGATTTTGGCGCGCCAGGACGCGTACTCCGCCCGCAGCAAAGGCGAAAGCCGCTCCCACGCCTTGTCCGGCAATTGCTTCAGGGCTTGCGTTGCGCCCGCCACATGGTCTTCGCCCAATTCCGAACCGGCCAGGATCAACAAGGCCTTGGCCCGCCATTCGACCGGCGGATTTTCCTTCAGCACGCCCTCCACATCCGCTTTCGCCGATTCAAAATCCCCCAGGCCCAATTTCGCACGCGCCCCCATGACCGTCAACTCCATGCGGCGTGGCGCCGAAATCCGCGGATCCGCCAGCGCCTCGTCCAGGCCCGTCAGGGCCTCCTCGACCTCTCCCTCGACATGCAAGCACACGGCGCGGTTGATGGCCGAAATCGCCAGCGCATCCGCATCGTCCAATGCTCTCGCCCGTTGTTCGGCCCGCCCATACGCATCCGCCGCCCGGCGAAAATCCCCTCGCTCATAGCATCCGCGCGCCGTTGTGGAATGCGACACCCAATCCGCATCCGCAACCTGCGCCACCTTCGGGGCCGCGCATCCCGTCGCGACCGCCAAGACCAGCGCCGCCAGCCATTTTCCCCCTTCTAAATCCTGAATCCTGAATCCTGAATCCTGAACCCTGAATTCCCTCTTCTTCCTGCTTCCGGTTTCCCTCTTCATCAGTACAGCACCTCCTCGGAACGAATCGCATCCTCCGACCCCATATATTTCCGCAAGAGCCAATGCTTCTGCAAGCCATCCAGCAAAACAGTGGTTTCCCGCATCAGCGCCTGCGCATCGCCCGTGATCACCGGCAAATTGTCCACCTCGCCACCCACGGTGTCGGCCATCGGCGGCAGCTTCGCCACCACCGTCTGCAGGTCCGCGGCCATCGCGTTGATCTTCACCATCAGCGCCTGCACCTGCGCGACGATGCCCTCCACGTCCTTCGCCATCGCCGGATCGTTCAGGATCTTCGCCGGCAGCCCCGGGCCCTTGCGGACATCCTCCAGCAGGCCGTTCGCGTTCGCCAGCAGCTGCTGCAGCTGGCCACCCGGATCGTTCATGTTCTCCGCCAGCGTCGTGTATTCGATGATCGCCGCGTTGACCAGCCGCAAGGTGTTCTCCGCCTCCTGGACCAGCACATCCAGCGCCTCCTCCAGCATCTGCAGGATCTCGGTGTCCTTCACGCACGGGATCTGCGCGCCGCTCCGGGGCAGGTCCGCGCCCGTCCCGCGCGTCAATTCGATGAAAGCATCGCCCGTCACCACCATCTTCTTCTTCACCAGCGCGACCGAATCCTCTCGCACGAACCGCATGAACGATCCCCGCACCCGGATGCTGCCGGTGATGTTTCCGTCGTCGTCCACCAAGATGTCCTGCACGCTGCCCACCCGCGCCCCCAGAAGCATCACTTCCGCCCCCTTTTGCAGATCCATGGACCCTTCGGGCGGGAACGTCAGATCGATCTCGTGCATGGGGTCGAACCAATGCTGGGCCCGCCCCGCCACCAGCACCCCCGCCAGCAGCAACAGGACCACCAGCAGCACGAAGCCGCCGACGATTTCGTTCACATAGCGGAACTTGAATTTCTTTGCCATCGCGTGCTCCTCAGTTCGGTTCCGGCGCCGCGCAGGCCAGCGGCTCCAGCGCCGCCCGCGTCTCCGCCTTCAGATGTAGATCCAGCCAGACCACCGCGCACCCGTCCCCCCGGGCTTGCCGGATCGCCTCCAGCAGCGCCGCCCGGTCCTCCGCAGAGGTTTCGCGCAACGGCTGGTCCAGCACCAGCGCCTCGGGGCTCCCCGCGAACGCCCGCGTCCACAGCAGCCGCCGCCGGTCCCGCTCCCGCACCGCCGGCGCGCGCTCCGGCGGCAGCGGCCAGCATCCAAAGAACCGCGCCCACCGTTCGATCGATTCCGCCGCCCCCTCCCGCCGGTGCATCCGCGCGGGCAGCCAGACGTTCTCGTCCATGTCCAGATTCATCACCAAGCCCCCCGACGCGAACACGCACCCCATGCGGCCCCGCTCCGCCGACGCCCCATCCGGCGACCGGTCCCGCCATTCGACGCCCTTCCAGAACACCTGCCCCTCCGGCGGCGCCTCGATGCCCGTCAACCAGTCCAGCCACGCCATTCCCGAATCCCCGTCGTCCGGAATCCACAGGGCTCCGCCGCGCGGCACCGCGAAGTTCCACGCCGGCTCCGCCGGCGCGCCCTTCAGGGCGGACACCCGGATCCACTCGCTGGCTTCTTTCGGGTCCATTTCGCTTCTCACAGATACGCCATCATAGAAATCAACAGCGAGGTCACGAACAGCGCCGCCACCGATCGCATCACGCCGCGCGTCGCCGCGATCGGCACCTCCGTCACCGCCGCCCCCGCCCCCAGCCCCTCGTCGCAGCAGATCGCCCCCGTCAGCATGCCCGGCAGGATCGATTTCGCCAGCAGGCTATACACATCCGTCGTCGTCACCGCCCCGATGATGTTCCCGAAGAACAGCCCCATGTCGATGTCTCCCAGCAGGATCACCCACATGCACGCGAAGCCGCCGATGAACGTCACCGCCAGGAACAGGATCGTCAGGCAAAACGTCGAGGCCGCCACCCCCAGCACCCGCGGAATCACCAGATACACGAACGGATCGATGCCCATCGCGTCCAGCGTGCGCACCTCCCCATGCACCTTCATGCTCGCCAGCTCCGTCGAGATCGCCGTCCCGCTGCGCGCGATCACCACGAAATTCGTCAGCAGCGGCCCCAGCTCCCGCAGCACCACCGCCGTCAGGATCGGCCCGATCAAGGCCGTCTGCCCCAGCCGCATCAGCCAATACTGCGCCTGCACCACCACCAGCACCCCTACGATCACCGCGATCAGCGACACGAACCCCGTCGCCTCCAGCCCCGTGAACAGGATTTGCCGCGCCAGCACGTTGCGCATCGGCGCCGTCCAGGTCTTCGGGCGCAGGGATTGCACCCCCACGCTCCAGACCATGGCGGTCGTGCGCGCCGCGCGCGCCGCCCGCGCCCGCGTCCCGGCTCCGATCTGGCCCACAAAACTCATCGTGCCGCCCAGTATAATCCCCCCCC
>SABN01000224.1 GCA_009928955.1 Opitutia bacterium | reverse complement strand
CGGGTCGACCTCGACAACCCCGGCCGCGCCACGAACGGCGTGTTGACCATCCGCGTCATGCGTCTCGCCGAGGAGGTCGCCATGATGCGGCGGGACGTGTCCCTGCCCCAAAACCGCGCGCAGACGCTGGTCTTCCCGTGGCAGACGCCCACCACCGATTTCCGCGGCTACGGCGTCGATGTGGATCTTGTCGTGGACGGAAAGCTGCGCGACTCGCGCTCCTCCGCCATCGATGTCAGCAGCGACTGGACCCGCTTCCCCCGCATGGGCTTCTTTTCGGAATATCCCGCCGGCGACGATGCGCATAGCAAGGCGGCGGAACTGGCCAAGTTCCACCTCAACGCCATCCAGTTCTACGACTGGAAGTGGACCCACGACCGCCTCGTGCCCTATGGCGCCAACGGCAAACCGTTGAACGTCTTCACCCAGGTCGGCGGCCGCGTCCAATCGTTCCAAACGGTGAAGGACAAGGTCGCCGCCGTTCAACGCCGCGGCATGGCCGCGCTGTCCTACAACCTGATGTATGGCGACAGTGGCAACGACGCGCCCGAGCAGATCGAATGGGCGGCCTTCAAGACCCCGAACTCCACCAACCTTGGGGATATCCGCAAGCACGACGCCGGCAGCTACAAGATCTGGGTCATGGACGCGTCCAACCCCGACTGGAAGGCGCACATCTTCGGCCAGTTCGCCGACGCGCTGGACCTGGCCGGCTTCGACGGCATCCACCTCGACAACCTCGGCGGGGAGGGGTGCTATAAATACAATTCCGATGTCGGCATCCCCGAGCGCGAGGAATTCCCGCGCTTCATCGACGAAGCCCGGGCGTTTCTCCGCCAAACGCATCCCCGCGCGGTCGTCACCCACAACGATGTCATGGGCAACTACCTCCCCGAAATCGCCCGCTCGGACGCCGATGTCTATTACTCGGAAGTCTGGTCCCGCCACTCCTACCAGGACCTCCGCGAAAACATCCTCGCAGCGCAGACCGCCGGCCACGGCAAGCCGGTCGTCCTCGCGGCCTACATCAACCGCAAGCCCTGGGACGAAATTGGCGATCCGTCCCAGCCGCCGTTGCCGAGTTTCATCAATGACGCCTCGGCCAAGCTGCTGGATGCCTGTATCTTCGCCCACGGCGCTTTCCACATCGAACTCGGCGACGACGGCCAGATGCTGGTGAACGAATACTTCCCCGCCCGCTCCCCGCGCATGCACGCGGGGCTCAAGCGCGCCATGCGCGACACCTACGACTTCGCCGTGCGCTACGAGAATCTCTTCTCCTTGCGCGACGGCACGGATGATTTGCAGATCACGAGCCCAACACACGCGCTGAGCAAGCGCGGCGACGCCGGCGCCATCTGGACCGTGGCCAAGATCCGCGACGACGGCGCGCTCGCGCTGAATCTCATCAACTTGAACGGCGTGGACGACCAATGGCGCAACCCCAGCGGCCATCCCGCGCCGCAATCGAACGTGGTCCTGAACATCCGCGCCGACCGGAAAGTCCAGCGCGGCTTCATCTCCACTCCCGA
This sequence comes from Opitutia bacterium, assembly GCA_009928955.1. GTDB lineage: Bacteria > Verrucomicrobiota > Kiritimatiellia > CAIQIC01 > Lenti-01 > Lenti-01. Next base: position 600 of record SABN01000224.1, on the reverse strand, counting down.
CGACGGCCTCGGCCGCCCGCAGGTATTGCCGTTCAAGTCGGGTCAGGATGCCGATGGCGCATTCGTCGCCTTCATCATTCCCAAACTGACTTTCTGGAATCTCGTGGTCTTGCTCCCCGAACCACGGCGGGGAGAATGAGCGGCGCTGGCGCCTTTTGCGTTGAACGGCTTCAACTTCTCGCGGCGGCGGCCATGAGGGCGTAGACGAGGAGCGCGGCGGTGTAGTCGGGGTGGTGCAGGCCCTTCATCGGCGCGAGCTCGACCACGTCGAAGCCGACGATCTGGCGGGCGGCGGCGACGTCGTCGATCAGCTTCAGCGCCTCGCGCCAGCCGAGGCCGCCGGGCACGGGCGTGCCGGTGGCGGGGATCACGGCGGGGTCCAAGGCGTCCAGATCGAACGAGATGAACACCTGCTTCGGAAACTTCTTCGGGATCCAGTTCTTCGGCAGCCGGCCTTCGGCGAGGACATGCGCATCGTAGGCCGCGATGGTTTTGGGGTGGGCGGCGCGATAGTCCGCCTCTTCCACGCAGTAGGCGCGCGTGCCCAGCTGCACGAGCGGAAAGCCCAGCTCGTGCACGCGCCGCAGGACGCAGGCGTGC
>SABN01000223.1 GCA_009928955.1 Opitutia bacterium | reverse complement strand
TTCCAGGTCTATCAATATGTGACCCGCGGCAACGCCTCGCCGAACACCAATCGCTTCCGCGACATTGTCCAGAAGTCCGACAAGGGCAGCGTCCTCGCGGACGTAAGGGAATCCTTCTCCTCGATGCCCAGCGGCACCGTGGGGTTCACGCCGCATCGGCACATCGTCGAGGCGATGCGTCACCTGTTCGGAACCGGCGCCTGGAAAGTCAACCAGGTCGGCGGGCGTGTCTTCGTGACCGACCACGGTCTCTTCATCGCCTGGACAGGCAATGCCGGCGGTGCCGATGTGGCCCAGTATCTGCGCGACAATCAGATCCCCGGCATCACCCATGATCCGGACGGGCTTGCGGTCGACCTCCTGGATATCGATGTCGCCGAACCCTTTATCTCCGGCGAGACGCGTCTGCGCTACTGGCGCGTCACGTTCTCCGTCCCGTCGGAAAACGGCGCGGTCGCCAACCTCACCATCAACTGCCTCAAGATCCGGGATCCCGAGTACCTCCTGGACACCTACGTCGCTCCGATCCCTGCCGTAATCGAGGATTTCGACAATCACGCGGGCTCGCTCGACCAGGAGGATGAGTTCGATCCGGACGAGGAACAAGAATCCTCGGCCGGAGCAACGGCGGCGCATGGTGCACCGGCACCCGCTCCTGCGCCGGCTCCCGCGCCCGCTCAGGCACCTCGGGCACAGACGACACCCACCGCTGCGCCGGCCCGAACCGCCGACACCCCATCGGCCACTCGCCCCGACGCCGAGCCTGTCGCGACACCGCCACCCCCTTCTGCGCCGAACGACGGCGGCGGTCCGGACCCGTCCCCGGTGCCGCGTGCGGCGAACCCTCCGGCCAAGCCCCCCGCAGCGCCGGCCCCAAAGGCACGCCCCGGAAAAGATCAAACGCAGCGCGCTCGCGAGCCATCGAGCGCGGCGCAGCCGAATGTCGTGTCTCTGCTGCGCGCGGCGTTCCCGACATCGGCGTCATCCTCCAGCCGCTCGGATCAGGACTACTTCTCCCGGCGCGGCCCCCATGCCGCGCTGTTTGCCGACATCGCCGCGCTCCTGCGCACCCACCAACAGCCCCCGCCATGGTTCTCTCTCGTCAACGACGAGATCTGCTTGGACTATCCCGACGCGTTCGTCGCCTGCGGAATCGATACGCCCCCCAAGGCCGCCGACCTCGCCGCGACGTCGCTCTTCCGTCCGGATCCGATGCGCCCGGGAACGGTCCTGCACAAGAACAACGAAACCGGACGCAACCATCTTCGGATGACGCGCCAAACATCGAACAGTTTTGCCGCACTGGTGATCTTCGGCCCCGCCGTCAAGTCAGAGCCGAGGCGCAAACCGGCCCCGCCGGCGGATTCTCCTTTGTCCTCATCCTCCAGCACCGAAGCCGCGCCACCCGCGCCAGGCCGATCGAGCGACGCGTCCGGCGCGCAAGCGAGCACCCCGAAAGCGCGTCAGCCAGCCCCCCGAGACGCCGCGCCGCGCCCCGCCTCGCCAGACAACCCGCCTTACCGGCCCTCCTCCGCGGGGAAGAACCTAGTCGAGCAACTCCGTCAGATCCATGCTGCAGGCGGGTGGGGCGAGGATGCCTATCTCGAAGACGGGTATGTCTACCTGCATCCGGATGCCGTCCGCCGCTTTGCCGATTCCCAGGGCGAGGGCGAGGAACGTACGCGCGAGCTTCTGCGCGCACACGACTGTTTCGACGTCCCTTTCCGCGACGCCACCCGCCACGGCCTGTGCTTCCCTTACTAACGCATCGTCTGCGCCCGAAAAAGCGGCGAAAAAGGACCCTTTTTTGCCGTCGCCACGCCGATCCTGCTCGCTATCCTCACCGCAGAAGGCGACCCCGAGAATCGCGACACTTAAATAAGAGCGTATCGCCATGGCTTCCAGCAGCGCTAAATACCAAGACCCGTTCCGCCCCGCCTATGAAGCGATCGCCTCCTTCGCCTGGCTGGCGGCCGCGTTTGCTGCCTACTACGTGGCCGACAACACCGAACTCCCTCCCACACCCTTCCGCCTCATGTCGATCGGGTGCGCGCTGATGGTGCCGCTGCGATTCATCCCGGCATTGCGCCTATGGTCGGTCCGCGGCCGCATTATGCGACCGGCGACGCTCGATTTCATATCGCCGA
>SABN01000092.1 GCA_009928955.1 Opitutia bacterium | reverse complement strand
GAAGAACTTCTCCTCTTCCACTGTCGAAGAACATACGCGCCGAACCCCATAGGTGTCAACACCTAGTTGGAAACAAGGCCGAATTCTTTATATTTCGTTATATCATTCCAGCGGAATGGATTATGTATTCGCCAATCCGCGAAACCATCGGAAATGGAAAAAACGGAGCCCTTTTTCACGCCGAAACACGCGAAAACATCTTGGGGGGGCCGATAAGCGGAAATGTAAAATGGACGACGAGGATATCTAAAAACGGCCACAAGAAGTTTCGGAGAGAGAGGGATTCGAACCCCCGTCCCGCTTGCGCAGGATCCGGTTTTCAAGACCGGCGCGTTCGGCCACTCCGCCATCTCTCCACGGTTTCCGCAGGCAATCTAGCGCGTCCGCCGCCAACCGCCAAGAGACATTTAACGCAAAGGACGCAAGAGCCGCGAAAGGAACGCAAGAACAGCCGGGGGAACATTCGCCACGGAGAGCGCAGAGAACACAAAGATGTTGTTTCGGGGGGCTTCGTCCGTAAAGAAAGACCATCGGCTGTTCGCATTTGCGAGACTTTTGCGCCCTTTGCGCCTTTTGCGTTAAGAGGCTGTTCAGGGTTTTTCGTCGAAGACGGCGGGCTGGTCGGGCTGCGTCTGTTCGCCGGACCACCACCGCTGGACGGGCGGCGCGAGGTGGCGGACGCTGTCGCGGAAAGTCAGCGCGAGGAACAGCGCGATGAAGAGCACCGCGAAGACGTTGGCGAGGGCGTTGATGAGGCGCGGCGGCGCGGGGCGGCGGAAGATCATCTCCCACAGGTTCATCACGACATGGCCGCCATCGAGGATCGGCAGGGGCAGCAGGTTGATGATGGCGAGGTTGACGTTCAGGAAGCCCGTGAACCAGATGGCGAGGATGAAGCTGGACTTGAGCATCAGCCAAAGCATCAGCAGGATCAGGACGGGCCCGCCGACGGCGCCGGCGGCGGCGCCGGACGTGGAGGGCGTGGCCAACGCGCGCAGGAACGAGAAGATGGCCGTGGCGTGGCCGCGCACCTGCGCCCACGGCGTGGGATGCGTCCGGGTGGCGAAATCGAGGTCGAACAGGGCGTTGAACGCGATGCCGATCCGATGGCGCCGGAGGGTCTCGTCGTAGCGGGATTCCACGGCGGCGGTGAGCCGTTCCGACCCGCGGAGGAATTCGACGGGAACGGGCCGGCCCGCCGCGGCTTCGACGAGCTGGCTGAGGTGGGCGGGACCGTAGACCGCCTGCCCGTCGAACCGCAGGATCTGGTCGCCGGGGAGAAGGCCGGCGGCCTCGGCGCCGGAGCCGGGATCCACCGAGGCGACCAGGCACGGATCCATGCCCTCGATGCCCGGCAGCATGCGGACGCCGATGGAGGCCTTTTCCGTCCCGACCGGGAATTCGCGCTCCTCGCCGGCGGACGCGCGGACGCGCAGGACGACGGTGTCGGAGGCGCCGAGGGCGACCTTTTCGGAGATGTCGATCCAGTTGCGGACCGGCTCGCCATTGACGGCGACGATCTCGTCGCCGATGGCCAGGCCCAGCGCCAAGGCGGGGCTGTTCGTGGCGATGAATCCGACGACGCCGTTCTGCTCCTGGAGCGAGGAGGGCTTGCCGACGATCCACACGATCGCGGCGAGGAGAAAGGCGAAGGCCACGTTGCCGGCCGCGCCGGCGATGGACACGACGATCTTCTTCCACGGAGCTACGCGCGGAAGCGCGCGGGGCGCAGGGTCCAGGGGACAGGAGCCAGGAGACAGAGGATCCGATCCTGTTTTCTGTCCCCTGTCCCCTGTTTCCTGTCTCCTGTCCCCTGGACCCGTTCCCTCCAGGAACGAGTTCGGGTCCATCTGCGGCAGGGCGACATAGCCGCCGAAGGGCAGCCAGCCGATCTGCCAGGAGGTCGCGCCGATCTTGCGCTTCCAGACCGCCCGGCCCATGCCGATGGAAAACACGTCGGCCACCAGGCCCAGCGCGCGCGCGGCGAGGAAATGGCCCAGCTCGTGCACGAAGATGCTGAGGCTGAACAGGATCAGCATCGCGAGAATGTAGACAAAAGCCATCGGGTTCCTTTGGGGAAGAATTCAGGAGTCAGAATTCAGAAGTCAGTTTCGGGCACCAGGGACCGGGAGGATGTCGGACGGTTCCGACGGATCGGACGGATGAGAGGGCGGTTCCATTCTGACTCCTGAATACTGCATCCTGAATTCTGTCCTCAGGCGGCCAGCCGGAGGAAAAGATAAAGCGCCGGGAAAGTGAACAGCAAGCTGTCGAGAACATCGAGGAACCCGCCCATGCCGGGGATCACGCCGCCGGAATCCTTGACGCTCGCCGCGCGCTTGAAGAGCGATTCGGTCAGGTCGCCGGTGATGGCGCAGATGGACAGGACCACGCCGAGGGGGATGGCGCGCAGGGGCGTGAGGCCGAAGGCGCCGAAGGTGTCGCGCAACCCCCAGACCAGCGCGGCGCCAACCCCGGTGCCGACGAGAATGCCGCCGGCGACGCCCTCCCACGACTTCCCGGGCGAGATGCGCGGGATCAGCTTGTGGCGGCCGAAGGAACACCCGATCACGTACGCGCCGATGTCCGTGAACTTCGCGGCGAACACGCAGTAGAGCAGGAGCCAGCGGCCGGGCATGTAGATGCCCGCCACCGCCTCCGGCCGCTGGAACAGAAGCAGTTTCGTCAGGAAGTTCCACAGCAGGCCGATGTAGAGCACGCCGAAGAGCGTGCCGCCGATGGTCCGCAGCGGATGCGGATTGTCCTTCTGCGGGAACTGCCGCAGGAAAATGCCGATGGTGACGAGGAACAGGACCACCGAGTCCCAGGAGCCCTCCGCGGCGGCGGCGTCGCGGATGCCGGCGAACCAGGTGACGAACACCAGCAGGACGCTGCCGAGAGTGCCGTAGCGGCTGAAGTTGGCGACGCCGGCGGCCGACATCATCTGGTAGAACTCCAGCGAGATGATCGCCGCCAGCGCGGCCAGCACGAACGGCACGCCCGCGTCCGGCAGGTAGAAGAAGGCGGAGAACAGCGCGGCGGCGATGGCAAAGCCGCTGATCAGCCGATGCTTGATGCCGGGAAGGTTCATGAGGGGGCCCCGAACCGGCGCTGGCGCCGCGAATATTCCGCCAAGGCCTTCGCGAAATCCGCCTCGCGGAAATCGGGCCACAGGGTGTCGGTGAAATAGAACTCCGCGTAGGACAGCTCCCACAGCAGGAAGTTGCTGAGGCGCAGCTCCCCGCTGGTGCGGATCATCAGGTCCGGATCCGGCACGTCCGGCAGGTAGAGATGGCGGGCCAGCAGAGCCTCGTCGATCTGCGCAGGCTCGATCTCGCCGGCCTTCACCTTGCCGGCGAGGACGCGGACGGCGTCCACGATCTCGGTGCGGCCGCCGTAGCTCAAGGCGAGGATCAGATGCCCCTTCTCGTAGCGTTTCGTGGCCTCCATCACGCGCTCAAGCTCGGAGCGGACGGCCGCGGGCAGGTCTTGGATGCGGCCGGTGACGCGCAGGCGCACCTGGTTTTCGTGCAGCTCGCGCTCGTCCTTCTTCAGGAAGGTCTTCAACAGCGACATGAGGCCGGACACCTCGTCCTTGGGGCGCACCCAGTTCTCCGTGCTGAAGGCGTACACGGTCAGGTATTCCACGCCGGCTTCGCGGCAGGCGCGCAGGACCGCGCGCAGCGATTCCGCCCCGGCGCGGTGGCCAAACAGGCGCGGCTGCATGCGCCGCTTGGCCCAGCGGCCGTTGCCGTCCATGATGACGGCGACATGGCGCGGCACGCAGGCGGTCTCGGCCTGCTGGCTCACGCCTCCCCTCCCCGGATCAAGGTGCTGGCCCGCCGGGGGCCCAGCGACAGGATGCCCACCGGCACGCCGGTCAGCTGCTCGAGGCGGGCGATGTAGCGCCGGGCGGCCGCGGGCAGGTCGGCGAACCGGGCGATGTCGCGCGTGGAGGTGCGCCAGCCGGCGGCCTCCTCGTAGATCGGCTTGCAGCGGGTCACTTCGCGGATGTTGGCGGGAAAGTGGTCGATGCGCTGGCCATCCAGCTCGTAGGCGACGCAGATCCGGATCGTCTCGAAGCCGTCGAGCACGTCGAGCTTCGTCAGCGCCCATTCGTCCACGCCGCACGTCATGACGGCGTGGCGGGCGGCGACGACGTCGAACCAGCCGCAGCGGCGCGGACGGCCCGTGGTGGCGCCGAACTCGCGGCCGATGCGCCGGAGCTCCTCGCCGGTGGCGTCGAGGAGCTCGGTGGGGAACGGCCCCTCCCCCACGCGCGTGAGATAGGCCTTCAGCACGCCGACCACGCGGTCCATGCGGTTGGGCGGGACGCCCGAGCCGGTGGATGCGCCGCCGCTGGAGGCGTTCGAGCTGGTCACGTACGGATAGGTGCCGTAATCGATGTCGAGCATGATGCCCTGCGCCCCCTCGAACAGGATCTCCTCGCCGCGCGCGACGGCGCCATGCAGCAGCGGCAGGATGTCGCACACCAGCGGACGGAGAACCCCCATCGCCTTCTGCGTCGCGGCGAGGACTTCTTCGTAGACGACGACGGGGGCGCCCATCGCGGCCAGGATGCGGTTCTTCTCCTCGACGCGGGAGCGCAGCAACGCGGGGAACTCCGGATCGACCAGGTCGCACATGCGCAGGCCGAAGCGGGCGGCCTTGTCGCCATAGGCCGGGCCGATGCCGCGCTGCGTGGTGCCGATCTGGTCGCCTTTGGCGCGGCGGGCCTCGCCCTGCGCGTCGAGCATCCGGTGGTACGGAAAAACCACGTGCGCGCGGTCGCTGATGAACAGGCGGCCCGCGACGGAAAATCCGCGGGCTTCGATGCCCTGGATCTCCTCGACCAGCCCGACGGGGTCGAGCACGACGCCGTTGCCGATCACGCAGCGCTTGCCTTCGTGCAGGACGCCCGAAGGCACCAGATGCAGCACAAAGCGCTCTTCCCCGACCTCGACGGTGTGGCCGGCGTTGTTCCCGCCCTGCGCGCGCACGACCCAGTCGGCGCGCTCCGTGAGCACGTCGATGATCTTGCCTTTGCCTTCGTCGCCCCACTGGGCGCCGATCAGAATCGTGTTGGCCATGGCATAAATCCTTGGTTGAAGGTTACAGGTTCAAGGGTTCACGGTGCAGCGGTTGCAGAACATCAGGGGACGGATGAGGCCGATGGGACGGATTTTCATGCTCAAACTCCATAGTATGCCCGGTACCATTCGATGAAGCGCGCGATGCCCGTCTCCAGCGGCGTGGCCGGCGCGAAGCCCACGTCGCGCTCCAGATCCGCGACGTCGGCGCAGGTGGCCGGAACGTCGCCGGGCTGCATCGGCAGGTAGCGGCGGGTCGCCTTCCGGCCCAGCGCCGCCTCGATGGCGCCGATGAACCGGTCCAGCTCGACGGGCGAGTGGTTGCCGATGTTGTAGACCCGGTAGGGCGCGGGGCTCGTGCCCGGATCGGGCGCGGCCGCGTCCCAGGCCGGATCCGGCGCCGCCACGCGGTCCGCCGTGCGGATCACGCCCTGCACGATGTCGTCGATGTACGTGAAGTCGCGCCGCATCCGGCCGTGGTTGAACACATCGATGGGCTGGCCGGCGAGGATGGCCTTCGTGAACAGGAACAGCGCCATGTCGGGCCGGCCCCACGGGCCGTAGACGGTGAAGAACCGCAGGCCGGTCGTCGGCAGGCCGTACAGGTGCGAATAGGTGTGCGCCATCAGCTCGTTGGCCTTCTTGGTGGCGGCGTAGAGGGAGATGGGATGGTCCACGTTGTCGTGCACGGAAAACGGCTGGCGGCTGTTGAGCCCGTAGACCGAGCTGCTCGAGGCGTAGGCCAGATGCGGCGTCCGGGCGTGCCGGCAAGCCTCCAGGATGTTCAGGAAGCCGACGAGATTGCTCTGCACGTAGGCACCCGGATTCGTCAGCGAATAGCGCACCCCCGCCTGCGCGGCCAGATGGATCACCCGGTCGAACGGACGCCCCGCGAAGAGCGCGCCCACCGCCGCCGCGTCTTCGAGGCCCCCCTTCACGAAGGAGAAGCCCGGATGCGGACGCAGCCGCGCCAGCCGCGCCTCCTTGAGCGCGACGTCGTAGTAGTCGTTGAGGTTGTCGAAGCCCGTCACCGCGTCGCCGCGCTCCAGCAGCGCCGTGGACACGTGGTGGCCGATGAAGCCGGCCGCGCCTGTCACCAGAATGTTCATGTCAACGCGTCTCCCGTGGTTCGCCCGCCGGCGGCTGGAGCCCCAAGAGGCGGTAGGCCGCCGCGGTGGCGGTGCGGCCCTGCGGCGTCCGCGCCAGCAGGCCCTGCTGCATCAGATAGGGCTCGTAGACCTCTTCGATCGTGTCCGGCTCCTCGCCCACCGAAACGGCGAGGGTGCCGATGCCGACGGGCCCGCCGCCGAATTTCGAAATGACCGTCGCCAGGATCCGCTTGTCCATCTCGTCGAGCCCGTGGCGATCCACGTCGAGCATCGCCAGCGCCCGGTCGGCCACGTCGCGGGTGATGCGGTTGTCGGCCCGCACCTGCGCATAATCGCGCACCCAGCGCAGCAGGCTGTTGGCGATGCGCGGCGTGCCGCGGGAACGCGAGGCGATTTCGGCGGCGCCTTCGTCCGCGATGTCCACGTTCAGGATCCGCGCCGAGCGCTTGACCACTTCGCCCAGCTCGGCCGCCGTGTAGTAGTCCAGCCGGTTGGTCATGCCGAAGCGCGACCGCATCGGCGCGCTCAGCAGGCCGCTGCGGGTCGTCGCCCCCACCAGCGTGAAGCGCGGCAGGTTCAGCCGCACGCTCCGCGCGTTCGCGCCTTGGTCGAGCACGATGTCGATCACGAAGTCCTCCATCGCCGAATAGAGATATTCCTCGACGCTCTTCTGGATGCGGTGGATCTCATCGATGAACAGCAGGTCGCCCTTCTCGAGGTTGGTCAGCATGCCGGCCAGATCGGCCGGCTTGGCGAGGATGGGGCCCGAGGTCGCCTTGACGTTCGCGCCCATCGCCGCCCCCAGAATATAGGCCATCGTGGTCTTGCCGAGGCCCGGCGGCCCGCACAGCAGCACGTGGTCCATCGCCTCCCCCCGCCCCTGCGCGGCCGCCACGCTCAGCTCCAGCCGCTCGCGGATCTTCGCCTGCCCGACGAAGTCCGCGAAACGCCCCGGACGCAGCGTCAGGTCGAACTCCGCGTCCGCGCGGTTCAGGGTCTCGGATATGAATCGATCGGCCATATGTGCTTTTCGCGCCTGTTTTCCCATTCAAACAAAAAGGCCCGCGCAATACAAGCACGGGCCGAAAATGGTGCACCCGGAGGGACTCGAACCCACATGCTTTTAAAGGCATAAGAACCTGAATCTTACGTGTCTGCCAATTTCACCACGGGTGCGCCGGTTGTGAAATCGCGCAAACCATACCAGCCCCCCCCTCCTGCGTCAATGGCCTTGGCCGCTTTTTTTGGCCGGCGTTCCGGATTGCTCCGGCGGGCCTCCTGTCGTATCCTTCCGGCCAGAAACAGGAGAACCCCCGAACCATGAAAATCCTTCTTCTTTCCGGATGGCTGGCCTTGGCCCTCGCGGCGTCCGCCGGCGCCCTCGAACCCGCGCCGCCCACCATGGCCTCGCTCGACCAAGAAACGCACGACCTCTCCGACCAGCTCCGGAGCGCCACGGAAGAGATCGCCGATCTGCAGAAGCGCCTGGACGCCGTGGAGAAGCGCCTGGGCGAATCGTACCGGCCTTCGTCCCCCTTCGACACCGTGGAGCGCCGGCTGGACGACATCGAAAAGGACGTGGACAGCTTGAAGCGCCGCTGAGCCCCCCCCCCCCGATGAAATATCTCGATTATTACGCCGTGCTGGGCGTCCCGCGCGACGCCTCCACCGAGGACATCAAGAAGGCCTTCCGCAAGCTGGCCCGCAAGTACCACCCCGATGTCAACAAGGCGCCGGGCGCCGAAACCAAGTTCAAGGAGATCAACGAGTCCAACGAGGTGCTCTCCGACCCCGAGAAGCGCAAGCGCTACGATGCGCTCGGCCACAACTGGAAGTCGGGCCAGGACTTCACGCCGCCGCCCGGCTGGGGCGGAACCGGCGGCGCCGGCCGCGGCCCCGGCGGCATCCATTTCGATTTCGGCGGCGCTTCCGGCGCAGGCGGCGACTTCAGCGATTTTTTCTCGTCGCTGTTCGGCGACCTCGGCGGGCCGGGCCGCTCCCCCCGCGGCCGGCGCGGCGGCGCCAATCCCTTCGCGGGGTTCGGCGGATTCGGCGGCGGTCCCGAAGAAGAAACCTTCACCCCGCGCGGACAGGATTTCGAAGCCAACCTGGCGCTTTCCATCGAGGACCTGTTCAGCCGCGCCCCTAAAAGCCTCACCCTCCAGATGCCGGCGACCCACCCGGACGGCTCGCGGTCCCGGCAGTCCAAGACCTTCCATGTGCGCATCCCCCCCGGCGCCACCGATGGCACGCGCATCCGCCTCTCCGGCCAAGGCGAAGGCGGCGGCAACCTCTACCTGAACCTGCGCGTGGCGCCCCATCCGGTTTTCCAGCTCCATGGCCTGGATCTCGACCTGACGCTGCCCCTCGCGCCGTGGGAGGCCGTGCTCGGCGCCAAAGTCCACATCCCCACGCTGGAAGGGCTCGCCGCCCTGCACATCCCGCCTGGCACCCAAGGCGGCGCCCGCCTTCGCCTCACCGGCAAGGGGCTGCCCGACAAGGACGGCTCGCGCGGCGACATCTTCGTCAACATCCGCATCGCCCTTCCCGACCACCCCACCCCCCGCGAAAAAGCGCTCTTCGAACAGCTGGCGAAGGAGTCCACCTTCCGGCCCCGGCCGCGCTGAACCCGTCCGTTGACAGCGCGGCGGCCCGCGTGATAGGTTTTTCCCCATGGCAGACCGCATCCAACCGTTGGCCTCCGCCTTTTCGTGGCCTTCTGGCCTCCCCCTCGCCGGCCTCGCCCTGCTGCTGCTGGCCGCGCCGGCCCCTTCGCCCGCCGCCCCCCCGTCCCAGCCGGCCGCCCCGTATGTCTATGTCCCCCGCGCGCATCTCGTGGACGTGGAACGCGCCTTCGTCGATCTCGGCACCGCCCCCGTGCCCGGAGCGGGCGTCCGCGCTTTCCGGGGCCCCGAGGCCGGGACCGGCGGGACCGAGCGATTCGAAATCCGATGGTATGCCAACCCGCCCGGCATCCCCCCCGGCGTCGTCATCCTGCTCGAATCCCTCCAGGAACGCAGGCCCACCGTCAAAAACCACGTCCTGCGCATCCACGAAAAGTCCGAAGGCCACATCCGCTCCGTCATCGAAATCCCCGCCGCCGAGGTCCGCCAGGCGGGCCGGGTCCTCAAGTGGCGCGTGCGCGTGGTCTGGCGCGGCCGCCTGTTGGCCAGCCAAGCTTCCCGCAACTGGGACGGATGAGCCGCATGGCCTCGGACCGTCCATCCGGAAGCCAGATCCTCGCCGCCACGGCGGAGAATTGCACCTTGGTGGCGGTGAGCGGCGCGGCGACCTTCAAGCTGGCCCCCGCGTTCAAGCAGGCCACGCAGGCCGCCCGGCTCGCCGGCAGCGCCCTGATCGTGGTGGACATGGCCGCCTGCCCCTCCATGGACAGCACGTTCATGGGCGCCATCGCCTCGCTGGGATTCGCCCTCCGGAAAACCGAAAGCCCCCGGTTCGTCCTGATCAACCTGGGCCCGGCCGCCGCCGCGCTGCTCAAGGGGCTGGGCGTGGACCGCATCCTCAAGGCCTATCCCGCCGGAGCCCTCCCGGCCGGCATGGGCGACCTCTCCCGGCTGGTGCAGAGCCTGCGGCCGGTCGAAGCCGCCGCCCCCGGCGCGCGCGACATGGCCGCCCTGATGTACGACGCCCACGAAACCCTGACGCGGGTGGATCCCGAAAACCTGCAGCGCTTCAAGGATGTCCTGGCCTTCCTGCGCGAAGACATCAAGCGCCTGTGACCTCGCCCCGGCCGGAAATTCGAAGTTGGTCGCCCGCCGCGGGTTTGCTACCTTTCCCCCGATAAGCCATGTTGCGAAGAAGCTTCAGATTCCAATCCGAGCTGGCGGCCGTTCTGGATGCCGTCCTGGTCTGCGGCACCCTGCTGGCCGCGCTGGTGACCCACAAGGTGCTGGCGTGGCTGTTCCCCACGGTCTTCGCCATCTTCGACATGTTCTGGTCCAACTCCTGGCTCTATGTGCTGGTCGTGCCGGTCTGGGGGTTCGTGCTGGATTTCTCGGGCATCTACCGCCAGTTCGTGGGCCTCTCCCCCGGCCGGACGGTCCGGCGCGTGGCGCGCGCCGGTCTGCTCAGCTTCGCGGTGCTGCTGGGCTTGCTGTACGTGCTGCGCCTGCACATGGTGCCCCGCGCAATCCTGGCCATCCATTGCGCCTATGCCATCCTGGCCGTCTCCCTGCGCGCGATCTACGTCCAGCCCCTGCTGCTGCGCCTGGAGTCCCGCCGCCGCCTCCTGCTGGCCGGCAATCCCGACCAAGCCCGCGCCATCCGCGACTGGCTCTGCCACCCCGACCGCGCGCGCTTCTTCGAGATCGTCGGCTTCCTGCCCCCCGCCGGCGTGCCGCCCCCCGCCGGCTTCGCCGCGCCCGGCACCCTCGCCGACTTCTCCGCCATCCTGCATTCCACCGTCGTCGACGCCGTCATCCTGATCCCCCGCGACCTCCCCTACGCCCAAGTCGAGGCGTGGCTCCGCCAATGCGAGATCGAAGGCATCGAAGCCTGGCTGCTCCCCGACTTCCTGCGCACCGCCATCGCCGAGGTCACGCTCGACGAGCTGGCCGGCGAACCCATGCTCCTCTTCAGCACCACCGCCAAATCCTCCTGGGCCCTCATGGTCAAGCGCGTGCTGGACCTCGTCCTTTCCGCCCTCGCGCTGCTCCTGCTCTCCCCGCTGCTGCTCGGCATCCTGGTCGCCATCCGCGCCACCTCCCCCGGGCCCGCCTTCTTCGTCCAGCGCCGCAGCACCCTGCGCGCCCGCGAATTCAACATGGTCAAATTCCGCACCATGGTCGCCAACGCCGAGGAAATCCGCGCCCAGCTCGACGACCGCAACGAGGTCTCCGGCCCCGTCTTCAAGATGAAGGACGACCCGCGCATCACGCCCGTCGGCCGCTGGCTCCGCCGCTACTCCCTCGACGAGCTCCCCCAGCTCTGGAACGTCCTCACCGGCGACATGTCCCTCGTCGGCCCCCGCCCCGAACGGCCC
>SABN01000091.1 GCA_009928955.1 Opitutia bacterium | reverse complement strand
GCGACCATGTTCCAGTCGGCCTGGTAGCGGTCCATGGTGACCTTCATGCGGCCGCCGCCGGAGGCGATGGCGTAGTCGACGGAGCCGTCGGCGTTGAGGCCGGCGAGGAATTGCTCGAAGGGGAGGACATAATCGAGGGCGGAGGTGGGCGGGACGTCGCGGCCGTCGAGGAGGGGATGGATGCGGGCGCGCTGGACGCCTTCCTTCTTGGCCTGCGCGAGCATGCCCTTGAGGTGGTCGATGTGGGCGTGGACGTTGCCGTCGGAGAAGAGGCCGATGAAGTGGAGCGTGGAGTGGTGGGCGAGGACGTTGGCGATCATCTTTTTCCAGGTTTCGCCTTGATAGAGCGCGCCGGAGTCGACGGCCTTGGCGACGAGGGAGGCGCCCTGGTCGTAGACGCGTCCGCAGCCGATGGCGTTGTGGCCGATTTCGGAGTTGCCCATGTCGTCGTCGGAGGGCATGCCGACGGCGGTGCCGTGGGCCTTGAGGGTGGTGTGGAGGCAGGTGGCGAGGAGGTGGTCGAGGTTGGGCTTGTTGGCGGAGCGGACGAAGTCGCCTTCCTCGTATTTGCCGATGCCGACGCCATCCATGATGACGAGGACGACGGGGCCTTTGGGGCCGGGATAGGATGGGATTTTTTCGAGTTTGAGGGTCATGGGGGGCTCCGGGTTAATTGGGGGGAATATGCCTCACGGGGGGAAGTTGTGCAAGAGGAGGGTTCAAAAGAGGGGGCCGGGTTCGGGGTTCAGGGTTCAGGAAGACAGAAGATCAATCCAGAATCGAAAGAGGAAAAGGGAAGCATTCAGACCTGAACCCCGAACCCTGAACCCCGGCATCTAGAACGTGCGGGAGGCGCGGTGGAGGGTTTGGCGTTCGGCCTTGGTGAGGGATTGGATGCCCTGGGCGGAGATCTTGTCGAGAATGCGGTCGACTTCGGCCTGATCGGGGGGCGGGGGTGCGGCGCGGGGCGTGTGAGGGCGCTGGGCGACGTAGTCGCGGGCGCGGGCCCAGAGCTTGCGGAGGAGGGTGCTTTCGAAGAGCTGGTCGATGTAGAGGAAGCCGGCGAAGGCGCCGGCGAAGTGGGCGACGTGGGCGATGTGGGAGGCCTGGTCGGCGCGGGCGAGGATGAATTCGACGGCGGCGAGGCCGGCGACGAACTTCCAGGCCATGATCGGGACGGGGAAGAAGATCAGCATGAGCGGGCGGCGGGGGTAGAGGGTGGCGAAGGCGGCGAGGATGCCGTAGATGGCGGCGGAGGCGCCGACGCAATGGGCGTAGGCGTCGGGGGAAAGCCAGAGCCAGCCGAGGCCGCCGAGGAGGCCGCTGAGGAGGTACATGGCGAGGAAGTGCTTGGAGCCCATGGCGCGCTCGGTCTCGGGGCCGAGGAAGTAGAGCGTGAACATATTGAAGAGCAGGTGGGTGAGGTTGGCGTGGAGGAACAGGTACGTGAAGGGTTGCCAGAGGAAGCCGCGGCGGATGCCGTCGAGGGAGAGGGCGAGGAGGCCGTAGAGGCCGCCGGGGCGGAGCAGGAGGAAGACGAGGAAGACCGCGACGTTGACCTTGATCATCCACGCGGTGACGGGCGGCAGATGGGCGAGGAACCCCGGCGGGCGCGAGGAGAAGGCGTTGGATTGGTAGGCGCGGTAGCTCATGGGGCGGAGAGAAGTTGATGGACGGCGACGGAGGCGTCGAACTGGTTGAGGGAGGTGCGGTAGATCGCGATGTGCTGCTTCCGGGCGGCTTCGAGCATGTCGGCGGGAACGGGGCGGGAGGAGCAGGCGAGGATGGCGCGAATGCCGGCGAGGAAGGCGACGGCGACGGTGTTGAGATGGGCCTGGATGGTGATCAAAACGGAGTTTTCGGGGGCGTGGGCCATGACGTCGCTGAGCAGATCGGACGTGAAGGCGGTGGAAATCTCCGTGTCCGCAGGGGCGGGCAGGAGGCATTCGGCGCCGGGAATCTGCATGAGGCGGTTCACGTTCATCGCGGGGGAACATACCGCGGGAGCCGGAGAAACGCCAATCTCAAAAAACGCGCCCCGGCGCAGGGGAAAACCAACAAAGCCGGAAAAGATCCAAATGCCAGATTACGGGCCCCCTTCCCGCTGGTACCTTTTCGGAGGCGGAGCATTAGACGAAGAGGGCGAGCTTGGAGGCGGAAGGGGATGCCGCGCCGGGATCGACATGTCAGTCTCGCATACTCGAGACTGTCGGCAACTTCCATGCCGGGGTCACGCCGGGGATTTGCTTGATGGAATCCCGCTCATCCGGCTCACCTGCATCCAGTCGGGACTGGATCGCTTCCAACTCATGGAGATGGCTCTCAAACTTAGCATGTAGAGTTGCGGCCTGTGGATCGCCCAGCCACCGCTTGAAATCCGGAATGGTCTCCACCGCATGCAACCAGGAAAGTTCCGAGGCGGAAGAAGCAAGAAGACGGGAAGTGGTTCTGCGGATTTCCTCATCTGGGGATTCCAACCTGGGCAGATTCTGGTCTATGAAGGCAACCAGCAGGGCATAAGGCTTCAGTTCCTTTAAATAGAAGAAACTAGATATGACCACGATGGCATAATTTCGGTTGCCGTAAGAGGAGGATTGCAACAACTGTTGAGCAAGGAACGGAAACCCCGAGCCATCGCCAATTCGCGCTAAAAATTCAGCCGCATCGAGAACAAGGTCTACCTGCGAAGGGGTCGAGTTGGTAGAGAGCGAGGAGGCCTCCAAAAACAAGTGTTTCGCTTCCTGCCATGCCAAGTCGGGACGCACAGGATCGATGACCTCGATGGCCGCGAGCCGCAGGTCACGGTCCGGGTCTGACAAAAGTGCCTCGAGCGCTCCCATATGAGCCGCCGGATTGTTGGTCAGAGACCAAGTGGCGTCAATCCGATCAGAATACATCGCATTCGTATTGATCGCCATAGCAGCCCGGGCATAGTCATCCAGTTGGGCGAATTCCCGGGCCTTTTGCATCTGCGCACCGATATGGGCTTGCTCTTCCGGCGTTGGTTCGTCCTCGGCGAAAGCCGCCACCACCGCACAACCCCATAGCAATATCGCCACAACTTCGATCTTAAGCATTTTCATCACATAATCTCCCTTGCCTTATTCGCACTTCGGCCACTTGTTATCCTTGGATTTCTTTTCGATTTCCGCAAGCAACTCCTCAAGACATTTTAGGGATTCCTTATGGGCTTCCTTTTCTTGGTCGCTAATCACGCTTGGTTTGTTCCATTCTTCCATAAATTTGGCGCGAGCCTTCTCCATCTGCTTATTCAACTGATTTTTCAACTGATCTCCGGCCCCTTCCGGCGTTTTGGATTTGTCGCAATCGAAGGGGATGGTGATGGCACCCAGATTCTTCCGAATTTCATCCTCCATTGCCTTCCACATATCTTTAAGCTGTTTCACATGAACGTCTTCATGCCTTTGCATGCAATTCACAAAGCAAAACGCCTCGGGAGGCAAGGGGGTGTCGTCCGGCTTTGGGGGGGACGGTGGATTGGTTGCCCATAGGGTTGATTTGTCAATCTGAGCGTTCAGCTTTGCGAGCACGGCACAGTAGTTGTCGGCAGTCACATCGCCGGCCGAATTGATCGATGCTTGGCATTTATCTGAGCACAAACCTTCATAATACCACACGGTGATGTCGGCGGAGCCTGGTTTCCAGAGGCAATCCTTAAAACACGTGGTTGTCGCAATCCATGGATCCATCTCAGCAGGACCCACGCATCCCAGTACTTTGGGCCCGCATGGACATGGACCCGATTTGACGAACTTGATGTTCACATCCATGGGTTCTTTACAGTTGGGCGCAGGAGCTTTGCACTCTCCGCTTTCGCAGCAGCCGCAGCCGTGTCCGGCATTGCAGGGGGTGGTGCTGGATGCGTTTGCCACGCTCCCGGTGCCGTCGCACACCTTGCAGGTGTAGTCGTTGGTGTCGCCGGCGCATTGAATCGGCTCTGTGCCGGCCGGGAGAGGATCCCATCCGCCCTTCCCGCTATTCTTGTAGATGTCCCACACCTCGCAGGGGCGGCAGTTGGTTTGGGACTCGTGGGTGTCGCCGCCGTCGCCCGCCGCGCGGGCGGCGGGGGCGCTGCCGGGCATCCAGACGGTGGTCCACGTCTGGGCGGCGAGGTCGGGGGCGGCCCCCGCGAAGAGGAGCAGGAGCCAAACATAACAAGCGATTATGGGGCAGGCGCATGGGGATTGTCCTCGTTGGCATACGTCTCCAAGCCACGCATATTGTATTGCAGAATCCATTTGATTTTGGGCGGCAAGGTGGGCTCCCATTGCTTCATTCGGGGAAGCGCCTCCACCGCCCGGAGTTGGTATAGGGCATTGAAGGCACTGGACAGGTGAAGTTCGACTCGCTTGCGTTGCTCTTCCACCTCCAGCAGAGGAAGAATTTCTTCAACATATCGAATGATGACATCGCTGGCGGGAAGGTCCGGGAAGCGCCGGAATTCAGGCAGGCACCCGAGCGCCGAGAATTTGTCTACAGACAAATTGTTCTGGCTGAGCCGGGCGGCAACATACTCAAAACCGGAAGGATCGTTCAGCCTTGCCAATAAAACGGCAGATCGGAGCCCGGCAGAGTGCCGAATCATGCGGTCTGAACCAGCAGACGACAACTCGGCAATGATTTGTTTGGCCGTGCGTGAGGCCGTTTCTGGATCGGCGGACTCCAACGCTTCCGCCGCCCCAATCCGGATGTCGAGATCCGGGTCGTGAATCAGAATCCGCAAGACATCCACATGCGAGTGCGGGTTTTTAGCAATATTTTGGAGTGCGATGACGCGATGATAATAGCGGGCGGATGTATTGGTAACAACAGAAGCGGCAAGATATTCATCTGAAACAATAGCCATCTCAATGGAATTTGACGATGATACATCATCCAAAGGGATATTGGTAAGGGGTTCCGCGTTGCAGGTCGATGCCGCGCCAATGAGAAGACAAAAGATGGTTAGCAATTTCATTGTATTTCTCCTGTCAGGTCAAGGACAGCCATTGTCAGCCGCCAATGGTTGAATTTGGTCAAGTAGCTCCTGTAGGCGCTGCGCTTCGACAAAATATGCAAAAGCTTCTCCTTTACCCGGCTTGTGCCATTCCTTAATGAAATCCATATATTCTTTCACCGTTACGTCTTGGATTTTGTCGTTAAGCGCCGCGATAGCCTGAGCATCCGTGCGCATATCGTCGCAATTAAAAGGCACAGACATGGGATAGACGGAGAAGTAGATGCTATCCCAGAATTCCTGCCATACTTCTTTTAGTTGTTCGACATGGGTGTCCTCATGGGCCTGCATGCAGGTGGTGAAGCAGAATTTGATGGGGGGGAGTTCGTCCGGAGCGCCCTCTTCGGGCGGGGGGGGGTCCTCGGGGGCCGGGTTTTCGGCGGAGGATGAGCCCATAATGGCGTTGATGCGATCTTGAAGGGCTTGTTTAACCGCGCAGACGTTGGAGCTGGTTACATCGCTGGCAGAGGCAATTTGGGTTTGACAGCGGTCCAGACACAACCCTTCCTTGTAGTCGATCATGAAGGATTCGAGAACAGGAACCCATTTGCAATTGTGGATCCAGGCGGAATATTCCGGCATCGGTGGCGGGATTGGCATGATCTCGGGTATAACACAGCCGCCGGCGGTCGGATCCGTGCAGGGACAGGGGCCGACCTTGTTCAGCTTGGTTGTCGGAATTGGGCGTGGATTCGGGCAATTATTCGTGTATTCGACGCAATTGCCGCCTTCACAACAGCCACAAGTACCGCAGGGTGTATAATCGGTCGCGTTCGTCACTCCGCCAATGCCGTCGCACACCTTGCAGGTGTAGTCATTGGTGTCGCCGGCACATTGAATCGGCTCTGTGTTGGCCGGGAGAGGATCCCACCCGCCTTTGCCGCTATTCTTGTAGACGTCCCACACCTCGCAGGGGCGGTAGTTGGTTTTGGACTCGTGTGTGTTGCTGTCCGCGTTGGTGGTGCGAACGGCCGGGGTGCTGTTGGGCGTCCAGACGGTGGTCCAGGTCTGGGCGGCGAGGGCGGGGGCGGACCCGGCGAAGAGGAGCAGGGGGAGGAAGAAGAACAACCGGTTAGGGGGCAGGCGCATGGTTTGTCTCCTGAGTTTGCATGGTTCCGGTGATTTCGCAAGTGAGAAGAGGGGCTTTGGGGTGATCGGTGTGGATGCGCAAGGATTCGTCGATGCGTCCGGCGGGCCAGGTGGGGGGCAGGGAGAGCGAGAGGCGATAGGCGCTGGTGGAGATCGGGGTGATGCCGACGGCCAGATCGGGGTGGCTGGCCTCGATGGATGTGATTTGGAATGGGGTTTGCTTTTCGGAGAGGATTTCGACGGTGCGAGTGATGGGTTGTCCTTGGGGGGCGGAGAAGAGATAGATGATCCAGGGGGAGATGGTGATATGGCGGATGGCGGTGCCTTGGACGACGGCCTGCACGTCCGGATGATCGGGGTCATTGGATCCGATGGTGAGGTGTTTGATTTGTGGCCCGCTGCGGCCTTTGAGGGAGAGGGTGGCGATGAGCGGGGTTTCCTCGCCGGGGGCAAGATCCTGTTTTTCGAGGGTGGAGGTGGTGCATCCGCAACTGGTGCGGACAGAGGCGATGTGCAAGAGTTCGTCGCCCTCGTTGCGCAGGGTGAAAGTGGCGTGGACGGATTCGCCGCTGGGGACTTCGCCAAAGTCGTTGGTGACAGGGGAAAGGACCAGTTGGGGTGCGGCGTGAAGGGAGGGAAGCAGGCCCAGCAACACGAGCAGGGTTGGCGGGAGGAGTTTCATGGGGGGGGCTCACGTTGCAGGATCTGGGATCGGAGGCGCTGGAAGTCGGCGATGGCGGGCTGGACGAGGTGGAGGGCCTCGGTGAGGATGTTCATTTCGATGCTGCCATAGGTGCCGGAGAGGGAGAGGTTAGAGCTGCCGAGCAGGAGGAGGCGTCTATCCACAATGACAAGCTTCTTATGGAGGGCTTTGTTGGTTCCGCTCCAAAGGAGGGCTTGGATGCCATCCTGCGCGAGTTCGGCGGCGAAGTTGGCATTGGCGCGGCGCATGGCGGGAGGCGAGGCGTTGCTGTTTTCGGCGAGGATGACGACCTCGACGCCAGTAGCAGCTTTTTCGCGGAGGGTGGCGTAAAAGTCCTTGATGGGAGCGCCGCGGCTGTCACTGAAATAGTAGGCGGAAATCCAGATGGAGTTGGTGGCGGAGCGGGCGGCTTCAAGAAGGGCTTGGCCGAAAGGACCGGCGGCGAGGAGGCGGACATCGGCGGGGACGGGGGCTTTGGCGAGGTTGCGCGCTGCGGAATCGAGACCCAGAATCTTGGCGGCCTGAGCTTGGTCGCCATACAGGACGAAGGCGGTGGCCTCGCGGGGGATGCGCTTGATCTGGGTCGGGGCATCCACCGGGATGAGAACATATCCGGCGGAAGTTTCCTGAATGATTCGCCCGGAGAGCTCGCGTTTGTCGCGGAGGCGAATCAGGTCATGTCCGGCGATTTGGGCATAGCCGAAGGCCGGTGCCAGCAGGAAGAGTGCAAAAAAAACGTGGCGGGAGTTCATGGGGTTTCCTCCGGATCCAGTTGATCGAGGAAGGCCTCACGCTCCTTGCCGGAGAGATTTTCGAGTTGCCGGAGAGTGCGCAATTCCTCCTGCCATTGGGCGGGAGTGCGCATGTCGCGGATGGATTCCCGGTTCAAGATGTGATCGGCCAGACGCCGGTCTTGGCGGGGGAGGACGAGCAGGACGCCGGACTCCAAGACTTTCTGGCCAGACAGAGCGCCTTCGGACCAGTTGTGGGAGCCGATCAGCACTTTGGCGAGGTCTACGACGACGACTTTTTCATGCAGGGAAATGGCGGGGATGTGCAATCGGACATCCACGCCTTGGGCGCGGAGCTTTTCGGCCCAATCCTGATGGATTTGGTTCATGGTGACGGTTTCGGGCAACGGCATATGGAGGAGCAGGTGGACATAGACGCCGCGCTGGGCAGCTTGCGTCAAGGCTGCGGTGAGCTGGTCGAGGTTGGGCTGGTCTTTTTGCGGATCGCCCATGACATACATGGAGGCGAGAACCGATTGGTGGGCATTCCGGACCAGAACCAGCAAGACGGGGAGGTATTCCCCGTCGGCCAGATAGCGGGCGGATGCGGAAAGGAGAAGGGTGTCGTCGGCGGAGTCCTGCAGGCCGGCCGGCCAATTGGTGCGGGGGCCAGAGGGCGGGAGCCCGACGGGAAATTCGGCGGAATCGACGGCGTTTGAAAAAGTCGAAACAGGAAGAGAAGCCGGATGGAAGGGCGTGGCGGCGGCATGGAGGGTGTCGAAGTGCCGGGTATAGGCCCGGGCCAGATCGGGGGATTCGATGAGAAGCAAGTCCTCGATGTTGTGGGCGAAGGCGGATTGGGACCAATTGGCTGAGCCGGTCCAGACGCTGGATTCGTCGAGCACGAGCGCTTTGAGATGCATGCTGAACTTTTCGCTGCCCAGCCAATTCACCTGAGCCCCGGCGGCCACCAGTGTTTCCAGAATAGAGCGCGAGGAGGAGTCGAGCATGCCGGAATCGACGAGCAGGCGAACCGGCACCTTGCCTTCGGCTGCTTTCCGGGCGAGGGCCTCGACGAGCGTAGGTTCAACCAACAGATACATGGCGACATCCACCCGCTTCTGGGCGGCCTGAATTCCGGCCAGAAGGACCTGAGCTGCCAACAAGCCGTTGTCGGGTCCGGAATCGGAGGAGAAGAAGACGCGGGCGGTCCGGATGGAGTTCAGGCGAAGTAGCTTCGGGGCGGCAAATGGCAACAAAGAAGGCTTGGCCGGGGTGAGGTCGGCGCGCATGGCCGGGGTGTTTTCCGGGCGGACTTCGCTGGGCGCATGGTAAAGTTCGGAAACAGGCGATAGTCGATCCAGGCGCGCGCGATAGGCCTGGGCGAGGGCTGGCGATTGCAGGAAGAGAGAATCTTCGACGTTGTTGTCGAATCCGCGGACGGTCCAATTGGCGGCGCCGGTGATGACGGTGTCCTCATCCACGACAGCGCACTTGAGGTGCATTTTTCCATCTGGGACATGGACCACATATACTTCAACACCGTTTTGGGCCAATCGATCCAAGACATGGCATTCGGCTGGAGTGGTGGAGGCGGGATCCATGAAGCAGCGGACCCTGATCTGCCGCTTGGCTGCAAGGAAGCAGAGGGTATCGATCAAGTTGGTATGGCTGAGATAGAAAGGGGCGACATCCACGCGGCGTTTGGCGGCATGGAGCGTGTAGATGATTTCAGGAAGAGAATCCCCTTGCGGAGAGAAGGCGACCGAAACACCGCGGACATCCAGAGCTGTTGCGGCGAGGGAAGAAAATGGAAGAAGAAAACTAAGGGAAAAGGCAAATGGGAGGAGACAACGCACTACACGGCATCCAAGGATGCCGAGATGAAGAGACGCCGAGACGCCAAGATGCCAAGATGCCAAGATGCCAAGATGCCAAGATGCCAAGATGCCGAAAATCATTTAGTAAGATTGGGCAAGAAAAATTGAATTTGCAAGGCCATCAGTGTTCGAATCGCGTTAATGCACATGATGATAGAGCTAATTTATAGTTTATGGTATTGGAGAGCGGCGATCTTTCGGGGCGAGTGAACCTTAGTCATTCTTCGATGACTTCAAAACGCTTGCCATGGGGGAGGGCGGCATCGGATAGTGCAGGGGTCATGGGAGAAGTCCTGCTACAGGTGGAGGAGTTGCGCGCGGGGTTCGAGACCGCGGGCGGTTTTTTGCGCGCGGTGGACGGGGTGTCGTTCGAGATCCGGCGGGGGGAGGTGCTGGGGCTGGGGGGGGAGTCGGGGGGCGGCAAGACGGTGACGGCGCTCTCGCTGCTGCGGCTGCTGCCGCGGCCGCCGGCGGTGATCGAAGGCGGGCGGGCGCTGTTCCACGGGCGCGATTTGCTGTCGATGCCGATCGAGGAGCTGCGCAAGATCCGCGGGGGGAAGATCGGGATGATCTTCCAGGAGCCGATGACGGCGCTGTCGCCGCTGCATCGGATCGGCGACCAGTTGGTGGAGTCGGCGCGGCTGCACCGGGAGATGGGGTTCGACGAGGCGTGGACGCTGGGGGTGGACTGGCTGAAGCGGGTGGGGTTGCCGGACGCGGAGCAGCGGATGAAGGACTGGCCGCACCAGCTGTCGGGGGGGATGCGGCAGCGAGTGATGCTGGCGATGATGCTGCTGCCGGAGCCGGAGCTGATCATCGCGGACGAGCCGACGACGGCGCTGGACGTGACGATCCAAGCGCAGATTTTCGAGCGGCTGCTGCAGGTGCGCGGGGGCGAAACGGCGGTGCTGCTGATCACCCATGACATGGGCGTGGTATGGGACGTGTGCGACCGCGTGCATGTGATGTACGCGGCGCGGCTGGCGGAGAAAGGGCCGAAGGAGGCGGTGTTCGCGCGTCCGGCGCATCCGTACACGCGCGGGCTGCTGGAGGCGATGCCGCGGCTGCACAAGAAAAGCGAGCGGCTGCCGGACATTCCGGGGCAGCTGCCATCGCTGGCGAATCCGCCCCCGGCCTGCCGGTTCGCGCCGCGATGTCCGCAGGCGCGGCCCGTCTGCCGGGAGAAGACTCCGGAAATGCGGGAGCTGGAGCCGGAACACGAAGTGGCGTGCTGGTTTCCCGTTCAGCATCATTGAATCAATCGAGGCTTGGCGTGCGTAGGCGAAAATGAGCAACCGCGAAGAACGCAGAGAACACACGGAAGCATGCGCAAGAATTGTAGAATGAGTTGTCCTCCATGATGCCCACATTCCAACCGTCCCATTCTTCCCTGCGGCCGCCGCGCTTCAGCCTGGTGAATCTGGGCTGCCCGAAGAACACGGTGGATTCGGAGGGGATCCTCGGAAGCCTGGCGCTGGCGGGCTTCCAGTTCGAGGCGGATCCGGCGGGGGCGGACGTGTGTCTCGTGAACACGTGCGGATTTCTGGATGCCTCGCGGCGCGAGGCGGCAGGGGTGCTGGAAGAATTGGCGGCGCAACGGGACCGGAAGGGGCGTCCGATGCTGGTGGCGACGGGGTGTCTGGTGGAGCGGATCGGCGGCGCGCCGGAGCTGGATGGTTTTTTGCGGGCGGCGGATGCGCGGGTGGGGTTCGCGGACTATGCGCGGTTGCCGGAGATCTGCCGGGGAGTGCTGTCGGGCCAGAACGCAAGCAAGCGGGCGGGGGGCTATGCGGGAAAGGAACTGCCCCAAAGCTATCTCCAGTGGCTGGACCGTCCGCGCATGCGGATCGGGGCGGCGCATTCGGCGTATCTGAAAATCGGCGAGGGGTGTTCGAACAACTGCGCGTATTGTTCGATCCCGCTGATCCGGGGCCAGCGGGCGAGCCGGCCGATGGCGGCGATC
>SABN01000222.1 GCA_009928955.1 Opitutia bacterium | reverse complement strand
GGGGAGACGATGGGGGTGGGCAGGGCGGCCTCGGCGGCGGCGGCGGAAGCCGCGGCAAGCGCGGGCTCTCCATCTTTTTTCTTTGTTTTGCGCTTTTTCGATGATTTTTCGTCCCCGGAGGCGTCTTCGGAGGCATGGTGAGCCGTTTTTGCAGAAATTTCAGCTGTTTTTCCGGATTTTGCAGCTGATTTTCCGTCGATTTTCGGCGGGAGGGGCGTTCCGGAGATGACTTCGACGTAGTCGCGGTGGACCCAGACGTGGGCGGAGGCGGGGGGGGCGATCTTGAGCCAGTCCTGCACTTCTTCGCCGCGGGGCTCGACCTTGTCGCCGAGGGCGAGGGTGTCGACGATGTTGTAGTTGATGCTGGGGCCGGCGCGGAGGTTGACGCGCGGGGCGCCGATGGTGTTCTGGGGCGTCTGGACGTACTGCTTCATGACCCAGAGGTCGACGGAAGGGGGGGCGGCGACTTCGATCCACTCCTCGCCCATTTCGCGGGCGACGAGCCGGTCGTCGTAGTTGGCCTGGGCGACGACTTCGGCGGTGAGGACCGGCTTGGCGCGCAGGTTGACGTGGTCGGCCAAGACGCGCACGGGGGTCTGGGCGTGGAGGGGGACGGCGGCGGCGAGGAGGGCCGCGCCCGACAGGAATGCATGGAAGGTCTTCATGGGGGGGGAGAATAGAGGGACGGGGCGAAATCGGCAATTGCAAAGATTGATTGTTGGGGGCGTTTGGGGTAAGAAGGCGCCATCATGTCAACACAACCGAAACACAGGGGCTTGGGCCGGGGGCTGGATGCGCTGATTCAAGGGGGCGCGCCGCGTCCGGGCCCCGGGCCGGCGAAGCCGGCGGCGGCTCCGGCGGCGAAGGCGGTTCCGGCGGCGGAAGCGAAGCGGGCCGTTCACATGGTGCCGGTGCACAAGATCCAGAAGGGCCCGTGGCAGCCGCGGCGGCGCTTCGGGCCGGAGGCGCTGAAGGAACTGGCGGAATCCATCCGGGCCAAGGGCGTGCTCGAACCGGTGTGGTTGCGGCGGGCCGGGGAGATTTTCGAGCTGATCGCGGGGGAACGGCGTTTCCGCGCCGCGCAGGAGGCGGGCCTGCGGGAGATTCCGGCGTTGCTGCACGAGGTGAGCGAGCTCGAGGCGCGGGAGATGTCGCTGATCGAGAACCTGCAGCGGGCGGATCTGGATCTGATCGAGGAGGCCGAGGGCTATCGCGACCTGATGCGGGAGGCGGGCCTGACGCAGGAAGAGGTCTCGAAGCGGATCGGCAAGGCGCGCGCCACGGTGGCGAACGCCCTGCGCCTGCTGGAGTTGTCCGACGGCATCAAGCGGGCGCTTTCGGAGGGGGCGCTTTCGGCGGGGCATGCGAAGGTGCTGCTGGGGGTGGAGGCGAAGGACCGGGAGCTGCTGGCGGCGCGGGTGGTGGCGCAGGGGCTTTCGGTGCGCGCGCTGGAGAAGCTGGTGGCGGGGCTGGCGGCGGCGGGCAAGGCCCGGAAGCCGGACTCCGCGCCGCCGGCCGAGCGGAAGTCCGACGACCAGGGCGCGAAGCACCTGAAGTTCTTGGCGGACCGCATGCAGCAGGAACTGGGGACGAAGGTTCTCCTGTCGCCGGCGCGGCTGCTGGCCGACGGCAAGCGCGAGATGGGGCGGATCGTGATCGAGTTCTTCGACAACGAGGATCTGTCGCGGCTGCTGGAGACGCTGAATCTGGGCGATCTGACCTGAGCGGGGGGGCGGGGATGGCGGCGTGGCACGACGAGCGGCTGGAGGCGCAGGCCCGGGCCTACGAACGCGCGCAGGCGTGGCTGTTCCTGCTGCGGTTCGCGCTGCTGTTCGCGTTGGCGGCGGTTTTCTGGATGTCGGGGCTGTCGCGTTCGCTGGCGGAGGGCCTGCGGGGCTGGTTTTCGTTTCCGTTCGCGTGGCCGCTGGTCTTCGTGGCCTTCGCGGCGCTGGCGGTGTTCGGCTACGAGGCGGTGTTGTTCCCGCTGTCGGTGCTGGCGGACTATTCGCTGGAGAAGGCGCATGGCCGGCTCGCGGCGGAATTCGGCGAATGGCTGCGGGGCTACGCGGTGACGTTGCTGCTGGAGATCGGCATCGTGACGGCGGGCTTCACGGGGATCCATGTGCTGATGCGGTTTTTCCCGTCGGGGTGGTGGGGGGCGGCCACGGTCGCGTACGGGGTGCTGGTGG
>SABN01000090.1 GCA_009928955.1 Opitutia bacterium | reverse complement strand
GGCCCTTCTTGCGGGCCACGGCCTCGGCCTGGCGCAGCTGCTTGAGGATGGCCGCCACGTCCTGCTCGTTGTCCAGGAACACGTCGCGCTGGTAGTGGCGCAGGCCGAGCTTTTTGGCCTCCTGCACGCCCACGGTCTGCGCGGTGGTGCGGCTGTCGAGGAAGAACAGGCCCTTTTGCTTCATGGTTTCTAGGGCCGCGCGCATGGCCGGGCCGTTCTCGGTGAAGGCCGATCCCATGTGGTTGTTGACGCCGATGGCGCCGTGCACGAGGCCTATGGCGCGCTGCGTGGCCGCCTGGATCTGCTCGGCCGTCATCTTGATCAAAAGCGCGTGCCTGCCGGGGTCGACCTGCGGATAGCCCTTGGGCTGCATGGGCAGGTGGATGAGTATCTCGCGCTGATGGGAGCGGGCGATCTTGAGCACGGCGTCGCGGTTGCCGCTGTCCGGCCAGATTGAGAAGGCCACGGGCACGTCCAGCGCCGCCAACCCCTTGGCGAAACCGACGTCCTCGCCCATGTCGTCGATGACGAGCGCAATGCGGGCCTTGGCCGCGGGCGGCTGCGGAGCCGGCCAGCCATGATAGCCGGGATGCGACCGCTGGCGGCGGGAATATTCAACCCGCCCGCGGGGATCGGGATGGCGGGAATCATGCGGATTCCGCTGGGCCGCTTGCGCGGTCGCGGCGATGAGGGCCGCGCACGCCGAAACCAAGATCCATTTTGCTGCGGTTGTTTTCATGTTCGGTTCTCCAGGGGTTGGATGTTCCTTTCACCCCCAGCAGTCGCCGGAGGAAACGAAAAGGTTACCGAAAGAAGATCGGCGAAGATACGAACGCGATGCCGATGGAGGCGGAAGGAGCGGGCTATGGGCCGCCGGGTTTTCCGATCGAGTAGATCTTGAGGAGGGGGGTGCCGGGCGGAGCGAGGGTGATGGTGTTGTTGGAGATGACGTAGTCGGCGCCGGGAAGCAGGGACCAGTTCCAGGCGCCATTGGCGAGGGAATCGGCCGCCCAGATGTTGCCGGCGATGCCGGAGGCGTTGTCCAAGGTGGCCACCAGCCCACTGCTCGTGGAAACGAAGGACTCCGTCTGGCGCAAGGGAGAGGCGGCGCGGGTGACGACGATTTCGGAGGAGTAGGTCAGGACGGGGAGGGGCGCGCCCGTGACGGAGAGATCGCCGACGAAGACCTTGCGGTCATCGCCGCCGCCGGCGTTCCAGTTCCAGAAGCGGATGCGGGCGACCCGCAATTCGGAGGCATCGGCGAAGGTGCCCTGCAAGGCCTGGCCATTGACGGTGAGACGGTAGTCGAGGGAGGAGAGCATTTCGAAGGAGCAGTCCTTGGGCTCGTTGCTCCACGGGATCCCGGTGTTTTGCGTGTCGGCGTCGAAGAGGACGTAGTTGGTGGTGCCGCCTTCGAACTTGAATTCCGCCAAGCGCTGGTCGAAGCGGTTTTCGAAGGCGACGCCGACGGAGGAATTTTCGAATCCGCCGTCCACGCCGCCGTTCTCGAAGACGAAGGAGACCTTGTCGCCGGGCTGGAGGGAAGCGGCGAAGGGGCGGCTGGCCTGGATGAATCCGCCGTCGCTGGCTTGGAGGGCCCAGGCATAGGCACCGAGGCCGCAGGCTGGATTCGAAACGGCCAGAGAGGCGGTGGCGCCGGTGCCGATGCTCCAGGGGCCGAACCCGGAGCCGCCGTTTTGGCCGTCATGCCACTCGATCGCGTAGGTGGAATGGGTGGGGGCATCCTGGGCGTCGTGGTTGGGGTTGACGGAGGAATTGGTGCCGGAGACGCGGATCAGGTTGACACCGGAGGCCAAGGGCACCGCGGCGATGCTCCAGTCGGAGGCGCAGGCCAGCATCCCGGCGGCGCCGCTGAGGCTGTTGGTCCAGCGCAGGTGGCCGGTCAGGAGGGAGGCGGTGCCTTGCACCGCCATGTGGGTGACCGTGCTGGCCACGTTGGTGCTGGGGGGGGGCTGGGTGATGGCCACATGGGGCTCGTCGATGCGGAAGCAGGAGTTGACGATCGTCCGCCAGTTGTTGCCAAAGTTGTTGTCCCAGACGTTGGAGCTATTGAGAAAGACAAAATTGAGTTCCCACGTGTCGTCGGGGATGGCGTACCAGCCGCTCCAGAGGTCGCCGGTCTCGTTGGTGAGGGCGAGGTTCTGGAGATCCTGCCAGCCGTTGCGGCCGAGGTGGGCATAGACTTGCGTGGTGCGGTCCGTGAGGGGGCCGCCGTTGATCTTGTAGGCGACCTTGACGGGGACGCACCCCTGCGGGACGGCCGGGGAGAGGGCGGCGACGGCGGGGAGGTCGCCGCAGTTTGAGACGGGGACCGTCCAATTGGCGCCGCCATTGTTGTCCCAGAGCGAGGCTGCGTCGGTGAAGGAGACGTTCAGCTCGTAGGTGACCTCGGGGATCGTGTAGGCGAGCGTCCAGTCGTCGCCGGAGGCGGTCATCTGGACGTTGGCGGCTCCCTGCCAGTCGTTGCGGCCGATGAAGGCGAAGACGGTGGCGGCATCCTTGAGGGGGCCGTCGGCCGGCGAGTAGGTGAGGGTGACGGTGGCGCCGCATCCATCGGGGGCGGCGGGATCGAACGCAACCGCCGAGCTTTGGGACGGGCGCGATTTGGAATAGATCTGGAGGGAATAGGCGCCGAGGGCGAGGCTGGCCGTGGCTCCAGCGGAAACCGTGCCGCCGACGGCCGGGCCGACGTTGCCGAAGAGGGGATCGTAGGCGGCCGAATCGGAATTGTAGAGGCAGTACCACGTGCCCGCGGAGGGAAAGGCCATGGGGTAGTTCGTCCGGGCGGTGGCGGAGGCGTTGACGACCAGCATGAGTTCGTCCCGGCGGGAGACGCCGACGACCTTGGCGTCGTGGTTGACGTGACGGACCTGGATGTTGCTGTTGTCTTTCAGGGCGTCGGTGTTGCCATCGGCATTCCGGCGCAAATGGATCAGGTCGGCGAACGCCCGCACGATGCCGGCGTTCTCGTTGGTGAGGGACCAGCGCAAGGCCTGGTTGTTGGAGAACGTGTACCACTCGTGCATTTCGGAGCCGGCGAAGATCATCGGGATGCCGGGGGACACGAGCGCGATGGTGTGGGCGAGGAGCGCGCGCTTCTTGGCCCAATAACTGTTGGGATTCGCGGAATCGATATCATATGGCAGGCGGTGCTCGTTGTTGATATCCCCGCAAGTGTCATGGCTTTCGACGTAGCGAACGGCATGGAACCCGCCATTGGAGAGATAATACGCGAGCGTGTCCATATTGCGGTCGGAATCGCTGGCGGCGGTGGCCAGCCAGCGGACGTCGTTCTGGAAGCCGTGGTCCCACTGGGCCTCGAAGCCGACTCCGCCGTTGTCGCCGGCGTTGTCTTCGGCGATGCGGTATCGATCGGGATAGGTGCTGGCCATCCAGCCGTTGATGTCCGCCAGCATCGCGTCGCCCTCGAGATTCCGCTTCCTGTCGTGGTAATTGTAGCGGATGTTGTAGACGGAATCCCAGCGGAAGCCGTCCACGTCGTATTCCTCGAGGAACATGCGGATCTGGCCTTTGACGTAATCGCGGACTTCGGCGCGGCCATAGTCGGGGCGGGTATCGCCCCACATGGTTTTGGCCCGGTCGTCGTTGTAGAAATAGATGCCGCCGTAGCCGCCGTCCGACCAGCCGTCGTATTGCCACATTTCGAGATCGGAGGGGCCGTAGTGGTTGTGGACGACGTCGATCAGGACGGCCAGGCCGTTTTCATGGCAGGCCTTGACGAAGCGCTTGAGGCCGTCGGGGCCGCCGAAGGAGGATTCGATGGCGTAGGGATCTGACGGATTGTAGCCCCACGAATGGTCGCCGGGGAATTCGTTGACGGGCATGAGCTTCACGGCGGACACGCCCAGCGACTTGAGGTAGGGGATTTTCTCGATGCACTGGTCGAAGGTGGACGGCAGCCAGCTCTCGGCGTTGTAGATGCCCACGTGCATCTGGTAGATGACCAGATCGTTCCGCCAGGGGCGGCTGAAGTTGGTCGAGTCGCCCCAGTTGAAGGCCGCGGGGTTGTAGATGATCGAGTTGCCGATGGAATTCACGACGCGCCGGCTGCGCGGATCTTTCTTGTAGGTGCCGTTGACGACGAACTTGTATTCGTCGCCCGCCTTGGCGCGGGGGAGCTCCACCGACCAAAGACCGCCGATGGATTCCTTGGCCAGCGCAGTGGTGCCCCAGCCATTGAAGCTGCCGCGGAGGCTGACGGACGAGGCGTTGGGGGCCCACGTGCGGAACATCACGCCGGTGCCGCTGGCGTCGGCGTAGGGCACGGCACCCATGCCGCTTCGGGAGGATTGCGCGAGCACAGGGACGGCAAGGGAAAGGAGCAGCAAGGCCGGAAGAGAAGAAAGGCGGGACTTCATAGATCCATCCTACCGCCGGTAAATCGTTTTCGCAACGCAATTCGGCGGCACGCGATTCGGCGTCGCAAACGGGAATCAGGGGCGCCATTCCGCCGGCAACGGGATGAAGATGTAGGGGAAGGGCGCGAGCACCTCCTCGACAAAGTCCTCGATCGGGATGTCCTTGGACGGTCCCGTGTCCGCGGCGGCCTTGATTTCAGGGGCATAAGCCGCCTTGATCAGGGAAATGGCGTTGGGGGGCCGCGATTTGGAGAAGACCAGCATCGAGTAGCGGCTCAGATCCAGCGGCAGCGTGGTTTGGCCGGCCGGCAGCGCGAACCCGCTGCCGGGCTTGGGGCCGATGTCGTCGAAATCCTTCGCGTAGGTGGCCAGCCCGGAGTTGTAGTGGCAGAACCAGGCGCCCGAGGTGGGGAAGCGAATGCCATATTGCTTGAGCGGTTTGCCGGAGAGGTTGATCGCCACCACCGTGGCGCGGTCCGCAGGCGCGTTCTTCTGCAGCCGGCTGTAGGCGATCACCTTGGCGTCGTTGTCGCAGTGGGTCACGCGCAGCTCTTCGCCCTTCAATCCGGGCGTGAAGCCCTTCGCGTTCCGCCGCAGCTGGATCAGATCGGCATGGGCCCGCACGATGCCCGAATGCGTGTTTTGGGCTCGCGCCCATGGAACGGGCGTGTTGTCGCTGAAATCCGCCGTGTCGTGCATTTCGAATCCTTGCAGGAGCATGGGGAAGCCCGGAACCGTCATGGCGATGCCGCCGGCCAGCAGGGACAAGGCGCGCGCGCGCGCGCTGTCGGGATTGGCCGGATCGATGTAGGCCGGCAAGCGGTGGTGCAGATTGAGGTCGCCGGCGGAGTCGTGGCACTCGGCGAAGTTCACCCAGCGGAAGCCGTCGAGCCGCTGGATTTCTGCGGAAAACTCATTCAGGTCGCGTTGCGCATCGGGGCCCCGGACGAGCGAGGAAAGGACCGCTTGGAAGGCGGAATTCCACTGCGCGTCGAAGCCGACGCCTCCGCCATCGAAGGCATGGTCCTCCGCGATGCGCAGGGCGTCCGGGCGATGCTTGCGCATCCAGTCGTTGGCCTCGGAAAGCAGGCGGTCGCCGTCGGCGTTGGAACGCTGGCCGTTCATGTAGTAGCGGATGTTGTGGACGGAGTCCCACCGGAAGCCATCGAGCCGATAGTCCGTCAGGAACATCCGGACCGAATCGACGATGAGCGCGCGGACCTCGGGCTTGCTGAAATCGGGGCGGGGGCCCCATTCGGTCGCCGCCCGCTCTTCATCGCGGTAGAAATAGATGCCGCCATCGGATTCCGGCAGGCGCTGGTCGAACTGCCACGTGGCGATGTCGCTCGGGCCATAGTGGTTGTGGACGATGTCCAGGAGGATCGCGATGCCGTTGGTGTGGCAGGCCTGGATGAATTTCTTGAAGGCCTCGGCGCCGCCATAGGCGGATTCGATGGCGAACACATCGCCCGGATTGTAGCCCCAGGAGCGGTCGCCGGAGAACTCGTTGACGGGCATGAGCTGGATGCAGTTGATGCCCAGCGCCTTCAGATAGGGGATGCGCTTGATGGCCCGTTCAAACGGCGGCGCGCTGCCCGGGATGCCGTGCGCGAACGTCCCCAGATGCATCTCATACATCACCAGATCTTCCTTCGGTGGCATCTTCCAGCCTTCCGCCGGCCCCCACCGGGTGTCGCGCGGATCGACGATGAACGACCGGTTCTCGGGTTGGTTCACGGCGCGCGCGCGGGGGTCGCGCCGCCGCAATCCGTCGAGGTCGAACTGATACGCGTCGCCGGCCTTCGCGCGCCGGCTGTCGAGCATCCAATGGCCGGGGAGGGTGGGGTCGCGCTGGAGCGGGTCGGGCTTCCACCCGTTGAAATCGCCGGCGACGCCGACTTTCGTCGCGTTGGGCGCCCAGACGCGGAAAAGGACGGAACGCGCGCTTCCGTGGCCCTGGACGGTGGCGCCCATCGGCGCCGGGGCGGTCTGCGCGGAAGCCGGCGGGAGGCCGGACGCCAAGAGGAGCGCCAGCAGCGGGGCGAGGTTGCGGATGGTCCGGGCGTCACTCATGGTGTCGGGGCGAGGATAGCGGACGCCCCGCCGCCGGGCAAGAGCGGAAACCCAAAACAAACGGACCTCTTTTCCGCCGGCGATCCGGCGCGCCGGGGCCGGCGGGAGCAGTTTTACGCTCCGTGGGAAAACAGTTTTCCATTGCGTGGAAAAACGGCGGAAAAGTTTTCCATTGCGTGGAAAAACCGGCGATACTGCGGGCATGAGGAAGTCGCTGGCCTTTTCGTTCTTCGTGCTGGGCATCGCGTCGCTCGTGGCGCAGGTGCTGTTGATCCGCGAGCTGCTGTTCGCGTTCTACGGCAACGAATTCTTCATCGGCTGGACGCTGTTCGCGTGGCTGTCCTGGGTGGCGCTGGGCGCGCTGCTGGCCGGACGGCTGCGCATCGCGCCGGCCGCGTCCGCGCGCCCGCTGGTCGCCGGCCATGTTCTCGCCGCGGGACTCCTGCCGGCGGTCCTCGCGCTGATCCGGGCCAGCCGCACGCTGCTGGGCGCGGGGCCCGGCGCGGTGCCGGACCTGCTGCCCGCGATGGTCTTTTCGTTCGCCGCCTTGGCTCCGCTGTGCCTCGTGCTGGGTGCGCAGTTCGTGCTGGGCGCCCGCGCCTGGACGGCGGCGGCCGCCCCGGCGGAACCGGGGAGCTTCCAAGGCCGCGCCTATGCCTTTGAGACGGCGGGTTTCGTGGCGGGCGGTCTCCTGTTCAGCGGGCTCGGGGCCGTTCGGAGCGAATTCCTCGTGGCCGGCTGGCTCGGAAGCCTGAACGCCGTGGCCGGATTCGCGCTTTGCGGCGGCTTCCGCGACCGGTCGCGGCTGCGGCGGCTCGTTCTCTTCGGGACGTTCGCGGCGATGGCTCCGCTGGTTTTCCGCGGCGATTGGATCAGCCACGAGACGAACGCCTGGCGCTTTCCCGGGCAGGACCTGGTCGAGTCGCGCAACTCGATCTACGGTCCTCTGGCCGTCACCGTCATCGACCACCAGCTCAACTTCCACGGGAACGGCCTGCTGCTCGGCGCGGAGGACGAGCAGATGGCCAGCGAGCAGCTCGTGCATTTCCCCATGCTGGCGCATCCGGATCCCCGGCGCGTCCTGTTGGTCGGGAACGGCTTCAACGGGGCGCTCGGCGAGATTCTCCAGCACGGGCCGGAGCGCGTGGATTACGTCGAGCTCGATCCGAGCCTGATCGCGTTGGCGAAGAAATACGCCGCCCCCGTCCGGCGCGCGGCGCTGGACGATCCGCGCGTGCACACCGTGTTCGCCGACGGCCGGTTCTTCCTCAATCGCTTGGCGCCGGATCGACCGCCGGGAGGCTACGACGTCGCCATCGTCAACCTGCCCGGTCCCGGGACGGTGCTGATCAACCGGTTCTACAGCTTGGAATTCTACCGCGCGGTCCGGAAGCATCTCGCGCCCGGCGGCGTGCTGGCGGTGCGGTTGGCGTTTTCGCCGGATTACGTGGGCCGCGAGTTGGAAACCCTGGGCGCGTCGATCGATCGGACGCTGC
The DNA here is from genome assembly GCA_009928955.1 of Opitutia bacterium. GTDB lineage: Bacteria > Verrucomicrobiota > Kiritimatiellia > CAIQIC01 > Lenti-01 > Lenti-01. Next base: position 3,467 of record SABN01000090.1, on the reverse strand, counting down.
GCGCGGTTTTCGCGACGGTGTCCATCCTGCCTGAATACGAGATCCTCTATCTGGCGTCGGACGCCGCTGCGCCGCCCGCGCCGGCGGATTTGATCGCCCGCCATGCGGCGCGGGACCTGCAGACCGATTTCGTCATTCCCCCCGCCATCGCGCAGCGCCTGGCGGCCGACCGCATCGAAAAGGTGCGGGACGCCTTCGCGGCCAACCGCACCGCGCAAATCAACCGGGATGGGCGCCCCATTGCGTGCGCGTATAGCTTTGCCTTTTGGCTCCGTTCGTTCCATCCGCGGGCGGCGGCCTGCGCGACCCGCGCCAGCGAAGTCCGCTGGCCCTGGGGGGCGACGGGGGGGGCGCTGGTCCTGCTGGGAATGGCGACGGCGATTCGGCGGCGCGCGCCGCGGATCGGACCATGGGCGATGGGCATCGGCGGCTTCACCCTCATGGCGTGCGAGCTGGTCCTGCTCCTCGCGTTCCAGACGTTCTGCGGCTATCTCTATTACAAGCTCGCGTTGATTCTCGCGGCGTTGATGCTGGGCATGGCGCTGGGGGCCGGGCTGGGGTTGCGGCGCCCCGTCCGCGCGGGGCCGCGGACGCTGGCCGGCCTCCACGCGGGGGCCGCGGCGTTCGCGGTGGGGTTGGCGCTGTTTTTGCGATTTCTCGGCGCGGCCTCCCGCGGGCAAGCGGACGGAACCCAATGGGTGTTTCTGTTGCTGGCCGCCGCGATCGGCGGGCTGGTCGGCTTTGAATTTCCGGTGGCGAACCGGATCTATCTCGCCGGCGAGTCCGCGAATGGCCGCAAGGGCGGGATGGTCTATGGCGCGGATCTGCTTGGGTCCTGCGCGGGCGCCCTGCTGATCGGCCTCTGGGCTTTGCCGGTGCTGGGGGCGGGGACCACCTTGGTGATCGTGGCCGCGCTGAACGCGGCGACGGCGCTTATCGCCATACGCCCGGGATGTTCTCGCCCTCCGGCGTGAGGCCGTCCACGAGAACGTTGCGGAGAACATGATGGCCCTTCCGCTCGATGACGATCGCGCCGGTCTGGGGGGAATAGGTGGAATCGCCGGCCGCGCCGGGGAGGTTGCCGGTGTAGACGAACTTCAGGCCTTCCTCGATCGCGATCTCGCGGGCGCGGACCACGCGTTCGACGGGGGTCGGCGGCAGGTTCGCCAGCTTGTACATCGGATGGAAGCGCGTGAAGTGGAGCGGCACGTCGTCGCCGAGATTCTCCTTCACCCAGCGCGCCAGCGGACGGACCTGCTCCTCGCCGTCGTTCTGGCCCGTGACCAGCAGGTTGACGATTTCGAGCCAGACGCCGTTCGCGCGGATGATCTTCATCGCGTGCAGCACGGGGTCGCGGCGGCCGCCGGTCAGGTCGGCGTAGAACTGCGGGTCGAACGACTTGAAGTCCACCTTGTAGGCATCGATGAACGGGAGCAGCGCCTCCAGCGGTTCGGGCTGGATGTAGCCGTTGCTGATGACGAGCGTCTTCAGGCCTTTGGCCTTGGCGAGGCGGGCGATGGCGAGCATGTACTCGTAGAAGATGGTCGGTTCGCTGTAGGTGAAGGCGATGGCGGCGGCGCCGCTGCGGAGCGCGGCCGCGACCACCGCTTCCGGCGTCGTCGGCGTCGTGGCGACGTCCCATGGGAAGGACTGGGAGATTTCCCAGTTCTGGCAGAACTGGCAGCGCATGTTGCAGCCCGGCGTCGCGAGCGAGAAGGCTTTTTGGCCCGGCAGGACGTGGAAGAACGGCTTCTTCTCGATGGGATCGACATGGGCGGCGGCGATCTGGCCGTAGGACAGGGCGTAGAGGGTGCCGCCCACGTTCTTGCGGACGCGGCACAGGCCGGTCCGGCCCTCGGGCAGGCGGCACGCGTTCGGGCAGAGCCGGCAATGGACGAGGCCGCCGGCGAGCTTCTCGTACCACAGCGCCTCGTGTAGGCCGCTCCCGGCGCCGGAAATCCCGGCGGCCGGTCCGGCGGCCCGCTCGCGGGAAAACACCAACAGGGCCGCCGAGCCGACGACGGCGAGCAGGAAGAGGAATGCCAAGACTTTTTTCACAAGTTCAAGAACCCATGGACGAGGAACAAGATGCCGACCAGCAGGGCGCTCGCCCGCGCGGCCCACCGGAACTCCCGCATCCGGCCGAGCCGGCCCACGACGAGCAGCGGAATGAAATACAGGCTCGTGGCGCAGAAGAAGACGAAGAAATAGGCGATGCCCTTGGCCGTGCTGTGCAGCGTGAGCACATAGGCCACCGACATCAGGAACGGCGGGCACGCGTGGACGCCCAGCAGGAGCCCGAGGACCGCCGGCGTCGCCGTGCCGCGCCGCGTTCCCGCCGCGCAGAACGACCACGCCGGCCGCCAGAATCCCACCGCGTAGAAAATCAACAGCAACGCCATGAGCATCATGCCGAGGGTGGAAGCCACCGTGAACCAGGCGGGGTCGAACCGCTCGCCGAGCCAGCCGACCGCCGCGCCGAAAACCAAATAGCCCGCCAGCCGGCCGAGGAGGAACTGCAGCCAGGCCCGCAGCGCCGCCCCCGCGCTCCGGTCCTCGGCCGCGAAGACCGGCACGAGGAACGGGTAGCACGACGCGCAGCAGAACAGGCCCATCGACAATCCCGCCAGCAGCGGTTCTATGATCACATCATGCATGGTTCCGGATTCCAGCATAGCCTGCCCGACTGCCGGAGGCAACCTCGTGGAGAGATCCCCCACCGGCCGGCCTCGCCTTCCGCGTCCCCGCGGTCGTCAACCCGCGGCGGGCGCGGAAGGCGGTCTTCCGCAAGCCGTCTTGAGTTGGAACGTCACCGTCAAGGTCAATCCCGGCCGGAAGTCCATGTCCTGGGCATTCCCCCCGATGGACACCGCATGCCGGCCCGCAGGGACCTGCCACGACCGGGACTCCAGCGGGCGGATGCGGCCGATGTATTCATGATCGAACAAGACGCGCGCATCCGATCCCGACTGGTTGAAAATCACCAGGCGGGAATCGCCGGAGATGGCCGTTTCCGCCTCCGCCGCGTTGTTCTCGCACCCGCACAGGCCGAGAACGAGAAAGGCGGCCGCGAACCGCCGCGCGATCGGTTTCCATGCGCTCATTGGATTGGCTCTTTTCATGCCGGGCGGGCTCCTCCGTCTCCGCCGGCGTTCGACGGCCGCGGAGTTGTCGCGAAGAGTAGCGCCGGGCGGAGCGCTCCGTCAATGCCGGACGGCGCGCGCCCGGGAAACGGGCGCAAGGCGGTTCTGCGGAAGGGGGATCGCCGGGGCGGGTCCTGCCGCCTTGCGCGGATGGGGAGCCAACGTTTGCCTCCAGCGGCGCAAGGTCGCTGGGCGGCCGCACCCGCGAAATGACGGTGGATCCCGCCGCGCTTCCGTCCGCAAAAAAACTGTGGAACACATGTTCCACGGCCGAAGATGGTAGAGGCAGAGGGGCTCGAACCCACGACCCACTGATTAAGAGTC
>SABN01000221.1 GCA_009928955.1 Opitutia bacterium | reverse complement strand
CATGGCCGAAGCCGAAGGCAACGACGCCGCCAAGGCCGCCCTCTCCGCCTTTCTCGCAGCCCTGGACAAGGCCAAGGCGGAGGTGCCCGCATGAAGCGCCCCGTCTCCACGCTCGCCCTGGTCAAGGCCGCCGTTGCCGAGGAGGTGGCCGCCGTCATCGTTCCAGTTGTCGCGTCCATGCGCGACTTCCAGCGCCAGCATTGCCGCGTCAAGGTCGGCTCGCAGTACCATCCCTACGACATGGTCGGCCGCCCTGCCCTGGAGCTGGCCACGCGCTGGGTCGACGAGATCCTGGACAGCGGCCGCGCCGACTGCCGCATCAAGATCAAGGGCGGCGCCCAGTGGGGCAAGACCGTCTGGGCGCTCAACACCTACGCCTACCTCCTCGGCGTCAAGTTCCTCGGCGTCGGCTACTACCTCCCCGACCAGGCGCTCGTCGACGGCATCGTCGACACCAAGTTCCGCCCCGACGTGGTCGACCAGATCCCCTGGTTCGCCTCGCTGCTCAAGATCGGCAAGACCGTCAACAAGTCCGGCAAAGCCGTCGAGCGCAAGGGCGCCGTCATGGCCACCGACGGCAAGCGCGTATCCCTCGGCTACTTCCTCGGCACCAACCGCGTTCCCACCACCTACACGCACGACGTCCAGATCGTCGACGAGCGCGACGACATCAACGAGCGCAACGAGAAGTTCCTCGACGGCCGTCTCACCTCCTCGCCCGTCCGCCTGCGCATCGACATCGGCACCGCCCGGTACGACAAGGCGGGCATGGACAAGGAGTTTGAAGACAGCACGCAGCACTGCGCGTTCATCCATTGCGAGATTTGCGGCACAGACGTGAGCCCAGAAGACGAATGGCCGGGCGTCTGCCGTCTTCAAGTCCCCGGCATGCATCCTCCGTCAAGCGATCCGCACCTCACGCTGGCCGGAGACTTCAAACGCAACGGCGAAGACGGCGAGACCGTCGCTACGCACAAGCCCGGAAACGTCTACTATCTGGGCTGCCCGCACTGCAACGCTCCTCTCAACCGAGACCGCGTCGAGTACAAGCCCCGCCGCCCGGAGATGGCCGCGCTCGGCAAGTACGGCATCGAGGTCAGCCAGATCAGCACGCCCGCCATCGGCCTCACGCAAATCGTGGCCGCCTGGGCGTCCGCCGTCGGCGACCCGGACAAGATGGTCGCCTTCCGCTGCGACCGCTGGGCGCGGCCGAAGAGCAGCACGCAAGGGCTAGACTCTGGAATCATGGACCGCTGCCGCCAGGACTACGCCCTCAGCGTGGTTCCCACCGGCAAGCCGCGCTTCGGCGGGCTCGACACCGGCGACCGCCTCTGGTTCGTCGCCCGCGAGTCCGACGGCCCGCTCTGCAAACGCATTGCATGGGCCGAGCAGATCAGCCCCACCACGGCCCGCGTCCGCGTCCCGCAGCTGTTTGACGCCTCCGGCCTCTCCTGTCTGTTCGTCGATATCGGCAACGAGCGCGACATGGCGCGCGACATCGTCCGCATCGTCAACCGCCTGATCGACGCCCCGCCCGTGCGCGCCGAAGACAAGGCCGGCCGCATCGACTTCGGCAACGGCCTCGTCTGGGACGGCCATCGCGGGCTCTGGTCCGGCCTGCGCGCAGCGTGCGTCGAGTTCAGCGGCCGCCCAGGCTCCGGCATCGTCCACGACCTGCGCCTCACCCAGGAGGGCCACGCCTACCCCGTCATCAAGGCCAACCGCGACGAGACCATCCAGCGCGCCATCGACGAGTTCCTCACCTACGACGACGGCCTCGTCGCCGTCGTCGACGGCAAGATCCGCACCCAGCCCGTCATGCGCATGCCCTCCGCCGCGCCAGGCTGCAACGAGGCCGTCAACGTCCTGCAGGAACACTTCATTTCAGGCTCCCGCAAAGTCGCCGGCTCCGACGGCAAAACCCTCTCCTTCATCGACGGCGTCCCCAATCACTACCTGCTCGCCAACGCCTACAGCGCCCTCGCCGAGGCCGTCGCGCAGCTCTCACTCGCCAACACCGCCGGCACCGCCTGCGAGACCGCCGCCCGCCATGGCGACGGCCGCACCGGACGCGGCCGAGGAACCCTGCCATGAACAGCCGCCTCTTCTACTGGCCCAAGAAAATCCTCGCGGCGCTCGGCGTCCAGCGCGTCGTCTCCGTCCTCCGCTCCCGCTTTAACCCCCTTCGCGGCTTCGACCCCGAAAAG
>SABN01000089.1 GCA_009928955.1 Opitutia bacterium | reverse complement strand
GAGCAGCATGACGATGAGGATGAGGGTGAGCGCCCCGGCCCATGCCCGCGTCGAGGCGGCCTCGCCGCCCTGGGCGTACTGGCGGAAGACGTACACCGGCAGGGTGGCCATGCGGCCGTCGAAGGCATTGAAGTTGGTGTTGGACACGATCCCCACAGTGATCAGCAGTGGCGCCGTCTCGCCGATGACGCGGGCGATCGCGATCATCTGGGCGACCTCGCCGGCGCGGATCTCGGCGACTTCGGAAGCCGTCTTGCACTCGCGCTCCGGCGCGAAGGGCTCGCGCGTCTCCAGGCGCAGCCGGCGCCGTCCCAGCTCACGCGCCAGGCTGAGCGGAAAGCCCCCGGGGACGGCCCAGTGCCGCACGCCGCTGGCGCGCGCCAGGCCGGCCAAGAGCGCCGCCGGGGAGCGTTGCGCCGCCGGCACACCCCAGGCCCGACGGGCCTCGTCCAGCGACCGGATGCGCAGGCCGGGGCGGGGTTGGGCGAGGAGCCAGAGAAGCAAGGCGGCCGCGACGAGCAGGAGGGCGTAGAGGGGGCGGACGGGAGGCGGGGGGGCTTTGGATTTCTTCATATCCGGCTATATGCCGCAAACGGGGGGCGCGAGGCCAGACAAAAGAGAGCGAAGGGGGGGGCGGCGGATGGATTTGCTTGCGGGGAGCGGGTGTGCTAAGGTGCTCAGCCGGATACAACCATGCCGGGAAAAACAGGGAGCAACAGATGAAAAAGTGGATTTGGGCGCTGGCGCTGGTGCTGGCGGGTTCGACCGCGGCGCTGGCGGCGGATTGGCAGACGGTGGCGGACGTGACGGCGGGCGGCGACGCCAAGGAACTGGCGGTGAACCGCGCCCTCCGCGTCATTCAGATCGAATGCACGTCGGGGACGGTGATCGTGAACACGCTTTGGGTCCGCGAGGGTGCGGCGAAGAGTCCGGTCACGGTGGCGCGGCGCTTCAACGCCGGGGAGAAGCAGGACATCGATCTGGGCAGCGAGCGGTCGGTGACGGGGTTCCGGATCAGCGATGGCGGCCGGGGGACGTACAAGATCCGGGCGAAATGAACCAAGCGGCCGCCGGCGGCCCGTTTTTCCGGCGATTTCCGGAAAAATCGAAAATATTTTCAAAAGAAGTTGACACGGGGGCGGGGGCGGGTATGATGCGGCGCGACATTTGAGACCGTCGGTAAATGGTTTCAGATGTTGAAAATAGCGGTCAGACACAAGATTTAGCGCTTTCCGAGCCTCTCCGGGAATCCCTAAGGTTCGGTTTCGTTTTGTCTTGTGCCCGTTTGCGTCTTGGGCGGCGGGAATTGGAGCGCAACGTGCCTGTGTAGCTCAGTTGGCAGAGCACGTCCTTGGTAAGGACGAGGTCAGCGGTTCAATCCCGCTCGCAGGCTCCAAAACGAGATTTGAGTGTTGAAGGAAGGCGGCGCCGGAAGCGGCGCGGAAAATTTAAAAAAGAAACAACGCAGGGAGACCCATCCATGGCCAAAGATAAATTCGAACGGACAAAGGCGCACGTGAACGTCGGGACGATCGGCCACGTCGATCACGGCAAAACGACGTTGACGGCGGCGATCACCTACACGCAGAGCCTGAAGGGCTTGGCGAACTACATCAGCTACGACCAGGTGGCGAAGGCCTCCGAGTCGCAGGGCCGCCGCGACAAGACGAAGATCTTGACGATCGCGACCTCGCACGTGGAATACCAGACGGCGAACCGCCACTATGCGCACGTCGACTGCCCCGGGCACGCCGACTACATCAAGAACATGATCACCGGCGCGGCGCAGATGGACGGCGCGATCCTGGTGGTGAGCGCCTCCGACGGGCCGATGCCCCAGACGCGCGAGCACATCCTGCTGGCCCGCCAGGTGGGCGTGCCCTCGATCGTGGTGTTCCTGAACAAGGTCGACACGGTGGACGATCCGGAGCTGCTGGACCTCGTCGAGATGGAGATCCGCGAGCTGCTCACGAAGTATGATTTCCCGGGCGACACGACCCCGATCATCCGCGGCAGCGCCATCAAGGCGATCGCGTCGAAAGACCCCAACGGCCCGGATTCCAAGTGCATCCAAGAGCTGATGGACGCCATTGATGCGTTTGTCAAGGAGCCGGTGCGTCCGCTGGACCAGCCGTTCCTGATGCCGATCGAAGACGTGTTCTCGATCGAAGGCCGCGGCACCGTGGTGACCGGCCGCGTGGAGCGCGGGATCATCAAGGTGGGCGAGGACATCGAGATCGTCGGCCTGAAGGATACGCAGAAGACCGTGGTGACGGGCGTCGAAATGTTCCGCAAGCTGCTGGACCAGGGCCAGGCGGGCGACAACATCGGCGCGCTGCTGCGCGGCTTGAAGAAGGAAGACGTGGAGCGCGGCCAGGTGTTGGCCAAGCCCGGCACGATCAAGCCTCACCGGAAGTTCAAGGTGAGCGTGTACGTGCTGAGCAAGGAAGAAGGCGGGCGCCACACGCCGTTCTTCAAGGGCTACCGCCCGCAGTTCTACTTCCGCACGACGGACGTGACCGGCGACGTGACGTTGCCGGAAGGCGTCGAGATGGTGATGCCGGGCGACAACATCGACATGGACGTCGAGCTGATCGTGCCGATCGCCATGGAGAAGAACATGCGTTTCGCCATCCGCGAAGGCGGCCGCACGGTCGGCGCCGGCGTGGTGTCGGACATCGTGGAATAAGGTCGTCATCCGGGGAGCGCGGGGCGGCGCGGCGACGCGTCCGCCCCCCGGGCCCCGCATCTGGAGTTTGAACTATGCCCAGGGAAAACATCACGCTGGCGTGCACGGAATGCAAGCGCCGCAACTATGTGAACAGCCGGAACAAGAAGACCAAGACGGAACGTCTGGAGTTGAAGAAGTACTGCCCGGCGGAGCGGAAGCACACGGTGCACCGCGAAGTGAAGTAGGCCGGGCCGGCCCGCTTCCGGCAGGACAGCCAACAGGCCAGTAGCTCAATTTGGCAGAGCACCGGTCTCCAAAACCGGTTGTTGGGGGTTCAAGTCCCTCCTGGCCTGCCACTTCCGGAAGGGAGCGGGCGGGCTGGAAACCCAGAGACGAAAAAGGCGAACAGAGATGAGCAAGATAGCAGAAAGCATCGGCGGGATCCGCGGATTCTTCGGCGAGGTGAGCGCCGAGTTGAAGAAGTGCGCGTGGCCGACGCGTCCGGAGCTGTTCGATTCCACGGTGGTGGTGATCCTCTCGGTGGCGTTGCTCGGCGGATTCGTGGCGGTGTGCGATTTGGTGCTGCGCGAACTGATCCGGCTGGTGATTTGAGTCCAGGGGGAGAGACCGGCGTCATGGAAAAAAAGTGGTATGTGTTGCACGCCCTGTCCGGCCAGGAGGGGAAAGTGCGGGAGAATCTCGCCAAGCGCGTCCAGATCGAGGAGATGCAGGACTACATCGGCGAGGTGCTGATCCCGACGGAGAAGGTTTCGGAAGTCAAGCAAGGCAAGCGGACGACGCTGACCCGGAAGTTCTTTCCGGGGTACGTGCTGATCGAGATCGCCTTGTACGACGAGCGCAAGCAGCTGATGGAGAAGCCGTGGTCGTTCATCCAGGCGACGCCGGGCTTGATCGGATTCATCGGCGGCGACCGTCCCGTGGCCTTGCGCCCGGACGAAGTGGAAAAGATTCTGCAGCAGATCGAGGAGAAGAAGGAGCGGGTGAAGCCCAAGGTGGTCTTCGAGCCGGGCGAGTCGGTCAAGATCACGGACGGTCCGTTCCTGAGCTTCAGCGGTTTGGTGGAGGAAGTGGACCCGGAACGCGGGAAGCTGAAGGTGTCGGTTTCGATCTTCGGCCGGACGGCGCCGGTGGAATTGGAATATTGGCAGGTGGAAAGGGGCGAATAGGCCCGGGTGGAAATTTATGGCGAAAAAAGTTACAGGCATAGTCAAGTTGCAGATCCCGGCGGGCCAGGCGAACCCTGCGCCGCCGGTGGGGCCGGCGCTGGGCCAGCAGGGCGTCAACATCATGGCGTTCTGCAAGGAGTTCAACGCGGCGACGCAGAGCCAGGCCGGGATGGTGATCCCGGTGGTGATCACGGTCTATCAGGACAAGAGCTTCACCTTCATCACCAAGAGCCCTCCGGCGTCCTCGCTGCTCAAGAAGGCGGCGGGCATCGCCAAGGGGTCGGGCGTGCCGAACCGCGACAAGGTCGGCAAGGTGACGCGCACGCAGCTGGCGGAGATCGCGAAGCTGAAGGCGAAGGATCTGAACGCGAACGACGAGGACCATGCGGTGCGCATGGTGGCGGGCACGGCGAGAAGCATGGGAATCGAAGTGGAGTAAGGCGCAGCCATGGCATTTCACGGTAAAAAATACAAGAAGGCGGCGTCCAAGGTGGACCGGGAGACCCTCTACACCATCGAGGGCGCGATCCGGTTCCTGAAGGACAATCCGACGACGAAGTTCGACGCGACGGCGGAGATCGCCTTCCGTCTCGGCGTGGATCCGACCAAGAGCGACCAGGCCGTCCGCGGCACGGTGACCTTGCCGAACGGAACGGGCAAGACGGTGCGGGTGCTGGTGTTCGCGAACGGTCCGGCGGCCGACGCGGCCCGCGCGGCGGGCGCGGATCTCGTGGGCTACGAGGACATGATCGCCCAGGTGGCGGGCGGGTTCACCGATTTCGACGTGGCGGTGGCCACGCCGGACGCGATGAAGGAGGTCCGCAAGCTGGGCAAGGTGCTGGGCCCCCGCGGCCTGATGCCCAATCCCAAGACCGGCACGGTCAGCGACGACACGGCGGCGGCGGTGAAGGCCTGCAAGGCCGGCCGCGTGGAATTCCGCATGGACCGCAACGGGAACGTGATGGTTCCCTTCGGCAAGCTGTCGTTCGAAGTGGCGGCCCTGCAGGGCAACTGCCGGGCGGTGGTGGATGGCCTCAACTCGGCCCGCCCCGCGGCGACGAAGGGCTTGTTCATCAAGCGCGCGACGATCACCTCGACCATGGGCCCCGGGCTCCGGCTGGACCCCCGCGAGACGGCCTAGCCCCCCCCCACAGGATTGGAGACACGACGATGAGACCGGAAAAAGAGGCGATTGTCAGGGAAATCAAGGAGCAGCTCGCGGGCGCTTCGTTTGCGATCCTGACCGATTTCACGCGGATGGACACGGCGAAGACGGCCTCGTTGCGGCGGAAGCTGCGCGAGACGGGCGCCCGGTTCCAGGTGGTGCCGAACCGCCTGTTCCGCGTGGTGGCGAAGGAATTGGACTATGCGGGCATCGAGGCCGGGCTGAAGGGCCCCACGGCCCTCGTGTACGGCGCGGGCGACGTGGCCGCGACGGCGAAGGCGCTGCGCGAGTTCATCAAGGGGAACAACAAGGTCCCCGTGGTCAAGCTGGGCCAGCTGGATGGCGCGGCGCTGACGGCCGCGGACATCGAGGCGCTGGCCACGATGCCTCCGAAGAAGGTCCTGCAGGGCATGCTGGTCGGCACGATCGCGGCCCCGATGTCGAATTTGGTTGGCGTGATGAGCCAAAAACTGGCGAGCCTGGTGTATGTGCTGAAGGCCGTCGCGGACAAGAAGAGCGCCGCCTAGGCACAGGGCGGAACCGAACCCATCACGGATTTAAAAAAACAAGGATCAGGAGATCATAACCCATGAGCGATGAAGTGAAACTCGAAGGAAAGATGGCGGAATTTGTGGACTGGATCGAGACGATTTCCGTCTTGGAGCTGTCCCAGCTGGTGAAGGCGCTGGAAACCCGCCTGGGCGTTTCCGCGGCCGCCCCGGTGGCCGCCGCGGCCGCTCCGGCCGCCGCCGCCGCCGTTGCGGAAGAGAAGACGGAATTCACGGTGGAGTTGACGGGTGCCGGCGCGCAGAAGATCGCCGTCATCAAGGAAGTCCGCGCGATCACGGGCCTGGGGCTGAAGGAAGCCAAGGACCTGGTCGAGGGCGCCCCGAAGCCGGTGAAGGAAAACGTCGCCAAGGACGAGGCGGAGAAGGTCAAGAAGCAGCTCGAGGCCGCCGGCGCCACGGTCACCATCAAGTAGTCCCCTACATGTCGTGTGACGGCCGCCCCGGGGCGCTTCCAGCGCGCCCGGGGTGTGCCCGTCTTTTGGTTTATGTGGTTTCCCCCCTTGAACAATAGGTGACCCGGATGGTTGAGAGAATCAATTTTGGCCAGTTGTCGGATGTGATCGAGCTGCCGGATCTGATCGAGATCCAGACCCGGTCCTATCGCGAATTCCTGCAGATGGAAGCCTCGCCGACCAAGCGCCGGGCCGTGGGTCTGCAGGCCGTGTTCCGGGAGGTGTTTCCCATCGAGAGCTACGATGGAAACTGCACCTTGGACTTCGTCAAGTACGAGATCACGCCGCCGAAGCAGTCGGCCTTTGAGAGCCTGAAGGAAGGCGAATCGCACACGGCCGCGCTGCACGTGACCTTCCGCCTGAAGAACCAGGCGGAAGTGCGCGAGGAGACGGTGTTCATGGGCGAAGTGCCTTTGATCACCGAGCAGGGCACCTTCATCGTCAACGGCGCCGAGCGGGTGATCGTGAGCCAGCTGCACCGCTCGCCGGGCATCTGCTTCGAGCAGTCGGTCCATGCGAACGGCACCTTGCTGCACTCGTTCCGGATCATCCCGGACCGCGGCTCGTGGGTGGAGGTGCAGTTCGACACCTCCGATCTGCTGAACATCTATCTGGACCGCAAGAAACGCCGCCGGAAATTCCTGGCGACGACGTTCCTCCGGGCGCTGGGCTACGGCACCGACGAGGAGCTGCTGGGCCTGTTCTACGCGTTCGAGAAGCTCGACGTGGCCAAGGCCAAGGCCGAGCAGCTGGAGCACCGCGTGGTGAAGACCGACGTGGTGGACGCCGACAGCCAGAGCATCCTGGTCAAGAAGTTCGAGCCGGTCACGAAGGACCTGCTGAAGCAGCTGCAAGCGGCGGGCATCGGGTCGCTGGAAGTGGTCAACGTCTCCTGGGACGAGGGCCTGCTGCTGAAGAGCGTGCGCAAGGATCCGTCGGCCAGCGCCGACGACGCGCTGAAAGACATCTACCACAAGCTGCGCCCGGGCGATCCGCCGACGACCTCGAACGCGCGCCAGCTGCTGAAGCGGATCTTCTTCGATCCGCGCCGGTACGATCTGGGCCGCGTGGGCCGCTACAAGATCCAGCAGAAGCTGGGCCTCGACCCCAAGAACGAGAGCCGGGTGCTGGAAAAAGAGGATTTCGTGGCGGCGGTGAAATATTTGATCAACCTCCGCGGGGGCGAGGGGACGATCGACGACATCGACCATTTGGGCAGCCGGCGCATCCGCACGGTGGGCGAACTGGTGGAGAACCAGTGCCGCGTGGGCTTGGCCCGCACGGAACGCCTGGTGCGCGAGCGCATGACGGTGTTCGACCAGCAGGCGGAGAAGCTGACCCCCCAGAAGCTGATCAATCCCAAGGCCTTGGCCGCGGTGATCCGCGATTTCTTCGGCCGCAGCCAGCTGTCGCAGTTCATGGACCAGACGAATCCGCTGGCCGAACTGACCCACAAGCGGCGCCTGAGCGCGCTGGGGCCGGGCGGCCTGAGCCGCGAGCGCGCGGGCTTCGAAGTCCGCGACGTGCATTCCTCCCACTATGGCCGCATCTGCCCGATCGAAACGCCGGAAGGGCCGAACATCGGCCTGATCTCGTCGCTGTCGATGTTCGCCCGCGTGAACGAGTTCGGCTTCATCGAGACGCCGTACCGCCGCGTGGTGGGCGGCAAGGTGTCCGCGACGGTCATCGATTACTTGACCGCGGACCAGGAAGAGAACTACGTGATCGCGCAGGCGAACGCGCCCCTGAATCCGGACGGGTCGTTCGCCCGCGAGACGGTGGCGGCGCGTTGGCGCGGGGAGTTCCTCGAGGTCGAGGCGAGCCGGGCCAACTACATGGACGTGTCGCCGAAGCAGGTCGTTTCGGTGGCGGCGGGCCTGATCCCGTTCCTGGAGCACGATGACGCCAACCGCGCGCTGATGGGCGCGAACATGCAGCGCCAGGCGGTGCCGCTGTTGCGCGCCGAGGCTCCGTACGTGGCGACGGGCGTCGAGGCCCGCGTGGCCCGCGACAGCCGCGTGATGAGCATCGCCCGCGAGGCGGGCAAGGTGGCCTACGTGGCGGCGGACCGCATCGTGGTGTCGAAGGACGGCTCGGCGCCGACCAAGAAGACGCCGCAGGACGAATACCAGTCCTACGAGCTGCGCAAGTTCACCCGCTCGAACGCGGGCACCTGCATCAACCAGCACCCGATCGTCAAGAAGGGCCAGAAGATCAAGAAGGGCGACGTGCTGGCGGACGGGCCGCTGACGGACGGCGGCGAGCTGGCGCTGGGGCGCAACGTGCTGGCGGCGTTCATGCCGTGGTGCGGCTACAACTTCGAGGACGCGATCCTGCTCAACGAGCGCCTCGTGTCCGAGGACGTGTTCACGTCGGTGCACGTCGAGGAGTTCGAGTGCGGCGCCCGCGACACGAAGCTGGGGCCCGAGGAGATCACGCGCGACATCCCGAACGTGGGCGAGGAAGCCCTGAAGAACCTCGGGATGGACGGCGTGGTGCGCATCGGCGCGGAAGTGAAGCCGGGCGACATCCTGGTCGGCAAGATCACGCCCAAGAGCGAGACCGAGCTGGCGCCGGAGGAGAAATTGCTGCGGGCGATCTTCGGCGAGAAGGCCGCGGAGGTCCGCGACACCTCGCTGACGGTCCCGAGCGGGACCTATGGCATCGTGATGGACGTGAAGACCACGTCCCGCGACCTGCCGCAGCGCACGAAGATGAGCGCGAACGAGCGCCGGAAGCAGCAGAAGCAGATGCTGGAGGAGTTCGACAAGCGCGAGTCGGAGATCACCGAGAACCTGACGGACGCGTTGTCGAACATCCTGCTGGGCGAGAAGATCCCGCTGGACGTGGTGAACGGCGAGACGGGCGAGATCATCATCCCCGCCAACCGCAAGATCACCAAGACGCTGCTGCGCAAGCTGGCGGCGGCCTACGACGTGATCGCGATCGATCCGAGCCCGATCCAGCAGAAGATCAGCAACATCATCGGCGAGTACAGCTCGAAGTTCGCGCAGCTGAAGGACGACCGCGAGAACATGGCCTTGCGCCTCGAGAGCGGCGAAGAGGCCGAGACGGGCATCATCAAGCAGGTGAAGGTCTACATCGCCAGCAAGAAGAAGCTGAGCGTGGGCGACAAGATGTCGGGCCGCCACGGCAACAAGGGCGTGGTGGCGCGCGTCCTGCCCGAGGAGGACATGCCTTTCATGCCGGACGGGACGCCGGTGGACATCGTGCTGAACCCGCTGGGCGTGCCGTCGCGCATGAACGTGGGGCAGGTGCTCGAGACGCATCTGGGCATCGCCTGCAAGGTGCTGGGCCTGCATGCGGCCAGCCCGGTGTTCGATGGCTGCCCCGAATCCGAGATCTGGAAGCTGATGAAGAAGGCCGGTCTTCCGGACGACGGCAAGACGGTGCTCTACGACGGGCGCACGGGCGAGCCGTTCGACCAGCGCGTGGTGGTGGGCGTGATCTACATGCTCAAGCTGCACCATCTGGTGAGCGACAAGATCCATGCGCGCGCCGTCGGCCCCTACAGTCTGGTGACCCAGCAGCCGCTGGGCGGCAAGGCGCAGTACGGCGGCCAGCGCTTCGGCGAAATGGAGGTGTGGGCCATGGAAGCCTATGGCTGCGCCTACGCCTTGCAGGAGCTGCTCACGGTCAAGAGCGACGACGTGGCCGGCCGCACCCGCATCTACGAATCGATCGTCAAGGGAACCAATTCCCTGGAAGCGGGCGTGCCGGAATCGTTCAACGTGCTGATGAAGGAAATCCAGAGCCTCGCTTTGGACATCCGCGTGCAGCGCCGAGAAGAAGCCTGAACCGCGCCGCGATCGCGACCCGAATGATGAACCTTTGAGATAGAGGAGGCCCCCGGTGGAAAACAACGTTCCTGCCAAGCCGATTTTCGAGACGGAATCCCATCCCGGATTCGACTACGTGACCATCACCTTGGCTTCGCCGGAGACGATCCGGTCCTGGAGCCACGGGGAGGTCAAGAACCCGGAGACGATCAACTACCGCACCTTCAAGCCGGAAAAGGGCGGCCTCTTCTGCGAGCGGATCTTCGGTCCCACGAAGGACTGGGAGTGCTCGTGCGGGAAGTACAAGCGCATCAAGCACAAGAACATCGTGTGCGACCGGTGCGGCGTCGAGGTGACGCTGGCGCGGGTGCGCCGCGAGCGGATGGGCCACATCGAGCTGGCGGTGCCGGTTTCGCACCTGTGGTTCTTCAAGTGC
Source organism: Opitutia bacterium (assembly GCA_009928955.1). GTDB lineage: Bacteria > Verrucomicrobiota > Kiritimatiellia > CAIQIC01 > Lenti-01 > Lenti-01. The sequence goes on along the minus strand of SABN01000089.1, from coordinate 1,178 downwards.
GCGCCGAGCCGCTTGGCCGCGGTGCTGGACATGAGCTCCCGCGAGCTCGAGCGGGTGCTCTACTACGAAGATTACATCGTGGTGGATCCGGGCGACACCCCCATGCAGCAGCGCCAGCTGCTCAACGAGGATGAATACCGCGAGGCGCTGGACAAGTACGGGGAGACCTTCGTGGCCCGCATGGGCGCCGAGGGCGTCCGGGACATCCTGGCCAAGATCGAGCTCGAGGAGCAGCTGGAGCAGCTCGAGACCGAGATGGAGAACACCCGCAGCAAGCAGACGCGCAAGAAGCTGACCAAGCGGATGAAGATCCTGGATTCGTTCCGCACCAGCCACACCCGGCCGGAGTGGATGGTCCTGCAGGTGCTGCCGGTGATCCCCCCGGACCTGCGCCCGCTGGTGCCGCTCGAGGGCGGCCGCTTCGCGACGAGCGATCTGAACGATTTGTACCGCCGCGTCATCAACCGGAACAACCGCCTCAAGAACCTGCTGCAGCTCAAGACGCCGGACGTGATCGTCCGCAACGAGAAGCGCATGCTGCAGGAGGCCGTCGACGCCCTGTTCGACAACGGCCGGCATGGCCGCGCCGTGACCGGCGCGGGCAACCGCCCGCTGAAGTCCCTGAGCGACATGCTCAAGGGCAAGCAGGGCCGCTTCCGCCAGAACCTGCTGGGCAAGCGCGTGGACTATTCGGGCCGTTCCGTGATCGTGATCGGGCCGAACCTGCGCATGAACCAGTGCGGCCTGCCCAAGAAGATGGCGCTGGTCCTGTTCGAGCCCTTCATCATCCGCCGCCTGAAGGCGATGGGCGTGGTGCACACGGTGCGCAGCGCGAAGAAGATGATCGAGCGCGAGGAGGACCAGGTCTGGGACATCCTCGAGGAGGTGACCCGCGGCCACACGGTCATGCTGAACCGCGCGCCGACGCTGCACCGCCTGTCGATCCAGGCGTTCGAGCCGGTGCTGATCGAAGGCGAAGCCATCCGCATCCATCCGCTCGTCTGCACGGCGTACAACGCCGACTTCGACGGCGACCAGATGGCCGTCCACGTGCCGCTGTCCATCGAGGCCCAGATGGAAAGCAAGCTGATCATGCTGGCGCCGAACAACATCTTCTCGCCGTCGAGCGGCAAGCCGATCACGACGCCGACGCAGGACATCGCGCTGGGCTGCTACTA
>SABN01000088.1 GCA_009928955.1 Opitutia bacterium | reverse complement strand
ATGAGCGCGCTGGCGCAGGCGCTTTGCTGGACGCACGCGCGGGTGACGGGGTCCGACCGCTACTTCGACCAAGGGTTCCCCCTGCCGATCTTCGCCGCGCTGCGCGCCGGGGGCGTGGAGCTGGCGAAGCAGGACGGCTCCGCCATCGATGCGCGCACCGAGGCCGTGGTCTACAGCACGGCGATCGAAGAGGGGAATCCGGATTTCAGCGCGGCGAAAGCCCACGGCGTGCCCCTGCGCCACCGCGCGGCGGTGCTGGCGGAGCTGGCGCAAGGCCGCCCGGTGCTGGCGGTGGCGGGGACGGCGGGCAAGACCACGACGGCGGGCATGCTGGGCTGGACGCTGGAGCAGCTGGGCGCGGATCCGACCGTCGTCAACGGCGGCGCGCTGGTGGATTGGGCCGCTGCGCGGCGCGTCGGCAACGTGCGGCGCGGCGGCGCGGACGCGCCCTGGGTGATCGAAGTGGACGAGAGCGACCGTTCGCTGCTGAATTTCCATCCGGAGTGGTCGGTGCTGACCAACATCTCGCAGGACCACTTCACGCTGGCGGAGGTGGAGGAGTTGTTCCGCGCCTACGCGGCGCAGGTGCGGCGCGGCCTCGTGTGCGGCGCGGGCGTGGCCGCCACGCTGGGGGCGCAGCAAGCCCGGATCGTCGAAGTCGCGGCGGAGCCGGAACGGACGGCGGACGGATTTTCGGTGGCGTGGCGCGGGTTGCGGCTCGCGGTGCGGCAGCCCGGCGCGCACAACGCGTGGAACGCGCTGCTGGCCGCGGAGCTGTGCGCGCAACTGGGATACGCGCCGGAGAAGATCGCGGAAGCGCTTGCGCGCTTCGGCGGCATCCAGCGGCGGCTGGAGCGCGTGGATGCGGGCGGGGGCGTGCGCGTGGTGGACGACTACGGGCACAATCCGGCGAAACTGGCGGCGGCGTGGACCGCGGTCTCCGCGCCGGACAACCGCGTGCTGGGCGTTTGGCGTCCGCATGGATTCCGTCCGCTGCGGGAGATGATGGAGCCGCTGACGGACGCGTTCGCAGCGGTCTGCCGCGCGGGCGACCGCCTGTGGATCCTGCCCGTGTACGACGCGGGCGGGACCACCGACCGCTCGGTGAATTCCGATGCGCTGGTGGCGCGGCTGCAGGCGCGCGGCGCGGCCGCGGCCTTGGCGGATTCCTATGCGCGCCTGGGCCCCGAATTGGCGCGCGCGGCGCGCGCCGGCGACACGATTTTGGTGATGGGCGCGCGCGACCCGCAATTGCCGGTCTTTGCGCGCGAGCTGGCGGCGAAAACAAGCGAACGTTGACAAGGGAGAACATATGACCGACCCCATGCAAGCCGCCGTGCCGCCGATGCCGGCGGAAGAGCAGACCCTGTTCGAGCTGAAGCCGGCGGCCCGCGCGTTTCCGGGCCGGATCTTCTGGGGCTTCGTGCTGCTGCCGGTCGGGATCGGCTTGTTCCTGCTGCTGGGAGTGTGGTACCGGACCGCGGCGACGCGCTATCGGCTCACCACGCAGCGCCTGTTCGCGCAGAAGGGGCTCGTCGCCAAACATCTGGAGGAAGTCGAGCTGTTCCGCGTGAAGGATGTCACCCTGAGCCAGGGATTCATCCAGCGCCTGCTCGGCGTGGGGAGCGTCGTGGTGCTGTCCACCGACGACACCGCGCCGCGGTTGGAGCTGGCCGGCATCCTCCATCCGGCGGAGGTGAAGGAAACCCTCCGCAACGCCTTCCGGGCGGCGCGCCAGCGCGAAGGCATGCGCATGGCGGAATTCATCCCCTCGTGAGGCGTCCCGGCGGAATCGAAGCGGCTCAGCGCCGCTGAGCCGCCTCGAGCAGTTCGGCGGCGTGGCGCAGGGCCACGCTGGTGGTGTCGCGCCCCCCGAGCATGCGCGCCAGCTCCTCGATGCGCGCGGACGGATCCAGCGGCACGACGTGCGTATGCGTGCGGCCATCCCGGACCGATTTGCGCACGGCGTGGTGGTGGGCGCCGCAGGCCGCGACGGGGGGCAGATGGGTGATGGCGATGACTTGCCGCCGCTGCGCGGCTTGCGCCAATTTCCGGCCGACGGCGTGGGCGGTTTCGCCGCCGACGTTCGCGTCGATCTCGTCGAACACCAGCAGGGGGATCTGGTCGGCGTCGGCGAGGACGACCTTGATGCCGAGCATGACGCGCGAAATCTCGCCCGACGACGCGATGGCGCGCAGGGGACGCATCGGCTCGCCCACGTTCGGGGCGAAGCCGAATTCGATCTGGTCCAGGCCGGAAGCGGCGGGCGCTTCGGCGGGGGCGAGCTGGACGGCGAAGGCGCCATGCTCGAAGCCGAGCGCCTTGAGTTCGGCCGTGATGGCGGGGGCGAGCTTCTCGGCGGCGGCGGCGCGGCGCTTGCGCAAGGCCGCGCCGAGCGTCTGCAATTCCTTCTCGGTGGCGGCGATTTCCTTGGCGACGGCCGCCTTCTGCTGGTCGCGGCTCCGCAGGTCCTTCAGGCGCGCCTGCGAGGTTTCCAGCGTCTGGAGGATGTCCTCCAATTTCGGGCCGTACTTGCGCTTGAGCTTGTCGTAGGTGGCCAGCCGGTCGTCGAGCCATTCGAGGCGCGCGGGGTCGGAATCGACCAAGGACAGCTCGCGCTGGATGGAACCGGAGAGGGAGGCGATGGCGTCGGTATGGACGCGCAGTTCGTCGGGCCAGTCCTTGGCGGCGGGCATGAGGCGGGCGAGCTCTTCCAGCGCCTTGCGGGCGGGGGCAAGGAGGGCGAGCGCCGATTGCTCGTCTTCCGTGGCCGCCTGCACGAAGAGTTGGCCCAGCTCCAGGATGCGCTGCGCGTTGCCGGCGGTTTGCTGCTCGGCGCGGACCTTGTCCTCTTCGCCTTCGACGGGCGCGGCTTCCTCGATCTCCTTCACGCGGTAGGCGAGGAGATCGATCTGCGCGGCGAGGTCGCCGACGTCGGCGGAGAGCGCCTCGCGGCGGGCGAGGAGCGTTTGGAATTTCTCGAAGGCGGCGGCGTAGGGCGCGCGTTCCTTCTCGGCGCGGGCGTAGGCATCGAGGATGTCGAGCTGGCTGGCGGGTTGGAACAGCGATTGGTGGTCGTGCGGGCCGTGCAGGTCCACCAGGACGGCGCCGAGGCGCTTGAGGAGAGGCAGGGTCACGGGGGTGTCGTTGACGAACGCCTGGCCGCCGCCGGCGGCCTTGACCGTGCGGCGCAGGATGAGCTGTCCGTCGGCGCACGGCTCCAGCCCGGCTTCCTCCAGCAGGGCGTTGACGGTTGTGGGGGTTTCGAGGTGGAAGGTCGCCTCGACGAGGCATAGCGATTCGCCCGCGCGGACGGCGGAGGTGTCGGCGCGTTCGCCCAGCAGGAGATAGAGCGCGCCGATGAGGATGGATTTGCCCGCGCCGGTTTCGCCGGTGATGATGTTCAGCCCCGGCTCGAACGGGACGCTGGCTTCCTCCACCAGGGCGAGATTCTTCACTCTCAACAGCGTCAGCATGGGGGCAGGATAGCGCATGGGCGGCGACCGGGAAAGCGCGGAATTTCGCGGCGGCGGGCGAACCCGGCGCAGAAAGTCGAATCTTGTTCTTGTCATCATGAAAACGACCTTTTATCCTAGCCAGCGGTGGAGACATGCAACGGGAGGAAATCCATGGGCGCGATGAAAAGGATCAGCTGGGGCCTCGGCGGGGCATGGGTTATTGGGCTATTGCTGGCCGCAGGCTGCAGCGACGACGATGAGGCGGATTCCAGCGAAAGCGGCGCGACCGTCGTGACCAACGCCGTGACGTCGGACGGGCAAACCACCTTCGTGGTCGTCACCAATACGGTGGCGGCGGACGATGCGGACGATGCGGCCGTTGACGCCGCGGATGCCGAAGAGGAGGCGGGTCCCGACGTGGCGCCGCAGCTGGCCGCTCCACAGAAGGTGGCTCCGGCGAACGGGACGGTTTTCCACACGACCCCCCGCAAGCCGTATCTGGTCGTGACCTGCCAGTGGACGCCGGTGCCCGGGGCGGTGGATTATGTCTACACGATGAACGGCCGCGATTTCATCGTAGAAAACACCTCGTCCTCCAGCCGGTTCGGCACGACCGCCTCCTATACGTGGAGCGTCCGGGCCCGGGATGCCGCCCAGCGGGAGGGGCTCTCGAGCGGCAAAGCCATTTTCCATATCCAGCGCATCGATTTTTGATGCGGTTCCGGCCCCGGCCGGACCCTCGGCGTTGCGCCGTTCATCGTCGCGATCGCGCGGCCGTCTTGGCCAACTCCATGCGCGCCGGGGTTCAGATCCACTTTTTCCGGCGGGCGAACGCCACGAATGCCGTCACGAAGACGGCGACGATCATCCAGAAGGCGGGATAGGCGTAGCGCCAGCCGAGTTCGGGCAGGACCTCGAAGTTCATGCCGTAGACGCCGGCGAGGAAGCTCAGCGGCAGGAAGATCATGCTGAGGATGGTGAGCCGGGTCACGATCCGGTTCGTGCGGTGGCTGACCATGCCCATATAGAGGTTGAGCGTCTCGTTGAGCACGCTGCGGGTGACGGCGATGTTGGCGCCCATCCGCTCCATGCGGTCGGACAGGATGTCCAGCGACGGCTGGGTGCTTTCGGCGACGAACGCGGACTTGCGCATGGCGAGCTCGTTGAAGAGGTCGCGCGCCGCCAGCACGGTGCGGCGGAAGGCGAGGATGTCGCCCGTCAGGTCGGCCACTTCCGCGAAAATGTCGTCGGTGATCTTGCCGAAGAGGCGGAGCTGGACGCGCTCGGCTTCGGTCGTGTAGTGCTGGAAGAGGCGGCGATAGGATTCCTGCAGGTGCGAGCCCAGTTCATAGAGCAGGAATCCGGAGGAGCGCGCGAACTTGCGGAAATCCTCGCGGTAGATCCGTTGGATCTTGTCCATGACGGGCGAGGGGGCGGCCAGGTACGTGGCGAGGAAGTTCTCGCCCAGCAGGAAGGCCAGCACGTCGGATTTCAGGGTGGCGCCGTCGATGCGGCATTCCGACAGGGTGAAGTGGATGGCATCGTCGTAGAGTTCGTAGTGGGCTTCCGGCTGCGGGCCTTGCAGCAGCGCGGCGGTGACGGGGCTGGCACCGAGCTTGCCGAGCAGGTCCGGCAACTCGGCCGCATCTCCGGGGCCGGCGATGATCCAGTAGAAAAGGTTGTCGGCGGGGCGCGTCGGCCGTTCGCCCTCGGCGAGGGTTCGCTCCTGCTTGGCGGCGAAATCAAAGGCGACGATCTGCATTCCATCCTCCGGTTGTGCCCGTTCGCGTGACGGCAAGCCCAAGCCTAGCAGAAGCGGGGGCGGCGGCAAACGGCTATTTCGCGGCAAATCGCCGGCGCAGGGCCAACAGGAGCGGCCCGCCTTTTCGGCGTGGCTTGCCTAGCCGTGGCGACGGCGGTTATACTGCCGGAAGATGAATATCCGGGAAGAGCTCATTCGTGCCGTGGATGCCCTTAACGCAGCGGGCATTCCCTATGCCATCTGCGGTGGATTGGCTGTGGTGATCCATGGGTATCCACGCTTGACCGACGACATCGATTTGCTGGTTCTGCCCTCCGACGTGGCCAGATGCAAAACCGCGCTTCGGGACGCAGGTTTTGGCTATGCAAACCCGGAACCGATGGCGTTTCACGCCGGACAAGCGAACCACTGCATCGTCCATCGCGTGGTCCATTTCGAAGGCGAGGATTATCTGGTGCTGGACCTGATCGAGATGGACGACTCCCTGCAAGCGGTTTGGAAGGGGCGGCAGACGTATCGCTGGGAGGGACGCGACATCTTCGTCGTGTCCCGCCACGGGTTGCTTCAGATGAAGAAGGCCGCCGCACGTCCCCAGGATTTGGCTGATATCGATCATCTTCAACTTGGAGAAGGGGACGCCGATGGATGATTTCCCCAAACACCGGCTGGATCCCGACATGTCCGAACCCGCCCTCAATCGGCGTTTGAAACGCTTGGAGGATTTATACCAACTGGCCTTGTCGCTCAGAAAAGCCGAACCCCGGGCGAAAGACGCAGAAAAGCCGCTTGCGGTCCGCGAAAATCCCGCCGCGTATCCGGCTGAAAAAGGGGACCGCTAATCGTCACGCTTCAGCCTCGACCCACGGACGTAGAATAGCGATCGCAGCGTGCAAAAGCGATGGCATGGCGACAACGTGCGGGTCGCAGACTGCAATCGATTTTTCGGTGCTATTTTTTCTTTATTCTGTTCCATACCACGTCAATCACAAGCGCCCAAAAGGCGCCGCTGAGTATAAACAGAAAAATGTGCAGTGGGGCGGCGATGTTGTCGGGTATTTCCCACGAAAAATACTTGAGCATCGCGTACATGGCCAATATTGGCCAAGTAAGTATTAAAAGAAGGACTTGAGCGCTGCGTTCCCACATTGTCCACGGTCGGGTTTGCCATGGCTCGGGTGCGCAGACGATAACGCCAAACAATATTCCTATGAAGGCGGTTATTGCCGCCATCGCAAGGAGGAATATCATTGCCCGTTTCATCATTTTCTTCACCGAACAGGCGCGGGTCAGGGAAATCCCGCAACGAAGTTCACGCTGTTGACCAAGATCCGCGGGTTGTCTTTCAGGATCCCGTCGTGCCCGTAGACGACGATTTTTCCGCGGCCGTGGCTTTGCAGGGCCCCGATGGTCTTGTGGTTCTCGTCTTTCAGGATCGGCTTGCCGCTTTTGTCGTCAACCCTGACTTCGGATGGCCACCAGTCGGATCGCTCCACGCCGTCGATGTCCGCCATGATCGCGGTGCCCAATTCCACGGGGGCGCCCACGTTGTTTTCCGTCACCCAAAACTTCAACCGGCGCCCGAGGACGTTCAGCGGATAGGTGTCGATGGGCTTGTTGCCATACTCTTTGTAGGTCCACGACCAGGCTTGTCCGGCGCAGACCAGGCCGCCGCCGGATTTGACGAAGCGGCGGATGGCGTTCACTTCGGCCGGCGCGTACGTCGAACCCGGCGCCGCAATCAACAGAATGCCGATTTTTTCCAGGGCCGCCGAATCCAGGGGCTGATCCAGGGCGATGGAGGTGTAGCCGTTCGCAGCGAGGGTCTCGACCAGACCCGGCCAATCGCTCCCGTGGCCGACATCGATTCCCACGACGGTGCGGTTCTGTTGCGGTTTGGGGGCGCACCCCTGAAAGAATAGCAGAGCGAGGGCAATGGAAATCGCCGCAAGGATGCATTTGGGTTTCATGTGTGTTCTTTTACCTACGTCGCGGCTTTTTGGCGCGAGGCCTGCGGCGTGCCGCGCGTAAGTGAGCTGCCGATTGTTGGGCATCCATCCATGAGCCTGTAGTTTCGGCGAAAAGATCGAGGAAATCTTGCTTGCCACAGAGCTTTGGATTCATCAGATATTCGTAGGTCTGATTTAGCGCAAACTGAATCTCGTCAGCCCGTAATTCCGAACAAAATACGGCGAAAAAGTCGCGGATGTCGACTACCGCTATATCAATTGTTCTCTTGCCAAGAAAATCGAGGAGAGCGGCGGCAGAGGCAAGGCGTTCGTCATCATGCACTCGAGACGCAAAGATTGCATACTTCTGTAGACCCGCAGTGGATGCCTTTCTCTCGAAGTCGGGAAGCCGATTTTTCCAGTCGTCTCGCACTGTTACTTCGTATGCAGCTATTAGAGCGCCCTCGCGAAACTCTTCAATATCGCCTGCCTTAGCGTCAAATGTGTCAGATGCGTGAGGGTGATGAGTGGTCACATCATGCCCGAAACGCTGGCGATGCGCCTTAAGGAAGCCTGCAACGAGAAATTGCTGAATGTGCCCCTCTGATGGGAGTGCGAGGAGCTTTTCACACAAAAGAAGAGCGCGAGCATAGGTCAGGTATCCGCGGGGCAACGGTGGCAATGCCCTTGGAATCACGCGAGACTCAAAAAGTTTGTAAACAGCATATTCGCGAAGCTGAGTGAGGGTTACTTGATCGAGCGTCATTATTGCCGCAATAAATGTCCGGAAACGAGGATCTCTTGAAAGGTTCACATTTCGGACATTGCCTTTCCATCCCAGATTCTCGCCAAATGCAGTAATGCCCTGATGAAGCGTGACATGCCTCTCGGTTAGAGCCGCAGCGAGACGCTTGTCGCCGTATTTTCCCCGAATCCCAATTGGCACACTCTTAAAATTCCAACGCTTAGCCCGAACGCTATACGCGAGAAGAAAAACAGCCGCAAGACGAACGCTACCCCTCTCGGCAACTATCAAATCATCAAAAATCTTTCTGGTTATATTGCTTGGCAAGTCACCAATAGGTTGCCCTTTGCACAATTCGTCTAAGCGAGTTAGAATATCCGAAACGGATAATTCGACGTATCCATTTCTCATATGGCAAGCCTTGTTTGGTGGTGAGACACTTCCTGGTCAGGCTCAAGATATTGACTGCCAGCACGGGAGGTCGATAGTTGTGAGAAGACAGCGCCAGCAACTGCTTGAGCCAGAATTACGGGCACGGCATCTCCAACCTGAGTATATTGAGAAGACCTTGACCCGGAAAATTCAAGTTCAGCGGGAAACGTCTGGATTCGGGCACACTCCTCTACACTCAACCGCCGCGCACCTGGAACCTCGCCCTCCCATGGTTTGCCGCCATTCAATAGGTGGGCATGGTAAATGGGGGCGATTCCTTGGGTGTCTATCCAATGAGTTTTATAACCCCCGGAGGAGGCCAAGATTGTGTGACAGGGAGAATTGGGATCTATTGGCCGGCCCCCGCCATTGTAGATGTGACCAGCGTATGGACTCGGACGAAGATCAGGATACCGAGCATACTTCACGGGACAATTGGGTGACACTCCTGTCGGTTGTAATCCTATTACATCAAAGCTTTTGATGTGGGACTTGGAACAGTTAGGGCCATGTGTTGGCTTGGGGAAAAGCAACAGACCGTCACGAATCCCTAGAACGAACAAACGTCTCCTTTTCTGAGGCACACCATAGTCCGCTGAATGCAGGACTGCCCAATTAAGATGGTAGCCTGCGGCGCACAATTTGGATAGTACCGAGTCGAAATACGGTCGGGTTTGCCTTGTGATGAGACCCGGTACGTTCTCCATGATGAATGCAGTTGGGTGGGCCTCATTCAAGCAGCGGATGAACTCAGGAATCATGTCCCTTCTGTCTTTATTCGCCTTTCGTAGCCCCCCGAGAGAAAACGGTTGGCAGGGTGGGCCACCAGCGACAACATCTACCTTACCCTTGTAACGAGCGAAGTCTATTTCGCGTATGTCGCACTGGAAGTGCTCACAATTCGGGGAATGCTTTGCATGAGTCTCGCATGCGTCTCTGTTCTTTTCGACACAGGCCACGAGCTCCGCACCGGCCGATTGTAGCCCGAGCGAAAGGCCGCCTGCACCTGAAAATAGATCAATAACTTTCATTTACGAATCATACCTGTTTTCTGGTGAGTGCGCCATCCATCTCTTCTATGCCCAGACCTTATGGCTGAAGTTGGTTAGGCCCCCTTCACGGTTCAGGGGTCCCGACACCTTGTGGAGGGTGCCCTGCAACCGGTTTGTCGGTGTCTAGTGTTGGTGGTATTTTAGTATGTGCCTTGTATATAGTTCGATTGTAGAGATTTCGGGTTCTCTTAGAGGTTTGGCGAATCAGCCCTGTAAGTAAGTGCCTGTTAGCGGCATCGCTATCCTTTATTTCTTCCTTTGGGCTACTATCAACACTGCGCCAAAAAAGGCCATATATGGCGGCCCCCTTTTCCAATTCCTTGCGCAGAAGAGACAACTCAATCGGATCGATGTTTTTCGTGTTTACCGTTGTGAGCGTGTCCTGCATCATTTTATTCTCATTAATGGCGTCTTCTAGGACCCCCAGATATTCAACTAATTCTTTTGTGGCGTCGTAGTTCCGTTGAGCTCGCCATTGAGACACAGAGAGAATGATCGCAGGGATAGACAGCAAGAGGGAGGCGAGTGCTATCCATATGGAAATATCAATATTGCGGATCCGCGAAACAATTGCGCGCATATAAATCCTAAGCCGAACAGTTTTATTCACCGTACGTTTCGTTCATCGATTATATTTTTGGGAACGTCGTCCATATGCTCAGGATAGGACGAGGACGGGAGCGGGTCAATGTGGCATTTCCATGTCGGGCATGCAGAAGCGGGCGCATGGTTATGCGGGGCGGGGCAACCGGGGGGAAAGTATTCAGGATTCAGGAGTCAGGATTCAGAAGGGGGGGTATGAGCGGCGAGTTCCTGCAGGGAGGGGGCGCCGCCGTGGGCGGTGGCGCCAATTAAGAATTTAGAATTAAGAATTGAGAATGGGGGAACCGAACAGCCCGGACCGCTCGGCGAGCGGTCCCTACCTTAGCGATCTTGTAAATCCTGTCCAAACGGCAGGAGCCCATGAGCGATTCAAAATGGGGCGCATAAAAAACGCCGCCCGTTGCGGGGCGGCGTTCGGTTCAGGCGCGGGCCCGGTTATTTCCGCTTGGCCTTCCTGGCGGCCTTTTTGACGGGCTTCTTGGCGGCGACCTTCTTGACGATCTTCTTGGCGACCTTTTTCACCGCCTTGACGGCTTTCTTCACGGCCTTCTTGGCCTTGGCGGCCTTCTTCGCGGGCTTCTTGGCGGGGGCGAGGGCGGCGACGTCGAGGACGCGTTCCATGGGGTAGGCCATGAGGTCGGCGAGGGTGCCGGTCACGTCCTGCATGCGGTTGGTGAGCATCATGGCGGCGATGACGTAGGGCTTGTAGCCGGCTTCCTTGTAGGTCGGGATGCGGTACTTCTCGAAGACGTTCGCGGAGACTTCGCCGGCCTTGCAGGAGATGTCGGTGATGTCGGCGGGCAGGCAATGCATGTAGAGGGCTTCGCCGTTCTTGGTGAGCTTCATCTTGGCTTCGTCGCATTCCCAGTTCTTGAAGTTGGCGTTCTGGGCGAGGCAGGCCTGTTCGAGGACCTTGAGGCCATCCTGGTCCTTGGCGCGGAGCAGGTCGGTGCGCTTCTGCATGACCTGATAGGGCGCCCAGGACTTGGGATAGACGATGTCGGCGCCGGCGAAGGCTTCTTCCATCGAGGCGACCTGCTGGAACGAGCCGCCGGTTTCCTTGGCCTGCTTGCCGGCGAGGGCGACGACGTCGGGGATGAGGTCATAGCCTTGCGGGTGGGCGAGGGTGACGTCCATGCCGAAGCGGGTCATGAGGCCGATGATGCCTTGCGGGACGGAGAGGGGCTTGCCGTAGGAGGGGCTGTAGGCCCAGGTCATGGCGATCTTCTTGCCGCGGAGGGCTTCGAGGGACCCGAAGTGTTCCTTGAGCCAGCAGAGGTCGGCCATGGACTGCGTGGGATGGTCGATGTCGCACTGGAGATTGACGATGCCGGGCCGCTGGGGCAGGACGCCCTGCTGGAAGCCGTCGTCGAGGGCTTCGCCGACTTCCTTCATGTAGGTGTGGCCGGCGCCGAGGAACATGTCGTCGCGGATGCCGATGATCTGCGTCAGGAACGAGATCATGTTGGCGGTTTCGCGGACGGTTTCGCCGTGGGCGATCTG
>SABN01000087.1 GCA_009928955.1 Opitutia bacterium | reverse complement strand
GGTTGCCATGCAGATGGGCGAGGCCCAGCGCATAGGCGAGTTCCGGTTCCTGCGGCGCGGCACGAAGGCCCTCATCGAGGACGGCGAAGGCCTCCGGCAGCCGATCCATGTTGACCAGCGCCAGCGCCAGGAGCATCCGGTAGCGAGCGTTCAAGGGCGAGGTGGCCACCGCTTTCCGGAAGTGGTCCCGCGCATCATCCCAGCGTTCCTGTTTTTGGAGGGCGTTGCCGCGCGCCGTGATGGCATTGGGGTTGCCGGGGTCCAGCTCCCATAGGCGTTGGGCAAGGGTGTCGGAATCGCGCCAGAAGCGCAGATTGTAGGCGGTCAGGGTTCCGCAGGCGCCCAGCGCCAGGACGGCCAACAGCCAAAGAAGCAGCCTCCCCTTGGCCTGGTGCGAGAACCAGCTGGAAAAGGCAAAGACGAGCATGAGCGAGAGGCCGATCGAGGGCAGATAGGTGTAGCGGTCGGAGAAGGCGGATTGCTCGTCGAAGCGGATGCCGCGGATGACCGGAAACAGGGCGACGAGAAACCAGAGCCAGCCGACGAGAAGAGCCGGATCCTGGACGCGAAGTCGCCAGAACAAGAACGAGAGGCCGATCAGGCCGAGAGGGGCGGCTAGACGCAGGAGAAGGGATGGAAAATCGGTGGGATACAGGATCGACAGGTGGGTGGGCCAGAAGATATGGGCCAGATAGCTTCCATAGTTGGGGGCGACGAGCGAAGCGCGGGTCCACCACGAGGCGGACGACGACCCTTGTTCGCCGATGGTGCCATGGGTTTGCAGGGTCAACACGATGAAGATGGCCGAGAGACCGAAGAGGATGGATTTTTCCGCCAGCAAGGCGCGCCAGCGCGGCCACGAGCTTCGGTCTCCTGGATCTCCCGCGCGCCGGAGGGGCCAGTAGTCAAGCAACAGGAGAAGAAACGGCAGGACGACGAGAATGGATTTGGCCATGAGCCCTAGGAGCATCACAAGATGCAGGGCCCAGAAGCGAGCGCGACCCGGCCGTTCGACCATGCGGATGTAGGTCAGCAGGCACAGGCAGAAGAAGAATCCGCTGAGCACGTCTTTCCGTTCGGTGATCCATGCCACGGATTCTATGCGCAGAGGATGGAGAGCGAACAAAGCTGCCGCGACAAAGCTGCGCCCCTTCGATCCGGTTAACCGCGCCAGCACCCAGAACAGCAGCAAGACGTTGGCCGCATGCAAGAGGATGTTGACCAGATGGAACCCCCAGGGCTCCGGCCCCAGCAGGGTCGCGTCCGCCATATAGGAAATCCACAGCGCCGGCAACCACCAGGCTTCATATACGTGCGTGAACGCCCAGCGGATGTTGTCGGCGGTCAAGCCGGTGAGCACGCGGGGGTTGCCGAAAACATATTGCGGGTCGTCGAGATTGATGTAGTCATAGCCGACGGCAGGCCAGAACAGGCCCAGCGTCAGCGCCGCCAACAGGACCATCAGTCCGGCCGTGAGTTTGACCTGCGAGGCGGGGAAGGGGGGCATGGCGGAATCGCTTTTTACTTCCAGAACCCCAACTCGCGCCAGACTTGGCTCATATAGGCGCCGCCCCAGCGGAAGGGCTGCAATTTGCGTTTGCCGCCGATGCGCGCGGGCTCGTCCTCGGGGATTTCTCCGATCCGGACCTTGCGCTTGGCGGCGCGGATGGAGAGGAGCGGCTCGATGCCCAGGATGGTGCCGAACCACTTCTCGGGGGCGTAGCTTTCCTCCTTGTGGAGATCCAGTTCATAGAAGAGCTTCGTGCGGTAGGCGCGGTACATGACCATCGCGTCGGTGTAGGGCCGGCTCCAGGCGTGCCCGTGCAGGACATTGATCGAATGGGTGAACAGCCAGTTGCCGAAGCCGGTCATCCAGTCGTCGTCGGCGCTCTTGGCGGGGGGCAGGTAGCGGGAGGCGATCACCATGTCGAAGCCCTCCTTCATCTTCTCGATGAGGAGGGGAATGGCGCGGGGGGGCGAGTTGCCGTCGGGGCTGAAGGTGATGACCCAGTCTCCGCGCACGTGGGGGAAGCCTTCGATGAAGGCGTGGCGCAGGCCGAGCTCCTTCTGGACGACCACTTCGCAGCCCTGCTCGCGGGCATAGGCGGCGGTGCCGTCGGTGGAGGCGTCCACCACCAGGATCTGGTCCACCCACGCGCGGTCGATCTGCGGCAGGATGACGCGCATGGCGTCTTCCTCGTTCAGGGTGGGGATGAACAGGGTGGTGGTGGGTCTCATGGTCTTCCTGGGTGGATCGATCCCCGGCAGAATACAGGTTTTGGCGGCAAGGCAAACCCCTTTTTCAGGCGGGAAGGGGCCTTTCGCGCGGGTTTGAGGCTTGCTTTTCAGGGCATTCGATTGAAAATACGGGGGCATTCAGGATTTTGCCAAGAGATAGGGAAAGGGAAAGACATGGATCAGTTCATTCGATGGATCGGGATGTTGGCGCTGGTGCTGGCCGCGGGCTGCGGGAAGAAAGAGGTGCAGGTGGTGAAGCCGCGCCCGGCGCAGGAAACGGATGTGGCGGTGTGGGTGGACCAAGTGGGCATCACCGGCGGGCAGATCCAGCGGGAGGCCTCGCGCCTGTTTTCAAACGTGCCGAAAAACCTGCCGCCGGACCAGATTCCGGAGGTCCAGATGAGACTGCTGCAGCAGGCGGTGGACAATCTGGTGGTCCGCCAGCTGGTGAAGGCGGAGATGGACCGGTCGAACGTGCTGATTTCGCGCGAGGAGATCGAAAAGGGCAAGCAGGACCTTGAAAAGGGTCTCGGGGAAGGCCACTCGCTGGCGATGCTGATCGCGGATGTGAACCTGCCGATGGAAGATCTGGAGGCCAATCTGCGGCTGGACCTGTTCAAGAACAAGGTGTTGAAGGACAAGGTGCAGGCGGCGATCGACGCCGTGACGGAAGAAGCGGCGAAGACCTATTATGAGTCGCATCTGGAGGAGTTCACGCAGGCGAAAGGGCGGTTGGCCTCCCACATCCTCGTCCGGGTTCCGGAAGGGGCCGCCGAGGCGGTCAAGGCGGAGCGCCGCGCGAAGGCGGAAGGCATTCGCAAGGCCTTGCTGGAAGGCGCCGATTTCGCGAAGTTGGCGGGCGAGGCGTCGGATTGTCCCAGCCGCGCGCGGGGCGGGGCGCTGGGGGTCGTGCCGCGCGGGCGCGAAGCGCCGGCGTTTGAAGAAGCGGTCTATGGGCAAGTCCTTGGCGCCATCGGCGAAGTGGTGGAATCGCCCCTCGGCTATCACATCGTGCGGGCGACGGGCGATCAGGAAGAGAAAGTGTTTCCGTACGACGAGGTGAAGGAGCGCTTGGTGATCCTGCTGAAGTCCCAGGCGCAGCAGAAGATCACGGCGGAGTACATCCAAGAACTGAAGAACAAGGCGACGATCAAGCTGGACGGAATGCTGGCGGCGGCTTCGGCGGAAACGGAGAAGGCGAAAGCCGCGGCGCCGGAAGCTTCCGCGGCGGCGCCGGCGGCCGAAGCTCCGGCGGCCGAAGCTCCGGCGCCGGTGGCGGCTCCGTAAGGTGGATCCGCGGCGGACGGATCCCGTCTGCCGCAGGGGAGGACCTTCGTGAAGATGGCCGGGGGGAGCCGCTGGTGATTGCGCCGATCCAAGACGGACATGCGGCGGACGGGCGACCCTTGCGGGACGTGGCGGCCGCGGCGTTCGCGCCGGGCGGCGTGCTGGCGGGCATCGCGGAGGGGGATTTCGAATACGAGGCCCGGCCCCAGCAGGCCGAGATGGCGCGCGCGGTGGCGGACGCGCTGGAATCGGGGCGGCCGCTGGTCGTGGAGGCGGGCACCGGGGTGGGCAAGAGCTTGGCGTATCTCGTGCCGTTGATCCTGCATGCCAAGCGCACGAACCAGCGGGCGATGGTGTCGACCCATACGATCTCCCTGCAGGAACAGCTGGTCGGCAAGGATCTGCCGCTGTTGAAGGAGCGGCTGGGGCCTTCGTTCCGCGCCGTGCTGGTGAAGGGACGGACGAACTACCTGTGCCTGCGGCGCTTGGCGCGCGCGCGCAACCACCAGCGGGAACTGTTTCCCGATGGCGTCGCGGAGGAGCTGGAGCGCATCCGCGCCTGGGCCGACCGGACGGAAGAAGGCAGCGCGCAGGAGCTGCGCCGCCAGCCGTCGGCGGAGGCGTGGGGGGCGGTGTGCGCGGAGCACGGCAACTGCATGGGGGCGAAATGTCCCGAGCGCAAGCGCTGCTTCCTGTTCCGCGCGCGCGCGCAGATGCACGACGCGGATCTGCTGGTGGCGAACCACCACCTGCTGTTTTCGGACTTGGCGATGCGGCGCGAGGGGGCCGGCTTCCTGCCCGACGTGGCGGCGGTGGTGATGGACGAGGCGCACACCGTCGAAGACACGGCGAGCGACCATCTGGGCATCCGGCTTTCGCCGTATGCGTTCGAGCATTGGTTGCGGCGGCTGTTCACGCCGGAAACCGGCAAGGGGCTGCTGGGCTATCTGCGGGCGGGCCCGGCGGCGCAGACGGTGACGCGCCTGTGGGACGCGGTGGCGGAGCTGTTCCACGCGGTGCCGCGCGCGGCGGGGCTGGGTGCGCGCGACAGCCAGAAGGTGGTGCCGGGGCCGCTGGAGGTGGCTTCGGAGGTGCCCGGGCTGCTGCGCGAGCTGTCCGGGCGGCTGGCCACGCTGATCGAAGAGCTGGAGGACCAGGACGAGGAATCGCGCGCGGAACTGCGCGGCCTGCGGGGCCACGGACTGGGGCTGGGCGGGATGCTGGAGGCGTTCCTGGGCCAGGCGCTGCCGGACCATGTCTATTGGATCGAGCGGGAGGGCAAGCGCCGGCAGGCGGTGCTGCACTCGGCTCCGATCGAGGTGGCGCCGGTGCTGCGCGAGGCGCTGTTCGGCCAGATTCCGAGCGTGATCCTGACCAGCGCGACGCTGGCCGTGGGCGGCCGGCTGGAGTATTTCCGCGACCGGCTGGGGGCGGGGGAGGACTGCGAGATGCTGTGCCTGGGGTCGCCGTTCGACCACGCGCGGCAGATGCGCCTGCATGTGGCCACCAACGCGCCGGATCCGAAGGACAAGGAAGCGTTCGCGGAGGCGGTGGCGAAGGGCGTGTTGCGCTGGTCGCTGAAGACGCGCGGGCGGGCCTTCGCGCTGTTCACCAGCGACGAGCTGCTGCAACGCACGGCGGCGGCGCTGCGCGGGCCGCTGGAGGAGGCCGGGCTGACGCTGCTGGCGCAGGGGGGGGGCCTGACGCGGCGGGCCATGCTGGAGAACTTCCGGAAGAACACGGGCTTCGTCCTGTTCGGGCTGGACAGTTTCTGGATGGGCGTGGATGTGCGCGGCGAGGCGTTGAGCAACGTGATCCTGACGCGCCTGCCCTTCGCCGTTCCAGACCACCCCGTGGTGGCGGCGCGCCTGAAGCGGATCAAGGAAAAGGGAGGAGATCCATTCAAGGAATATTCGCTGCCGGAGGCGGTGCTGAAATTCCGCCAGGGGTTCGGGCGCCTGATCCGCTCGCAGACGGACGAAGGCATCGTGGTGGTGCTGGATTCGCGGCTCGTGACCAAGTGGTACGGGCGGGTGTTCCTGCGATCCTTGCCGGAGTGCCCGGTGGACACGTTTGAATTGTAGGCCGCGCGCGGAGTGCTATGATGCCGGATATGTCGAGGGAAGAACAACCGGAAGGCGCCCGTCGCGCCGCATGGCGGGGGCTGGCCTTTCCGCTGCTGGCGGTGGCGCTGGCGGCGTACGTGGTGTGGATGGGGCAGGCCTTGGCGCGGCACAACCAATTCGGACCTTACTGGTTCTATTTGGCGCCGTGGTGGACGAACACGAGCTGGAAGTTCGTCGCGCTGTCGGCGGCGCTGTCGGCGGCGTTCTTCTGGGGCGGCGCGCGCTGGCGGCGCGGGATGCCGTGGGCGCTGGGCGCGTTGCTGCTGGGGAGCCAGCTGGTTTTTGCCCGCGCCGCGTGGGGCGTGCTGCGGGGAACGGTGCCGTGGGGGTTCGACCATCCGTCGTTCATGTTCCGCCTGAAGGAATTCGGCGATCTGTTCCCCTTCGCCTTGGGCGGATACAACCCGGGATGGAATGCCGGCACGGAGCATTTCGTGGGGGTGACGAGCGGCGCGCATGGGTTCGGGATGCTGATTTTGCCGTTGCTGAAGATGTGGGAGCCGCATGTGTTCTATGGCGCGGCGCTGATCTTCTGGTTCGTGTTCGCATTCCCGTGGCTGGGCGTTGCGGCGGTGCGTTCCGCCGGCGTGGGCCGCGCGGGGGCGCTCTGCGCGGGGTTGCTGATGTGCGGGGCGAGCCGCGAGGTGTTCATCTGGATGTGGCATTTCGGGACGGTGGGGGCGATGACGTCGGCGATGATGGCGCTGCCCGTCGCGGCGCTGGGCTACCGGCTGGCGGTGTTGCGGCGCGGGAGCTGGGGCACGGCGTTGGCGCTGGCGCTCTCGGCCTGGCTGATGTGCCTGTGGACGCCGGGCGTGTTCATCGGCGCGGGGCTGGCGCTGGGATGGCTGTGGAGTTATCGGAGCTGGTCGTGGCGGACGAACCGGTGGCTGATCGGCGCGGGCGTGCTCGCGCTGGCGTTGCTGTCGCCATGGTTCTGGACCACGTGGTTCCCTTGCCGGAACGTGGTGGACTATGTGGGAACCGCCATGGAACGTCCGGGCTGGGACGTGATGGCGCTGGCCGGCGCGCGGCGGCTCGGGGTGGATTTCCAGGAGTGGCATCCGGTGCTGTCGTTCTTGGGTCTGCTGGGCGCGCTGTTCGTCGCGCCCCGGGGGCTGCGGCGCTGGATGCTGCCGGTGTTCCTGGTGCTCAGCGCGATCGCCGGCTGGAGCCGCGAATGGAAGCCCTTGTCGCAGCTGGACCGCATGGCGGTTCCCATGGCGGTGGTGGCGGTGCTTCCGGCGGCGGCGCTGTGCGGGAGGCTGTTGGGCGGCGCAACGGTTCCGCGCGGGCGGCGGCGGGCGTGGCTTTGGGCGGTGGCGCAGGGGACCGTGCTCGCAACCCTCCTGATGGGGTTCCGCTCGGTGCGGACGCACTATGCGAACCAAGGGGCCGCGTCCTTGCGGACGCTGGCGCCCGAGATGCGGGAATTCGCGGAATGGATCCGCGCGGAAGTTCCGGAAGAGGGGCGCCTGGGTTTCGCCGGCCGCGCCGTCCATTTCTATGGGGGGGGCAACATCGCCTATCTGCCGGTCTTGGCGGGGCGCGAGATGATGGCGGACGACTATTACGGGTTTCCGCGCGGGACGATCGAATACAATTATCCGCCGGCGGCCTATCGCAAGGAGATCGACTCCTACCTGTTTTTCTCCCGGGCCTATGGCATCACGCATTGGGTGGCATCGATGCCGGATGCGCTGGAATTCCTGGCGTCGCATCCCGAGCGGTTCGAGCAGGTGAAGTCGATGGAGATGATCGGGCGCCGCATCGAGGTCTACCGCGTGAAGGATCCGGGTCCGGTGTCGCGGTTCTGGGAAGGCGCGGGCCGGTTGGCGGCGCGCGAAAACCGCATCGAGGTGTTTCCGGCGGATCCGGCGGCGGAGCGGGTGGTGATCCGCTACAACTGGCGGGACGGGCTCGTCTGCCGCACGCCCGGGGCGTCGATCAAGCCGTTTCCGGTGGACGAGAATCTCCGATTCATCGCGGTGCATCCGGGCGGAAATGAAAAAGTCCGGATCGGCTACCGGCCGCATGGGGCGCCGGTGAAGCCCAATTTCGACGGGACCTTCCATCATTGAGATGAAACGAATGGATGCGGAAACGGAAAAAACTGGTCGCGGCCATCTCGCCGACAGGCTGGCGGCGGTCGCGTTGGCGCTGGGGGTCGCGGCGCGGATCTGGGGGGCGTGGGCGTCGCGATGCCTCACGGAGCCGGATCCGGGCGTGGTGGCGCTGATGGCCCGCCACATGGCGGCGCTGAAGGAGTTCCCGATCTTCTTCTATGGGCAGGACTACATGGGCAGCCTGGAGCCGATGGCGAGCGCGCTGATGGTCCGCCTGCTGGGCTCGACGGGGTTCGCGGTGGCGCTGGGGCCGGTGCTGTTCGCCTCGGCGGCGCTGTTCTTCCTGTGGCGCTGGGCGCGCGACGCGGCGGGGCCTTGGGGCGGGCTGGCGGCGCTGCTGGCGGGGCTGTTCGGGCCGGCGGTCTATTTCCAGTTCCAGATGGCGCCTCGCGGCGGCTACATGGTGGCGCTCCTCGTCGATGCGCTGGCGCTGTGGGCGTCGGCGCGGATGGCGGTCCGCCTGCGCGAAGGGCGGCCGGTGGGGTGGGTTCGCTATCTGGCGCTGGGCCTGCTGGCGGGCGCGGGGATGTGGTCGAACATGATCGTGGCGCCGGCCCTGCTGGCGTCGGCGCTGTTGCTGCTGCTGGGGATGCGGGGACGCTGCTGGCGGCATCTGGGGGGCCTCGGCGCCGGGGGGGCGGGTTTCTTGGCGGGGTTCTCGCCGTGGCTCGTCTACAATGCGCGGCACGGCTGGGCGTCGCTGGCCATGTCGCAGATCGGCGGGCACGATCCGGTGGTGCAGTCGGCGCGCAATTCGTGGAGCCGCTTCCTGCTGTTGCAGGACGCGGGGCAGACGGCGGCGGGGCCGCATCTGCCGCTGGTCTTGGCCGTGGGCGCGCTGGCCTTGGCCGCGGCCGGCGCGGGAGTGGCGCTGGCGCAGGCCCGCCGGGCCTCGCTCCGGGAGACCTATGCGCGCGCCGCCGCCGTCTTGTTCTGCGCGATTTTCGCGTGGGTGTTCGCGACGTCCGGCTTCACGCGCACGCGCACGGGGCGTTACTGGGTTCCGCTGGTGCCGGGGCTTGCGGTGCTGTCCGCCGTGGCCTGCGCGGCGCCGGGTTGCCGGACGCGGCGCGGGGTGGCCTGGGGCTTTCTCGCCGCCTTGACGCTCGCGCAGGGCGGACTGTGCGTCCCGGCCCTGCGCGCTTCCGCGCGCCGGGCCGAACCGGGGCTGGCCGCCTATCGCGAGATCGGCGCGGCGCTCGAACGCGCCGGCGCGGATGCCTTGCTGGCGCCCCTCCAGCTGTACGCGTTGAACTTCGCGCTGGACGAGCGCTTCGCCATCTCCAACGGCAAGCAGAAGTTCTACGGGCCCATCCTGCGCCGCGCGGAGCTGTCGGATGCGCCCGCCTATTCGTCCGATTTCAACGGCATCGAGACTTTCTTGCGCCAGTTGGGGGCGGAATGGGATTCCACCGCCGCCGGCGGCCGCCGCATCCTGTGGAACGTGCGGCTGCCACCGGTCGCGCTGCGGGAAATCGCGGGCGACCGGACCGCCAGTCTCCGCGACGAAGCCGGGGGGGAATGGAAAGAGGCGCTCGCGGACCGGAATCTCGACACGGGCTGGTCGCCGGGCGCCGACCAGGGCGGGGCGGCCGACGCCACGCTGGAGTGGAGCTTCGCGGCGCCGCAGGAGGTCCATTCCGTGCAACTGGTGTTTTCGCACGGGCTGTCGGACGAAGGCTTCGATTTTCCGCGCCGGATCCGGGTGGAGGCGAAGGAGGCCGGCGTTTGGCGGACGGTGCTGGCGGACGAGCCGATCATCCCGCTGGAATGGTCCGGCCGCCGCGCGTATTTTCCGTCCGGGCTCGCGCGGCTGGAATACCGGGTGGAGGCGAAGGCGGTCGGGGCGCTTCGCATCGGGTTGCTCGACACCCAGGCCCGGCTCCGGCAGATGGGCTGGCGGCTCGCGGAACTTTCCGCCTTCGCGGCGCTGGCCTCGCCGCCGGCGCTTCCGGACGCCGCCGCCCTGGACGCCCTCGGAGCCTATCTGCGGAACAAAAGGCCGCGGGGCGGGGTCTACGCGCCGCGCTGGGTGTCCAACCAGTTGCTCAAGCGCGGCTGGATGGGCGAGGACGCGTTGGCGGGATTGTCCGAACGGGTCTTTGCCCCGGCGGGCATTCCCCGGGACGGGACGGTGGACACCAACTTCACCGGCTTTTTCATCGTGGAATCGCGGCATGCCCCAGCCTGCCGCGAGACGATCAAACGGCAGGGCGACCCGTCCCATGAAGAATCCTTCGGCCCTTGGCATCTGTTCATGGTCGCTTGGAAGCGCGATGGCTGGGGCCTGCCCCCGGCGATGCGGTGGACCGGCGATGCCCTGCTCGCGGGCAACACGGCGGCCCGGGCCGGCGAGGCCTTGCGCCTTCTCCGGTCCGCGGAAGCGCCGGAAGAGACGAAGAAGGCCTTGGTGCAGGATCTGCTCCGGTGGCGGCCTTCGGCGCTCTCGGGGTTGACGGAGGAGGAGACGGCGCGCTGGGGGGGCGAAGAGGCGGTCGGGGCGCGCCGCCGCGCCGCGCGTTTTCCGGAAAACCCCTGCGCGACGGAATTCGCCAACGGACTCCGGCTGGAAGGCGTGGATCTCGCGTCCGGCTCCGTGCCGGCGGGGGAGGAAGTGGAGTTGCGCCTGTACTGGTCCGCCCGCGAGGACTTCGAGGCGGGGCATGAAATCGTGTTCATCCATTTCCGCGATGGGCGCGGAAAGATCGTGGCGCAGGGCGATTACCGCGGGTCTCCGGCGCTCTGGGGCAGTCCAACGGCGCGGCCCGCCGCCGGTGAATGCGTGCCGGAAGTCCGGCGGATCGCGATCCCCGCCACGGCGGCGCCCGGCCCCCTGAGCCTGTCGATCGGCCTCTACCAGCCCGAGAACGGCCGGCGCGTGCCCGTGCGAAGCAGCGAAGCTCCCGCGGTGCGCCGCAACGCCGCCACGTGGCCCGGGCGGATCCAGGTCGCGCCCTGAACTACGGGGCGCGGGGGATGACCTTGCACCGGCCGCCGGTGGCGCGGGCGATGGTCTTGTGGAAGTCGGCGCTGACGATGCCGAACTGGTTGGGCCCGCCCTTGGGCTTCGGATCGTAGAGGATCGGATAGATCTTGACGGCGCGGCCGGTGGTTTTTTCGATGGAGCGGACGTATTGCTCGACGGTTTCGATGTGGTCGGGCATCGCGTTGGCCATATTGGAGTCGGAACTCAGCCACGGGGCCTCGTCGGTGAGCAGGAAGATCGTGTCGGCGCCCATTTCGACGGCCTTTTGCAGGGCGGTGAGCGAAGTGGAGCCGGTGTGTCCGTGGAGCTGGCCGTCCACGGACTGGTCGCGGATCCGCTGGGTGGCGGCATCGAAGGCGTTCTTGACCTTGTCGAGCCAGGCCAGGCCTTGCTGCTTGTTTTCCTGGGTGGCGTAGACCATCTGGGGGGCGAAGGTGTCGGCGCCGTCGACGAAGACGACGTAGTTGAACTTGGTGCCGGCGCTCATCCGTTCGAGCATCGCGGCGGATTCGGCGATGACGTCCTCGACGACGCCCTTGAGGATCATCGAGGTCGAGATGTCGAAGCAGATGACCATCGCGCGGGTGCGGACGTTCTCGCCGAAGAACTTGGTGTCGGAGTAGCCCATTCCGCCGGTGAGGCCGCGGCCGGCGCCGCCGCCGCCGCCGCCGAGGCCGCCGATGGATCCGGCGCGGGAGTTCATCAAAGGCGTGTCGCGCATATTCTTGATGTCCGGGGTCTTCATCTCGGGCATTTCGGGCAGGGCGACCTTGGAGGGGGC
>SABN01000011.1 GCA_009928955.1 Opitutia bacterium | reverse complement strand
GGGTAGGCGACGGGGGCGGGGGCTTCGGGTGCGCGGGGGACGTAGCGGTCCCACAGATACCAGGCGTAGACGCAGAAGCCGGCGAGGGCGGCGAGGGAGAGGAGATTGAGGAGGATGCGCTTGACGAGCCGGGGCTGGTAGCGGGCGAGGCGGCGGGCGATGGGCACGGTGCCGATGAGCACGCCGGCGACCAAGGCGAGGCCGATGCGGAGGAAGATGGCTTCAAGCTGGTAGGAGGGCATCACAGGAGAACACTCTAGCTCCGGGACGGGGGGTTTGGCAAGGGGTTAGTAATCGAAGTCGGCGTCGCCGACGAATTCGCGGATGATGGAGGTGGGCGGCGGGACGTCGGTGGAGAGGGGGATGAAGTGGGAGAGGAATTCGAGCATGCGGCGGGCTTCCGCGTAGACGTGCTGGTGGGGCTTGATTTCGGAGAGGAGCGGGCGGGCGAGGACGGAGAGGATCGCCAGTTCGTAGTCCAGGGCGGAGTTGAAGACGGCGTCGGCCTCTTCCTGGAAGGGGAAGATCCACGTGCGTTCGCCGCGGCCGACGTTGGGCCACATCTCGAGCGTGCGGGTGGCGGAATGGCCGCGGTAACGATGGTCGCGGACGAGGCGGCGCAGGAGCCGGTTGTCCGTGGTGGGGATGCGGTTGTTGTTGTCGAGGTTGAGTTGGGTGAGGGCCGAGATGTAGATGTGGAATTTTCGCGCGTCCGGCAGGCCGGGGGTGAGATCGGGGTTGAGCGAGTGGATGCCTTCGAGCACGACGACCTGGTCGTCGCCGAGCCGCAACGTCTTGCCCTTGTAGAGCCGCGCGCCGGTGTGGAAGTCGAAGGTGGGGCGCTGGATTTCGCGGCCGGCGTCGAGATCGGCCAGGTCGCGGTTGAGCGTGGAGACGTCCACGGCGTGGAGATGCTCGAAGTCGTATTCGCCGGAGGCGGTCAGCGGGGTGTGGTCGCGGTCGACGAAATAGTCGTCGGTGCCGAGCGTCACGGGGCGCAGCCCGTTGACGCGCAACTGGATGGCGAGGCGCTTGGCGAACGTGGTCTTTCCGGAGGAGGAGGGGCCGGCGATGAGGATCCACTTGACGGACGGGTTGGAGGCGATTTGGTCGGCGATGGCGGCGATCTTCTTCTCGTGGAGGGCTTCGGCCACCTTCACGAAATCGCGGATTTCGTTGGCGGCGATGATTTCATTGAGGCGGCCGACGGTGTTGACGCCGAGGATGCGGCCCCAGCGGTTGTATTCCTTGAAGGTTTCAGCCAGGACCTGGATGGGCTTGAACTCGGGGATGTGCGGGGCGGTCTCGCAGGTGGGCATTTGGAGGACGAACCCGGTCTGGTAGGGAAGGATGCGGAAGAATTGCAGGGGGCCGGCGGAGCGGGCCATGGGGCCGGTGGCGAGGTCGGAGAAGTTTTCGCAGACGTAGGTGACGATCTTGGGCGTGTTGGTGAAGCGCAGGAGGGAGACCTTGTCGGTTTGTCCGTTCTTGGTGAATTGCTCGATGGCGGCGGTGTAGGAAATGCGCTGGCGGAGGATGGGGCGGTTGGAGGCGACCAAGTCGCGCATATGGGCTTCGAGGGCGGCGGCCTGCTCCGGGGAGATGCCGCGGACGCCGTCGACCTCGAATTCGCAGTAGAGGCCGGGGCCGAGGGCGTGCTCGACGGAGAAACGGGCGGCGGGGTGGAGGTCCTTGACGGCCTTGGCGAGGAGGAAGGAAAGAGAACGGACATAGATCTGCATGCCGCCGGGGGAGGCCATGGTGACGAAGTGGACGGCGGAGTCGATGTCGAGGGTGTAGGCGAACGTGACCAGTTCATTGTTGACGAGCGCGCCGAGATAGGGAAGCCCCGTTGCGGGATCCATGGGGTCGTTGAGCAGTTCGCCGACCAGGGTTTGGGAGGGGCAGGGGATCTTCTGGCCGCTTTCGAGCGTGAGGACGATGGTTTTCTTCATAACCCGCCAAGGATGCCATGCCGGACGGGCGGGAGGAAAGCTTAAATCCGGCCGGGATGCGGTTGTTTTTGTCCGCCGGATTTGGTGGAATGTCGCAGCGGAAAGCCATGAGCGGAACAAAACCCATTCCCGAGCCGAAGGCGTTCTTGAACGTGAGCTACGACCACTTCAAGATGCCCGACGGGGCGGATCTGTATGTGACGAAGTTCGGCCGGCCGTTCCGGAAGCAATTGATGCCGGAGAACTGGTTCGAGCCGGAATGGTTCCAGAAGAGCCGCGAGAAGCTGCAGGGGACGAGCCGCGTCTACAAGGTGCGGACGAAGCCGGCGGGCGGAAGGTGCAAGGATCTCGTGGTGAAGTGGTGCCGGGTGGGCGAGGAGGTGCCGCTGGACACCTTCACGCTGAACAAGTTCATCGAGGCGGAGTTCAATTCACCCTACGAGGAGTTTTCCCTGGTGATGGAGATGCGGGCGCGGACGCGCCCGGGGGTGATCCGCACGCACAAGCCGCTGGCGATCTATGTGCCGGCAAAGCGGTTCGAGCTGTGGCAGACGGGGCGGTCGCAGTCGAAGATCGCGCAGAAGAAGGCGAAGTTCCGCGACGTGGAGCTGGATATCTACCGTCAATACATTCTGATCTACGAATGGATCAAGGGCGTGTCCAGCACGCGGCCGGAGGCGGCCGCCGCGGCGCAGGCGGAAGGCCGCGCCGACGCGCGGGCCTTCTCGCGGGAGATGCTGCGCCGGTCCATCACCGACATGTGGCAGACCGGATTCCGGGTGCTGGATGTGAAGCCGGAGCATGTGATCGTGCGGCCGCTCCGGGGCGGGCGGCTGCTGAAAGGCCGCAACGGGCAGCCGGCCTACGCGCTGGTGGATTTCGAGTTGCTGGCGCGCACGCCGGAATACGAGGAGCATGTGAAGCGGACGCGCCGCCAGTCCTATCTCGAACGGCAACGGGACCGGTTCGTGCCGCCCGCGCGGCCGGATTCCTTTCCGGAGCACCTGCACCCCATGCGCATCCTCGGCGTGGACTATGTGCACGGGGATTGCGAGAGCACCAACGGCAAGCTCTGGGTGGTGGGAAACGACCCAAACCTGTTCGACTATTTCCAGCCCGAGCGCTGGCGGCGGACGCCGCGGGAAAGCCTGTCGGAGACCGCGCAGGTCTACCATACGAAAACGAAGGATGAAATCCAGCTGGTGTGGAAAGTGTCGCACGTGGGCGATGCGCCCGATGCGGCGGAGTCCTCGGCCGCCCTCGTCGCGCACGGCTACAACAGCCCGTTCGAGGAGTTCGCCTTCGCCCTGCAACTTGGCGGGGCCGGCGTGCCGACGACCTATCCGCGCGCCATCTACATGCTGGGGCAACATTCCACGATTCCACCCGAGAGCCTCGATCCGCGGCACTACGGAAGCCACCGGGAGATCCGCATGCCCGGCGGGGAGCCCGTGCTGCAGCGGGAACGCAACTACATCGTGATCTGGGGCTTTTGGAACGGGCTCGACGAGGTGCTCGCCATCGAAGACCGCCACAAGCGCTACTGCCGCGGCGTGAACGCCGTGCAGGCGATGCAGCAGGGATTGGTCGCGCCGTCCGAGTTCGACGCGCTCATGGAGAAGATGGCGCGCCTTCTGGCCAGCGCGGGCTTCGAAAGCACCTTCCTTCGCGGCACGCACTTCCTCCTGACGCTCTCGCCTGAAGGCGCGCTGCTGCGCGATCCGGACGGCACCGCCGCGGTGCGGCTGTGCAACTTCGAGTTTCTGCGCAAGCTCGGATGAACCGCCCGTCCGCCCGCGGCGGATCGGAGAAGCGCGGAGAAGCGCGAGGATTTGGATTTGACAGCGGGGACGGGGCGGGAAGAGAGTAGGGACGTGAAGCCGGAGGAGAAATTTCGATATTTGTTCGGCCCGGTGCCGTCGCGGCGACTGGGGCTTTCGCTGGGGGTGGATTTGAATCCGGCGAAGGTGTGCACGGAGAATTGCGTCTTTTGCCAGGTCGGACGGACGACGGAACTGACGGTCGCGCGCAAGGAATGGGTGCCGACGGCGGCGGTGCTGGCGGAGTTCGACCGGTGGGCGGCGGCGCGGAACCCGACCGATTATGTGACGCTGTCGGGATCGGGCGAGCCGACGATGCATGCGGGGTTTGGCGAGGTGTTGCGGCATGTGAAGGCGGCCGGGCCGTTCAAGACGGCGCTGCTGAGCAACGGGTCGCTGCTGTGGATGCCGGAGGTGCGGCGGGAGGCGGCGGAAGCGGACGTGGTGAAGGTGACGTTGAGCGCGTGGGACGAGGCGTCGTTCGCGCGGATCCACCGTCCGGCGGAGGCCGTGACCTTTGAACGGCTGCTGGCGGGGGAGCGCGCGCTGCGCGAGGCCTTCCCGGGCCAACTCTGGGTCGAAGTGATGTTGTTGCCGGGCTACAACGATGCGCCGGAGCAGGTGAAGGCGATCGCGGAGCTGGTGAAGTCTTTGCGGGCGGAGGCGGTGCACTTGAACACGACGACTCGTCCGGCGCAGGCGGGCGTGGTGGTGCCCCGGGTGCCGGAAGCGTGGCTGCGCACGGTGGCGGCGTGGTTCTCGCCGGTGGCGGAGATTCCGGTTTTTTCCGGCAAGGCGGTCTCGCCGGTGGAGATGTCGGACGCGGGGTTGATCGAGTTGCTGGCGCGGCATCCCCTCGCGCTGGAGGCGTTGGCGGCCTCGGGGGGCGCGGAAGTCGCGGCGGTGGAGCAGCGGTTGGCGCCGCTGGTGGCGGCGGGCAAGCTGGGGATCGAGGCGCATGACGGCGTGTGGATGGTGCGGGTGGTTTTGGCATGAGCGGGGCGGCGCGGCAGGTCCGGGTGATCTACGCCGGCGAGGTGCAGGGCGTGGGTTTCCGCTACACGGCGCGGGGCATCGCGAATGGCCTCGGCGTTGCGGGCGGCGTTGAAAACCTCAGCGATGGCTCGGTGCGGCTGGTGGCGGAAGGGCCGGAGGCCGTGCTGGAGCGGCTGTTGCTGCAGATTCGCATCTCGCGGGTGGGCGGGCATATCGCGAATGAACAGATCGAATGGGGAGAACCCGCGGGGCTGGCGGGATTCTATTGCCGGTAGTCGATCTGGCCCCGGAAGGTGTGCTCGGCGGGTCCGGTCAGGGTGAGCGGGGAGAGGCCGACTTCCAGAATATCGCCGCCGGCGGTGGTCGCGCGCACGGGGGCGCGAACGAGCCCGAGCTTTTCGGCGACGAGGGCGGCGGCGGCAATGCCGGTGCCGCAGGCGAGGGTTTCAGCCTCGACTCCACGTTCATACGTGCGGATGGAAAGGGAATTGGCGCCCGTGATCTGGATGAAGTCGGCGTTGGTGCCCGCAGGGGCGAAAAGGGCGTGGTGGCGGATGGCGGAGCCCAAGGCGGGCAAATCGACGGCGGAGAGGTCTTCGACGGGGACGACGGCGTGGGGCACGCCGCTATTGATGAAGTGGAGGGGCATTTCGCGGTCCATCCACGCCATGGAGAGGTGCAACCGCCAGTCCTTGGGCGGGGGCAGGTGGAGCCGGACGAGGGGGGGGAGGATTTCGGCGCGGACGAGCCCGGCAGCGGTTTCAATGCACATATCCGCCGGGGCGGCGCCGATTTCGCAGGCAAGGCGCGCGATGCAGCGGGCTCCGTTGCCGCACATGTCCGCTTCGGTGCCGTCGGGGTTGAAGAAGCGCATTCGGAAATCGGCGGCGGCAGAGGGCTGGACGAGGAGAAGCCCCTCGGAGCCAACACCGCGGCGGCGGTCGCAGAGGCATGCGATGAAGGCGGCGTCTTGGACGGGGAACGCCGCCGTCCGATCATCCACAAGGATGAAATCATTGCCGGCCCCGTGCATTTTCCAAAAGAGGAGTTGCATGCGACAACCTTGCCACTCGGGCGCGCGGAAGGCAAGGCGCAGGCGTTTCAAGCCATGGAACGAACCTGAGGGGGTTCACCGCAGCGTCTGGGCATCGCAAGATTGGATTCAAAACATCTACGCATAGTTAATTAAGTATGCGTCAAAATATGTATATAATATTTATAATGATAAGGATATAAATAAATATATATGTAATATATTCTATGCATTGTTAATTAAACATCTGTTGAAAGGTCGGTTTGGGATGGGCTTCCCCCTTGCAAGGGGGGGGGGGATTTGGATAATGGAGGGAAGATCAATAACCGGAATGGATCTATGCGCATAGTAATCATTGGAGGCGGCCAAACGGGCGAACATTTGGCCGAGAAATTCTGCGAAGACGAGCACGACGTGGTGGTCATTGACGCCTCGACGGAGGCGTTGGCGGAACTGGACTCCCATTTGGATCTGATGACCGTCCATGGGGATGGAGCGAATCCCGCCGTGCTGGAAGAAGCCGACATCGAGCGGGCGGACATGGTGGTGGCGGTGACGGACCGCGACGACACCAACATCTTGGCCTGCATCTTTGCCCGGGCGCGGGGGGTATCGCGGACGGTGGCGCGGGTGTCGTCGTCGTCGTATTTGACGAGCCGGCACATCCATTTCGACCAATTGGGGGTCGATCTGCTGGTGAACCAATATGACGAATACGCGCGGGACCTGTACAACGTGCTGCGGCTGCCGGGCTCGGTGGAGGTGGCCGACCTGCTGGACGAGCGCGTGATGGTGGTCGGCATGGCGATCCACATGGACAGCCCGCTGCTGGGGGGCATGCTCAAGAATTTCGCGGGCAAGGATTGGCTGCAGAAGATCCGTTTCGTGGCGGTGGTGCGGGGCGACGAGGTGATGACGCCGCACGGCGACACGACCTTCTTGGTGGGCGACGAGGTGTATTTCGCGGGCGAGCCGGACGCGGTGGCGGACTTCATGCAGTGGGCGTGGCCGGAGCACCGGCGGTTCCAGCGGGTGGTGATCGCGGGCGGCGGGGAGCTGGGGCTGCAGCTGGCGCGGATGCTGGAGCACACGCGCATGCAGATCGTGCTGATCGAGCAGGACGAGGAGCGGGCGGACTTCTGTTCGGCGCAGCTGAACCGGACGCTGGTGATCAAGGGCGATGCGCTGGAGCAGCAGACCTTGGCGGGGATCGGGGAAGCCGGGGAGATGGCGTATGTGGCGGCGACGGGGAGCGACGAGCACAACATCATCGGCTGCCTGGTGGCGGAGAAGTTCGGGGCGCGCTTCACGGCGGCGCAGGTGGGCAAGAAGGAGTACATCGGCATCATCAACCAGCTGCGGCTGCTGGACCGGATCGTGGATCCGCACCTGGCGATGATCAATTCCATCCTGCATTTCGTGCGCGGCAAGAACGTTCAATCGGCGGCGATCCTGGCGCGGCTGCCCGGGGAGCTCATCGAGCTGAAGCTGTCGGCCAAGCACAAGTGGGCGGGGCAGGCGATCAAGGATCTGAAGATTCCGAACGGGGTGATCATCGTGACGGCGCTGCGGGGCGCCAAGGTGCGGACGGCCACGGGCGACCTGGAATTGGCGGCGGGGGACCGGGTGGTGGTGTATTGCCTGCCGGCCGCGCTGTCGAAGATGGAATCGCTCTTCACCGCCTGAGCCGTCCGCGATGAACTTCAAGCCCGTGTTCCATGTGATTTCCTGGCTGTTGGGCGTGGTGGGCCTGCTGATGGGGTTCTGCGGGCTCGTGTCGCATTTGCATGGCGAGCCGGCGACGGCGTGGGAGGGGCTGTGGTACTCGTCGGCCGGGACGATGGTGGCGGCGGCGCTGCTCTGGGTGGTGACGCGGAACCAGCAGGAGTTGTCGCGGCGGGACGGGCTGGGGGTGGTGGCGTTCGGCTGGCTGTTGGCGGGCATCGCGGGGGCCTTTCCCTATGTGCTTTCGGGGGTGATCGCCTCGCCGGTGGCGGCGCTGTTCGAGACGGTCTCGGGCATGACGACGACGGGGGCCTCGGTCATTCCGGTGTTGGAGGGGGTGCCCAAGGGCATCCTGCTGTGGCGGGCCATCACCCATCTGATCGGCGGCATGGGGATTCTGGTGCTGGTGGTGGCGATTTTGCCGATCGCCGGGGCGGGGGGGCTGCAGCTCTACCGGGCCGAAACGGCCGGGCCCTCCAAGGACCGCATCGAGCCGCGCATGGCGGCAACCGCCAAGATGCTGTGGGGGGTGTATGTCATCCTGATCGTGGCGCTGGTCTATTTGCTGCGGCTGGGGGGGATGGATTGGTTCGATTCGGTCTGCCATTCCTTCGCGACCTTGGCCACGGGCGGGTTCTCCACGCGGACGGCCAGCATCGCGGCGTACGACAGCGTTTACATCGAGAGCGTCCTGATCGTGTTCATGATCCTGGGGGCCACGAATTTCGCCCTGCACTACCGCGTGTTGCGCGGGGAATTCTCCCCGTGGTGGAAGGATTCCAGCATCCGGTTCTTCGTGGGCGTCCTGGCGGGATCCGTTGCGATCTGCACGGTGGTGCTGCACCATGCGCCAGCGGGGCCGGGGTGGGGGGCGGCGCTCCGGGGGGCGGCCTTCAGCTGCGTGAGCTTGGCGACGACCACGGGATTCGGCACGGCGGATTTCGACCAATGGCCCGGCCTGTTGAAGTCGCTGCTGCTCCTGTTGATGCTGATGGGCGGCTGCGCGGGGTCCACCGCGGGGGGCATCAAGGTCGCCCGGATCGAAGTGATGCTCAAAGCCGTCGCGCGCGAAATCCGCCTGTTCATGCAGCCGCAGGCGGTGATTCCCGTCAAAATGGACCGCAAGCTCCTGGACGACGACGTATTGCTGCCGATCCTGTCGTTCGTGGCGCTCTATCTGATGGTTGCGCTGGCGGGGACCGTGGCGATGCTGCCGGGCACGCCCGATCTGGCGACGGCGGGTTCGGCCGTGATCGCCTGCATGGGCGGAGTGGGGCCGGGGTTGTCGGCGGTTGGGCCGACCCAGAACTACGCATCCATACCGGGCGGGGGCCAACTCGTCTTGATCGTGATGATGCTGGCCGGCCGCCTCGAGTTCTACACCTTGCTGGCGATTTTCCTGCCGTCCTTCTGGAGGAAGTGATGGCGCGCCCGACCCAGCAGGCCCGCCGGCAGCGCCAACCGCGGAGAGCGGGGGGCGCGCGATGAATTTCAGGTCGGTGTTCCACGTGATTGCGTGGCTATTGGGCGTGATGGCCTTGCTGATGGGGTTTTGCGGATTGGTTTCGTATCTGCACGACGAGCCGGCGACGTGGGCGCTGGGACAGTCTGCGGCCGGGACGCTGGGGGTGGCCTTGCCACTGTGGGTGCTGACGCGGAACAAGCAGGAGCTGTCGCGGCGGGACGGGCTGGGGGTGGTGGCGTTCGGCTGGCTGTTTGCGGGCATCGCGGGGGCGTTTCCCTATGTGCTTTCGGGGGTCATCGCCTCGCCGGTGGCCGCGCTGTTCGAGACGGTCTCGGGCATGACGACGACGGGGGCATCGGTCATTCCGGTGTTGGAGGGGGTGCCGCAGGGCATATTGCTTTGGCGGGCGCTGACGCAGTTCATCGGCGGCATGGGCGTGCTGATCCTGGTGGTGGCGATCCTGCCGATCGCGGGGGCGGGCGGGATGCAGTTGTATCGCGCCGAGATGCCGGGGCCGACGAAGGACCGCATCGAGCCGCGGATGGCTTCGACCGCCAAGATGCTGTGGGGGGTCTACACCATTTTGATCGTGGTGCTGATCGCGTTGTTGCGGCTGGGGGGGATGGACTGGTTCGATGCGGTCTGCCATTCCTTCACCACCATGGCCACGGGAGGGTTCTCGACGCGGACGGCCAGCATCGCGGCATTCGACAGCGTGTACATTGAAAGCGTGGTGACGGTATTCATGCTGCTGGCGGGCATCAATTTCGCGTTGCATTATCGCGTGCTGCGCGGCGAGGTGTCCGCGTGGTGGAAGGATGGCGAGATCCGCTTTTTCCTTGGCGTCTTCCTGGCTTGCTCGGTGGCGGGCACGGCGGTGCTGCACCAGGCGCGGGCTGCGGCCGGGGCGGGCTGGGGGGCGTCGTTCCGCGAAGTGGCCTTCACGTGCGCGAGCCTCATGACCACGACGGGTTTCGTCACGGGCGACTACGAGCGCTGGCCGGTCGTGCTCAAGCCCGTCTTGATCGTGCTGATGCTGCTGGGCGGGTGCGCCGGGTCCACGGCCGGGGGGATCAAGGCCGGGCGGATCCAGGTGATGCTCAAGGCGATCGGGCGGGAGGTGCGGCTCTTCATGCAGCCGCAGGCGGTGATCCCGATTCGGCTGGGCCGCAAGCCGATGGGCGACGACATTTTGCTGTCCATCGTTTCATTCGTGGCCCTGTATCTGTTCGTGACGTTGCTGGGGGTGCTGGCGATGATTCCGTTTTCGCCCGACATCCAGACGGCGGGGTCGGCGGCGATCGCCTGCATCAGCAACGTGGGGCCGGGGTTTTCCACGGTGGGGCCGACGATGAACTTCGCGGCGATCCCCGAAGCGGGCCAAGCGATCTTGACGTTGCTGATGCTGGTGGGGCGCCTGGAACTGTACACCGTGCTGGCGCTGATCCTGCCGGCCTTTTGGAGGAAATGAAAGCGCACGCGCCATTATTTCCTTCGCTGAGCGCGGGCGCCGCGCTGGCGGACGTGCAGGTGCGGCAGACGCTGGCGCTGGGGCTGGTGCCGCTGGGGCTGGTGCTGCTGCTGGTGGCGGCGGGGACGCCGGAAAGGCCGCCGCCGGGGCTGTGGATCGGGGGCGGGCTGGTGCTGGGGGGGCTGGCGGTATTGTGGACCCTGTGGCGGAAGTCGGGCCACCGGCCGATGCGGGGGTTCTCCACGCTGCATTTCCTGATCCGCTATCTGTTCATCGTGCTGTGTCCGGGGGTGCTGTGGACGGTGTTCGGCGGGTTGCTGCTCGAGCTGGGCGGAGTCTGGCCGCCGGTTTTGTTCGGGCTGCTGCTGCTGGTGTATCCGATCGGCCGCATCCTGCACGAGCGGGCCGGGCCGCATCCCGAACTGGAGCCCCGGATCGAGATGGCGTACATCGCCTGCCAGCAGGTCCAGATGGTGCTGGGCGTCATTGCGCTGATGGGGTTGCTCTCGGGGGCGGTTCTGGACGCCAACAAGGACTATCCGACCGATCCGACGCCGTTGCTCCTCCTCCTGTGGCTGCTGGCCCTGATGACGGTGTTGGCCAGCGCGGTGATGGGGGCGGCGCACTGGTCGCGGTTGTTCACGAAGCCCCGGCCGCCGCAGCCGTTGGACGACGAGCCGCCGCCGGCGGCGCCCCGGAACGGCGTCCAGTTCGGTTCGGACCAGTTCTAGGGCGGGCGGGGGGCGCTGGAAATGTTTGCGCGTTGGGCGGCGGTCGCGTAAAGTCGCGGCTCGTCGAATTTCAGGAAAAGGAAGCGAGACCATGAAGATGCGGACCCATACATGCGGAGAGCTGCGCCCCACGGATGCGGGCGCGAAGGTGAAGCTGTGCGGATGGACGGACAGCGTGCGCGACCACGGCGGGCTGATCTTCCTGGATCTGCGCGACCGCTACGGGGTGACGCAATGCGTGTTCGATCCGCAGGACTCGCAGGCGGCGTGGGACGCCGCGCAGGCGTGCCGCGGCGAATTCGTGGTGCAGATCGAGGGCGAGGTGCGTCCGCGTCCCGGCGACATGGTCAACGAACGCATTCCCACGGGCGGCATTGAGGTGCGCGCCGTCCAGATCACCGTGCTGAACAAGGCCCACACGCCGCCGTTCCCGCTGGACGACCGCAACGCGGAGAACGTCAGCGAGGATCTGCGGTTGGAGTTCCGCTATCTGGACCTGCGCCGGGCCTCCATGCAGCAGGCGCTGATGCTGCGCCACCGCCTGATCCAGACGGCGCGGAACTACTTCGATGAAAACCAATTCCTGGACGTGGAAACGCCGATCCTGACCAAGAGCACGCCGGAAGGCGCGCGCGACTATCTGGTGCCCAGCCGCGTGTGCCCGGGCATGTTCTTCGCGCTGCCGCAGGCCCCGCAGCAGTACAAGCAATTGCTGATGATGTCGGGCATGGACCGCTACGTCCAGATCGCGCGCTGCTTCCGCGACGAGGATCTGCGCGCCGACCGCCAGCCCGAGTTCACGCAGATCGACATCGAGATGTCGTTCGTGACCGAGGAAGACATCATCGGGATGGTGGATGGCCTGATGGTGCGCCTGATGAAGGCGGCGGGCCATCCGGTGCCGGCGCTGCCGATTCCGCGCAT
The DNA here is from genome assembly GCA_009928955.1 of Opitutia bacterium. Taxonomy (GTDB): domain Bacteria; phylum Verrucomicrobiota; class Kiritimatiellia; order CAIQIC01; family Lenti-01; genus Lenti-01. The sequence goes on along the minus strand of SABN01000011.1, from coordinate 36,571 downwards.
GACCTACCGCGAGGCGATGGACCGCTTCGGCAGCGACAAGCCCGACCTGCGCTTCGGCATGGAGATCGTGGATCTGGCGAAGGTATTCGCGGGCACGGCCTTCAAGGTGTTCGCCCGCGCGCTGGAAGGCGGCGGGGCGGTCAAGGCCATCAACGCCAAGGGGCTGGCCCACGCGCCGATCAAGATGGTCGAGGAAGATTGGACGGGGCTGGCCAAGGAAGGCGGGCTCGGCGGCCTGGCCTACATCCGCGTGCAGGAAGACGGCACGTGGAAGTCGCCCATCGTGAAATTCTTCACCGACGCCGAAAAGGCGGGCCTGCAGGCCGCGCTGGACATCCAGCCCGGCGATCTCGTGCTGTTCGGCGCGGACAAGGCCGACAAGGTGCTGACGGTGCTGGGGCGCATCCGCCTGCTGGCGGGGGCGCAGGCCAACGCGATTCCGCAGGATCAATTCAAGTTCACGTGGGTGATGGATTTCCCGTTGTTCGAGCGCAACGACGAAGGCCGCCTCGTCAGCGTGCACCATCCCTTCACGGCGCCGAAGGCCGAGGACATTCCGCTGATCGCCACCGCGCCGGAGCAGGTGCGGGCGCAGGCCTACGACATCGTGCTCAACGGCACGGAGCTGGGCGGCGGCAGCATCCGCATCCACGATCCGGAATTCCAGGCGCGGATGTTCCAGGTGATGGGGTTGCCGGAGTCCGAAATCAAGGACCGCTTCAGCCATCTGATCCGGGCCTTGGAGTATGGCACGCCGCCGCACGGCGGCCTCGCCATCGGCGCGGACCGCCTGGTGATGCTGCTGGCGGGACGGCACAGCATCCGCGACGTGATCGCCTTCCCGAAGACGCAAAAGGCGATGGACCTGATGATGAACGCGCCGTCCTCGGTGGACGACAAGCAACTGCGCGACATCCACATCAAGCTCGCCGTCGCGCCCAAGGCCGAAGTTTGAAAGTCCAATATTCAATAATCAATTTTCAATCTTCAAGGTTCAACAGGCTGTTTACTTGAATATTGATCAATGAATATTGGATATTGAACATTGATGCCTTTCTCCGGTCAGCTTGCGCTCCGCAATCTCCGTTTCGCCTATGAACCGGGAAGCTGGGCCTTGCATGTTCCGGCGCTTTCCTTTGGTGGCGAGCCGGTCTGCGGCATCGTCGGGCCCAACGGCTCCGGCAAAAGCACCCTGCTGAAGATCGCGGCGGGGCTGCTGTCGCCGGGGGCAGGGGCGGTGGAACTGGACGGGAAGCCGCTGGCGCGGATGCGCCGGGCGGACATCGCGCGCACGCTGGGATTCCTGCCGCAGGAATGCCCCGTGCTGTTCGACTACACGGTCGAGCAACTCGCGGCGATGGGGCGGCATGCGCATGGGGGGGTGCTGGAAATGGCCGCGCCGGGCGACCGCGAGGCCGTCGCGCGCGCGCTGGACGCCGTGAAATTGGAACCGCTGCGGCGGCGGACGTTTTCCCATCTCTCGGGCGGCGAGCGCCGCCGGGCGTGGATCGCCTCGGCGCTGGCGCAGGAGCCGGCGCTGTTGCTGCTCGACGAACCGACGCAATCGCTCGATCTGCACCAAGCCGCGATGCTGATGGAAGTCCTGGCCCGCAAAGCGGCGGAAGGCATGCGCGTGGTGGTCGTGATGCACGACCTGACGCTGGCCGCGCTCTTCTGCGACCGGTTGATCCTGCTGCAGGACGGGAAAATCGCCGCCGACGGCATTCCGGACGAAATCTTGACGCCGGAGCGCCTGTTTCCGGCCTTTGGGGACAAAATCGAGGTCGTGCGGCATCCGGACACCCAAAAACCGCTCATTTTGGCCAAAAAATGATCAAAAACCGCAAAATACAGGCGCTCGCGGCTGTTTTTGGCCTTTTTTTCATTATGTTGCCGTGGATCGGGTCCGAAAAGCTCGAAATCCGGGAGGTTTTGACCTTTTTGACCGGCGAATGGACGGCGGACGGCATGATTTTCTTCCAGATCCGCCTGCCGCGGGTGTGGATGGGGCTGCTGGCCGGCGGGGCGCTGGCGATGGCCGGCGCGGCGCTGCAGGTGATGTTCCGGAATCCGCTGGCCGAGCCGTGGACGCTGGGGATCGCCGGCGGAGCCAGCCTGGGGGCGTTTCTGGCGCGGGTGTGTCCGTTCCTGTGGTTTGCGGCCGGGCCGCTGAACACGTCGCAGCTGCTGGCGCTGGCCGGGGCGGGCGGGGCGCTGGCGCTGGTGCTTTCGCTGACGCGGCGTCCGGGCGGGGCGGGGGCGCAGACCTTGCTGCTGGCGGGCGTGACGATCGGGGTGATCAGTGGCGGGGCGATCATGGTCATCAGCGGATTCATCTCGCCGTGGAAGCTCGCGGAGTTCCATCGCTGGCTCCTCGGGGGGCTCGACGCGGCCGATTGGCGGCAGGTCGGCACGCTGGCCGTGCTGGCGGTGCCGGGGCTGGCGATCTTGGCGGCGCAGACGCGCGCCTACAATCCGCTGGGCCTGGGCGAAGAGATGGCGGCGGGGCAAGGCGTGGACGTGGCGCGCGTGCGCCGCTGGACGGCCATCGGCGCGGGCATCGCCTCCGCCGGCGTGGCGGCGGTGGCGGGGCCCATTGGATTCGTCGGTCTGCTCGCGCCGCACGCCGTGCGGCGGCTCGTGGGGCCGGACATGCGCCTTGTGATGCCATGCTCCTTCCTGTTTGGCGGCGCGTTGCTGGCGGCGTGCGACGCCTGCGGACGCTGGGCGGCCTCGCCGCTGGAGGTTCCGGTCGGCGCGGTGACGGCCGTTCTGGGCGGCCCGCTGTTCCTGTGGCTTCTCGCCCGCCGGCGCTGATCTTCCGAAAACGCTTGTTTGCGGGAAACACCGCGTGGCACTATGGCGCGCATGGATTGGGCAGAGCATTTCATCCGGCCGGAGGTCGGCGCGTTTCCAGACCGGGGGGGGGCATGGCTGCGCTAGAATCCAACAAGGGCGGGAGGCCCGCGGCGGCCGGCCGGCCCGGTCTGTTGCGCTGGCTGGGATACGCCTGCGGGGTCGCCTATGTCGCGCTGCTGCCGCAGTTCTACGATATGACCAATGCGGAAACCCGTTTTTCAATGAAGTGGAGCTGGGATCATTATGCCGCCATTCTGGCGGCCGTGGGCAGCCTGGCGCTTGTGTATTGGGTCGCCGTCCTGGGGGTCTTCTTCCTTCTTCCGCGCCGGCGCGCCGCGCCGGCGCGCCATGGGGTCCGCCATGCGCTGGCCTGGATCGTGTTCTGCATTTTCATCCGGTGCGTGGTGAGCATCGCGGACCGGTCAGGAGCCTTGCCCGCTTTCCTGATGCCGGAGGGCGTCCTGGGGGGAAGGGCCGGCAAGTTGGTTTTGTATGTTTTGCTTCCGGGGATGCTCTGGCTCGCAAGCCGAAGGAAGTTTCCCCTGATTGCGCGTCGGCTCTGCGCGCTGGCCTTCATTCTGTTCGGCGTTTTCTGCGCCATGGCGTTGACCTATCCGCGCTATTCCGTCGACATTGAGCCGGCTCCGCTTCCGCCGGTTTCCGGCCGGCTGGCGAGAACCGTCCCCAGCGTCTTCATCTTGTTCTTCGATGAATGGGCCTACGACCGGACCTATCCGGATGGGGTCCTGCGCAACGACTTGCCGCATCTCTCCGCGCTCGCGGAAGTCTCCACCACCTACCATCGGAATTATTCGGCCGGACCCTCGACCATCACGTCCGTGCCCCGCTTCTTGTTGCAGCGCAATCCGGCCTATGCCACGCAGGAGTTCAACCAGATTGTCGGGCAATTGCGGTCCAATCGGCCGATGGAAGGGCCCAGTCTTTTCGCGGGGCATGTCCGCCACTTCCGCGCCGCGTTCGGCATGTATCACACGCACCGGTTGTTGGTGGGCGACGACGCGGAGTATTGCGCGAGCATCCCCTTCATGGACATGGCATCCTCGGTTCCGCAGCGCACGCTGGATTTGCTGTTCACCCAGGCGGCCTGGCTGCGCCATCTGGGGATCCCGGTGAATCGGCTGATCGATCCCAAGCGCGGGGGGGGGCCGGAATGCTTGCGGACGCTCGTCCCGCTGTGGCTGGAACTGGCGGCGCGGACCGCCCAAGAGCCGGTTTTCGCCTTTTGCCATCTTCCGATCCCGCACGTGCCGTTCGTGTGGGATTCGACCGGGCCCATTTCCCGGGTGGATTTCCGTTCGGATGTGGAAGGGTATTTGGGGAATCTGCGCTACATGGATTCGCTGCTGGGCGAATTCATGGACGTCTTGCGCGAAGCGGGGACGTTCGACCAGACCCTGCTCATCGTGACGACGGACCATGCGTGGCGGTTCGATCCCGACAAGCGGAAGTTCGACTTCGTCGCGGAAGATGCGCTGCCGGAAAGCGAGCTCAAGCATGTTCCGCTGCTGGTCAAGCGGCCTTACCAGCGGAGCCCGGAGCGGGAGGATGCCCCGTTTTTCTCCGCGCACCTTTATCCGCTGATCGAAGAAGCCCTCCGGCCGCCGGTCGTCCCGCAGGAGCGGGGGGCGGAGAACTGACTTTCGGGGCGCCGGCCTCGGAAAACGCTTGTTTGCGCTTTCCGGCGCTGGCACGATGGGCGGCACCATGAACACGGTCGAGCATTTCCTCCTGACGCGATTCAACGTGCCGTTGAAGTTCGACCTGCCGCCCGGGCAGCAGCCCAAGCCCATGGGCCTGGATGCCGGCTGGCTGGGGCGCCGCTTCGACTTGTTCGAGCGCGTCTGCCTGGCATCCGTGCAGCGCCAGACCGAAGGCGACTTCCAGTGGCTGGTATTCATGGACTGGGCCACGCCGGTGGCCTTCAAGGAGCGCATGGCCGCGCTGACCGTGCGGCACGAATTCCTCCGGCCCGTCTATTGCTCGCAGTTCGGCGAGGAGACCGCGTTGGCGGAAATCCGCCGGCGGGAGGCGCCGGGCGCCCTCCGCATCACGACGCGCCTCGACAACGACGATGCGATCCATCCGCGCCTGGTCGAGAAGGTGCGGCGGCTGGCGCGCGCCCAGGCGGGGTCCATGGATCTGCGCCGCGGATTTTTCATCAGTTTCCCGATCGGGTGCGCCGAGCGCAAAGGCGATTTCTATGTCCAGCGCTATCGCTACAATCCGTTCACGAGTTTCGTGTCGGCGCCGGAATGCGACCGGCTGGCGATCGGTCCGGACCACCGCTACATCGCCGACGTCGCGCCGGTGGTGTTCGAGTTCGCGCGTCCGATGTGGTGCCAGACGATCCACGACGACAACGTGGCGAACCGCCTGCGCGGCGTCTATTGGCCGTGGGGCGGAAACAGCGAATTCGCGCCGGGCGTGGCCAACGGGTTTCGCCGCGGAGCGCTTTGGCAGTGCGCCGAAGTGGTGCGCAGCGGCTTGCGATATCTGCGGAGCCGATAGCGCGCGGGGGCCCTATTGCACGGGGGTGGCCGTGGCGGCGGGGAGCCAGCCGCGGGTGGCCTCGGATTGGATTTCGAGCCAGGAGCCGCGGCGGTCCAGTTGGCGGACGATGGTGCCTTCGGGGATGGCCAGCAGGGGGGTGGAGGTTTCCAACGGGCTCGACAGGACTTTCTGTCCGGGGGCGATGACCACGCATTCGGGGGTTTGGCGCAAGCCGCGATGCGCGCCGAGGCCCGCGAGGGAGACGAGCCAGAGGACGGCGAGGGCGGCGGCGGCGGGGCGCGAAGCGAAGCGGAACTGAGGCCACAGGATCCAGATGCCAAGGGCGAGCGCCAGCAGCCAGAAGCAGGCGGAAGCGGCCACGAGCCATTCCGTTTGGCTGGCGTCGAGCAAGAGCGCGGCGAGCGGATGGCGGGCGGGGAGGGCGATGCCGGCGGTCTGGGCGGCGAAGCCGAGGTTGGCACGGATGTCGGGGTCGCGCGGGGAGAGGGTCTGGGCCTGGCGATAGGCGCGGATGGCCGGGCCGAGATTCCCGTTGCGGTAATAGGCATTGCCGAGATTGAACAGGACTTCGGGGAGCGCCTGGCCTTCATCGACCAGCGCCTGCCAGCGGGCGATGGCCTCCGGCAGGCGGTCCTCGTCGTAGGCGCGCACGCCATCGGCGAAGGTGCGCTCGAAGCGGGATGTGCCTTCCGGGGCGGCCCATGCCGCCGCGGCGGCGGCAATTAAGAATGAAAAATTAAGAATGAAGAATGGGATCCTTCTTCCAACCCTGAACCCTGAACCCTGAACCCTGAACCCTTTCATAGCCGGATCCTTTCCGCCTTCCGGAGCAGGGAGGTCAGGGTGGCGATCCAGGCGGCGAGCGCCTCGCGGGGGAGATCGGCGGCGGAGGCATAGCGGATCTGGTCGGAGAGGGCGAAGAACTCCTGCCATTTGGCGAGGGCGGCTTCGTCCGTCTGCGCGGCGCGGAGCTTGGCGAGGATGAGCGGCGCTTCCACGGCCCCCGGCGGCAGGTTGAGGCGGTGGCCGAAGTAGTCGGCCGCGGCGGCGGCCAGCGGGGCGAAGACGGCGGCGGGCGCGGCGGACTCGCGCAGCGCGGCCTCGGCCTTGTGCAGATTGGCGCGCGCGCTGCGCGGGGCCTTTTGGCGGCGGGCGAGGGCGATGTCGGTGGCGAGGCGGTTGCGGCGGCGCGTGGCGAAGAACAGGCCGGCCAGCGCGAGGGGGGCGGCGGCATGGAGACCGAGCAGCAGCGGCGGATTGGCGGAGAGGCCGGCGCCGTTGCGCCAGCGGGCGGGCGCGGACTTCAGATAGATGATGTCGCTGCCGAGGACCAGCGAATTGCCGCCGCCGGAGGTGCCGCCGGGGATCTGCAGCATCAGGGAGTTGGCGCCGTTTTCGGACGGATGGACCACGAGCGGGAAGGGGCCGGCGGAGACGGTGCGGTATTGCGCGGCCGCGGGATCGTAGAACGAGAACTGCAGCGCGGGCAATTCCTGCAGGGACTCCGCGCGGGGGATGACGACCTGTTCGAAGGACTTGGCGCCGCCATCGGCCGCGGCATCGGGCGTATCGCCGACCTGGCGCGCCTCGTAGGTCTTGTAGGATTCAGTGTCGCGGTAGGACGGGGGCAGGGCGGAGGCGATGTTGCCGGTGCCTTGCAGGCGCAGGGAGACGGTGAGCGGTTCGCCGACTTTGAGTTCGCGCGGGCGGACATCCACCGCGAATTCGAATTGGCCGACGGCTCCGCCGAAGTCGGCGGGGCGGCCATCCTCGGGGATGGGGCGGATGGTCAGCGCGGTCGGCGGGACCGCGACGTTGACGGGGGTGGCGGCGGGCCCGCCGAAGGGGTCGAAGAATCCGAAGGGATCGCGCCGCTGCTGGCGCTGGTTGGGATCGACGACGCCGACGCGCAAGGTGGGTTGCAGGGTGAAGGAGCCGGCGGTCAGGGCGCGGGCGCGGGCGCGGAAGCGGCGCAGGTTGTAGAACTGGCCGCCGACCTCTTCGCGGACCATCTGGAGTTCCTCGAACGAGCTGATCACAAAGCCTGATTCGGGGAAGCCGCCGAGGAGGTTGATGTCGCGGGCGAGTTCCATGCCCGGCAGGAAATAGAGGCCGAGGACGATGTCGAAGACCTGATGGATGGTGGGGGGATTCTCCGGCAGGGTGACGCGGGCGAAGATCATCTCCTGGGTGGCGGCGTTGGCATTGCCCGCCGGCGCGCGCACTTCGAGGGAGACGGCGGGGATCTGGATTTTCTCGCCGTTGAAGTCGAGTTCATAGGGGCCGATGGTGTGCGTGCCGGGTTTCTGGGGAAAGAGGTTGTAGGTCAGGCTGACGCGGGAGCCGCCGGTGCCGAACTGCATCTGCTGGCCGGTGCCGGTGATCTGGAGGCCGGGGATCTGGGGAAATTCGATGCCGGGGGCGGAGCGCACGCCGTGGAAGGTGAGGGTGGCGGTGGCGGTTTCGCCGAGGTTGAGCAGCTGCGGCTGCACGTCGAACGTCACGTCCACCGCGGAGGCGGGCCCAGCCGACGCGAAAGCGAGCGCAAGGGCGGCGCTCGCAAGAATCTTCGCGAAATGGATCCGGGCATTCATGGCACGTACTGTAGCGGGTGGGCGCTCCTCTACCAGTCTTTTTCAACCGGGACGGGACGCCCGAAGAAGGGATGGAGCCGGTCGCGCTGGGATTGTTCCTGCGCTTTCATGGCGTCCAACATCATCGCGGCCTCTTCGGGCGTCATTTCTTCGGATGGTTGTTCGGGCTGGATCTGTTCCTCCTCTGGTTGGGGTTCTTCATCGGGCTGGTTCTCAGGCTGGGGCTGTGGCTCCGCCTGCGGCTGTTGCTGGTCCTGTTGTTGCTGGTCCTGGTCCTGTTGCTCCTCCTGCTTGGGGTCTTGGTCCGGTTGATCTTGTTTCTGCTGGTCCTGTTTCTGCTGGTCCTGCTGCTGCTGTTGCTGCTGCTGAATTTCCTGCTGTTTCAGGACGGCGAGCTCGTAATTGGCCTTGGCATCGACATGGGCGGGGTCGAGGGCGATGGCGTTTTCATAGGACTGGATGGCCTCGGCGATGGTGGCTTCGCCGAGATCGAGGGCCGGCGCGGGCGGGGGCTCGTCGCCGAGCGGTTGAAGGGGGGTGTTGGCCAGATGGAAGAGGGCGTTGCCGCGGTTGTAGTAGGCCTTGGCCTGCAGGCCGAGGTCGGCGCCCGCGGCGGCATTGGCAAAGTGGGCGGAGGCTTTTTCCAGATCGCCGGCGGCATAGGCGGCGAGGCCGGCATTGTAGTGGGCGGCGGCGGGATCTAGTTTTTCGGCGGGCGCGGCAGCGGCGGCCTGGAGGAAGGCCTCGCCGGCGGCGGGGAAGTTGCTGGTGGCGAAGGCGCCGAGGCCGGCGGCGAAGGAATCGCGCGCGCCAGGTTCAGCGGCAGGGGCCGGAAGCGCGGCCAGCGCGGTCAAGGCGGCAAGGATCCAAGGTCTTCCATGAACCCCGAACCCTGAACTCTGAATCCTGCTCTTCATGTGGCGGCCTCCCCGGGGGTTTTCTTCCGGTCGGAGAGCAGGGCCTCCCATGCCAGCAGGAGGAGGGCGGCGGCGATGGGCCAGACGAAGCGCTCTTCGTAGATCTTGGCGGCGCGGGATTCCTGCTCCGAGCGCTTGAGGTCGGCGATGCTTTCGTTGAAGACGCGCTCGAGGCCGGTGTCGCCGGGGGCGGAGCGGACATAGGTGCCGCCGGTGCCCAGCGCGAGCTTCTGGAGGACATCCTCCTTCAGGGCGGTCTTGACGATCTGGCCCTGGCGGTCCTTGAAATAGGCACTCTGGGCGTCGGCGCCGGGGACCATCTCGCCCGCGAGCGTGCCGATGCCGATGGAGTAGACGCGGATGTTCTTTTCGTTCAGTTCGGGCAGGAGCGCGAGCGGATCGCCCTCGTGGTCCTCGCCGTCGGTGACGAGGAGGATGACGCGGTCGGCGGCGCTCTCGGCGGGGAAGGCGGCGATGGCAGTGCGGAGGGCCTGTTCGATGGCGGTGCCGCCGCGGGGGATGATGCCGGAATAGAGGTCGTCGAGCGTCATGGTGAAGGCGGCGTAATCGATGGTGAGGGGACATTGGAGGAGGGAGGAACCGGCGAAGGGCACGAGCCCGACGCGGTCGCCGCGCAGGATGCGCAGGAGGTCACGGACGCCCCATTTGGCCTGCTGGAGGCGGGAGGGGGGCAGATCGGAGGCCATCATGGAGCGGGAGGTATCGAGCACGACCATGAGGTCGAGGCCGGTGCGGCGGACTTCCTCCCAGCGGAAACCCCATTGGGGGCGGGCGAGGGCGAGGACCAGCAGGGCCAGCGCAAGGAGGCGGAGGACGAGGCGCGCCTTGGCGCGGGCGGGATTCCAGTGCGGGGCGAGGACCGGCAGCATGGAGGCATCGACGAGCTGCGCGAGGGCGCGGCGCCGGCGGCGCAGGAGGGCGAAGAGCGCCCAGGCCAGCGGGAGCGCGAGCGGCAGCCACAGGAGGAGATCGAGATGGCCCCACTTCATGGCAGCCTCCCGAGGCGGGTGAAGCCCAGCAAGGTTTCGAGCGCGAGGCACAGGAGCCCGAGGACCAGGAACGGCGCGAACCGTTCTTCATAGCGCGTGTACTGGTCGAGCTCGATCTGGGTCTTTTCCATTTCGTCGATCAGCCGGTAGGTTTCCTCGAGGCTCTTCAGGTCCGTGGCGCGGAAGTAGCGGGCCTGGGTGATGTCGGCGATCTTCGCCAAGGTGGCCTCGTCGATTTCGCCGCCGCCCTGCATGAAGCCGAAGATGCCGCCGCCGCGGGGCTGGTTGGAGCCGGCGCCGACGGTATAGACCTTGATGCCGAGGGCGGCGGCCGCCCGGGCGGCATCTTGCGGCGTGAGGCGGCCGGCGTTGTGGATGCCATCGGTGAGGAGGATGACGACCTTGGACTTGGCCTGGGAATCGCGCAGGCGGTTGACGCCGGAGGCGATGGCATCGCCGATGGCGGTGGCATCCTCGAGCATGCCGGTCTGGAGGCGGTCCATCTGGAGCATGAGCCAGGCGTGGTCGGTGGTGAGCGGCGCGATGGTGTAGGGCATGGCGGCGAAGGCGACGATGCCCAGGCGGTCATCGGACCGCGCCTGGATGAACTGGGCGAGGACGGATTTGGCAGCGCCAAGGCGGTCCATGCGCTTGGTCGCGGTGGAAAAGTCATCGGCGCGCATGGAGGTGGAGGTGTCGACCAGCAGGACGATATCGACGCCTTCGGTCTCGACGCGCGACTCGCTCATGCCCGTCTGGGGGCGGGCGGCGGCGAAGACGAGGAAGACCAATCCGGCGGCGAAGAGGGCGGGCGGCAGGCGGCGCAGGGCGAGCCACGGCGAACGCGGCAGGCCGAGGAGGGCGGCGCCATCGGAGAACATCAGCGGCGCTTGCCGGCGGCGGGCGTAGCGGAGCCAGACCAGCGCGGGAACCAGCAGCAGGAGGAACAGGAAAAGCGGATGGCGGAAGATCATCATGCGTCCTCCTCCTGCTCAACGGTTGGGCGGGGGGCGGCGGGCATGGTTTCGTGGACGAGGCGTTCGGCGGAATCGAGGGCGTTGTGCATGTCGGGCTGGCCGGGAGCGTGGCGGGCGAACTTGACCAGGTCGCTCTGCTCGAGGAAGCCGGCGACGAGGTCGCGGTGGGCATCGGAAAGCTTGCGCGAGGACAGGGCGTCGCGGATGAACTCCTCCGTGGTGCGCTCGGGGGCGCGGAGGCCGAAGCGGCCTTCGAGGTAGCGGCGGACGATGCCGGAGAGGGCGACATAGAACGGCTCGATGTGGAGCGCCTCGATCCAGCCCTTGCGGCGCAGGTCCGCCAGGGCGTCGAGGGCGATCTGGTGCGGGGGGATGGGCGGGGGCATGTTCAGGAAGGTGCGCGGGGTGGTCAGGGCCTTGCGCAGGGCGAGGAAGGCCGCCGCGAGGAGGACCAGGAGGACGAGGGCGATCCAGAGCCAGCGCGAGGGCGGGGCGGGCCACTGGGCGAGTTCGCCATGGGCGGGGCGGGGATCTTTTTCGCCGGGAGCGAGGGAGGAGAGGACTTCGAGCGAGAGGAACGGGTAGGCGTTGGACTGCACGCCGGCGGGGGTGGAGAGCAGGATGGAGGCATCGGCGCCGATGATGTGGTTGGTGACGGTGAGCGACGTGAGGCGGATGTTCTGGACGGTGCGGCGCAGGCCGTTGGTGAAGTCTTCGGTCTCGGTCTTCGCCTCGCGGACGACGACCTCCTTGCCGCTGGCGGGATTGGGGAAGCTGACGGAGGTATCCGCGCGATGCAGGGCCGTCAGCGTGAGATCGACGGGATCGCCGATGCGGATCTGGTGGGTGGACATCGCCGCGGAAATGGAGAATTCCTGGCCATCGGGGAGCGCGGGGACTTGCGGCTCGGGCTGGGAGCAGCCCAGCAGCGCGACGGCGACGAGCGCGGGCAACGTTTTCCACAGTGTGGAAAACTTTTTTCCACGGTGTGGAAAAATGGGGCTGTTTTTTCCACGCCATGGAAAACTTTTTGACGAATTTTCCACACCATGGAAAACTTTTTTCCACCCTGTGGAAAATTCATCATTCAAGGGCTGACCCCGGGGGTTCACCGGCGTTTCTCCCGTTGGCGGAAGAAGCGGACGAGGGAGCGGGCGTAGGGTTCGCCGGCGTTGAGTTCGATGGCGTCGGAGTTGGCGCGGGCGAGCTGGGTGCGGAGGGTTTCGCGGCGGGCGGTCTGCTGGGCGAGGAGGGCGCGGCGGGTGGGGGCGTGGGAGGTGTCGATGACGATGCGCTGGCCGGTTTCGGCGTCCTGGAAATCGACGAGGCCGGCGGCGGGGAGGGCGCTTTCGCGCTGGTCGCCGATGACGAGGCTGACGAGGTCGTGGCGGCGGGCGGTGACGCGCAGGAGGCGTTCGCAGGGCGGAGCGATGAAGTCGGAGACGAGGAAGGCGACGGAGCGGCGGCGGACGACGTGGTTGAGGTAGCGGAGGGCGGGTTCGAGGTTGGTGCGGGGGGAGACGGGCTTGGCGGCGAGGATTTCGGAGATGACGCGCAGGACGTGGGTGGGGCCTTTGGCGGGGGGAATGTGCTTTTCGACGCGGTCGGAGAAGAGGATCAGGCCGACGCGGTCGTGGTTGGCGATGGCGGAGAAGGCGAGGACGGCGGCGACTTCGGCGGCGAGGTCGCGCTTGAGCTGCGCGGTCGAGCCGAAGCGGTTGGAGGCGGAGATGTCCACGAGGAGCATGACGGTGAGTTCGCGCTCTTCGGTGAATTTCTTGATGTGGGGGGTGCCGATGCGGGCGGTGACGTTCCAGTCGATGGAGCGGATGTCGTCGCCGGGGACGTATTCGCGGACCTCCTGGAACTCCATGCCCTGGCCCTTGAACACGGAATGGTAGCGGCCCGCGAAGACATCGTTGACCGAGCGCCGGGTGCGGATCTCGATGCGCCGGATTTTCTTGAGGGTTTCGCGGGGGATCATGGCATCAATTAAGAATTAGGAATGAAGAATTAAGAATGGCGGCAGGCCTCCGGCGGGCTAGGGGACGGGGAGTTCGTTGAGGAGGGTGGCGACGATCTTGTCGGCGGTCAGGTCCTCGGCCTCGGCCTCGAAGGAGGGGATGACGCGGTGGCGGAGGACGTCGGGGGCGATGGACTTGACGTCCTGCGGGGTGACGTAGCCGCGGCCTTGGAGGAAGGCGTGGGCGCGGGCGGCGAGGGTGAGGAAGAGGGTGGCGCGCGGCGAGGCGCCGTAGCGGATGTTGTCCTGGAGCGCGTCGAGCTTGTAGGCGGCGGGGTTGCGCGTGGCGAAGACGATGGAGAGGATGTAGTCCTTGATCTTGTCGTCGACGTAGATTTCGTCGACGATCTTGCGCGCGCGGAGGATGGCGGCGGGATCGACGACGGCGCGGACGTGGGTGACGACCTGCGTGCGGGCGTTGGCGTCGAGGATGCGGCGCTCCTCCTCGAGGGACGGATAGGTCACGACGAGTTTGAGCATGAAGCGGTCGACCTGCGCCTCGGGGAGGGGATAGGTGCCTTCCTGCTCGATGGGGTTCTGCGTGGCGAGGACGAGGAACGGATCGGGCAGCGGGAAGGTTTCCTGGCCGATGGTGACCTGCCGCTCCTGCATGGCCTCGAGGAGGGCCGACTGCACCTTGGCGGGCGCGCGGTTGATTTCGTCGGCGAGGATGAGGTTGGCGAAGACGGGGCCCTTGCGGGTGCCGAAGTCGCCGGTCTTGGGGTTGTAGACCTGGGTGCCGACGAGGTCGGCGGGCAGCAGGTCGGGGGTGAACTGGATGCGCCGGAAGGAGGTGTTGATGGCGGCCGCGAGGGTTTTCACCGCCAGCGTCTTGGCGAGGCCCGGCACGCCTTCGAGCAGCAAATGGCCGTTGGCCAGCAGGCCGATCATCAGGCGGTCGATCAAATAGCGCTGGCCGATGATGACCTTCTCCATCTCGCCGCGCAGGGCGGCGACGAAGGCGCTTTCATCTTTCACTTTCTCGTTGATGGCGGTGATGCCGGTGTCGCTCATGGGAGGCTCCTAGGGGTTGCGGGCCGCGGTGGCCTCGACCGGCTTGGAGATCCGGATGAGGACGCGGTTGTTTTGATTGGTGACAAGCAAAGAGGCGTCCGGATCGACGGGGCCCGGCAGCAATACGCGCGAGCTGAAGCGCTGCGAGGAGGACGCGTGCGGCGTCCGGGTGTCGTGATGCGAGGAGACGCTGAGCAGGCGCCCGTCGAGGCGGACATCGAGCGAGCCGGGATCGGCCTCGGCGAGGGCGAGGGAGAGCTCATAGGCCTCGTCCATCTCGCGCAGGTTCATGGCCGGGGAGGCGGGGAGGGCGGCGAAGGCGGCATCGGAGCCGAAGACGGAATCGAAGTCGGCGAAGGCGCGGTTGGCCTCGGCCATCATGCGCTGCATTTCGGCGCGCATGCGGTCGGCGGGATGCGGGAAGCGCGAGGGGGGAGGCGCGCGCCGGAAGACGGAGAAGCGGGGGAGCAGGGAAAAAGATGACGGGGCATTCGGTTGGGCGGAAAGCTCCAAGGAGGGGGGAGAGTCCGTCAAGGTTGCTGCCGCAGGTGGGTTGTGGGATCTGCGGCCGAATGCCCCGTCAAAGTGGTTTTTGGCGAGCCACGCCAGGATCACGATCTGCAAAACCAAGATCCAGCGGAGCAGCCTGTGCTCGCCGGCCGGCTTGGGATTGTGGAGGTTCTCAGTCATGGTGTCTTCAGCGAGCAGAGCACGTGCCAAGTCCTGGAAAAGTCTGGAAAACGGGCTGAAAAGCGAGGCGGGCATTGAAAAATCAAAGTCCGAGGCAGGGGGGGGTTGCCGGGTGGGAAGACGGCATGCGACAAAACGCCCGGCGCGACTGCGACATTTTGTCCGAGCGAAAAATAATGAATCATTTCGGGGAGAATTTAAGGTAGATGAGGGGGGAAGCATTCGTTATGAGGCGGAGCTTGGAGTATGTGAAACAGCGACGCCCCACGTAATGCAGAGGGGGGGATGATCGAGGCAGATAGAGAAATGTAAGAAAAACGTTTCAATTGCGCTTGCCAAGCCTCATCCGCAGGTATACCGTTTTAACAATGTGTGTGGGTGCCGGTCCCGCGCAATACAATTCCCGAGGAGAGCTGCGATGAAGTTCAAGAAGTTGGGTCGGTGGTGGGCGTGCGCCTTGGCGGCGTTGGTGGTGGTGCCGGTCGCAAGCCGGGCGGAAGAAAGTGGGATCAGCGAGTGGGGCGTGAACGACCCCATCTACGGGCTGAAGACGCGCGAAGCGGAAGCCGGGTTCGCCTACACGCCGAGTCCGGCGGACTGGCGCGACATCAATATCTATCAGCTCTTCACGGATCGCTTCGCGGATTCGGGAACGGACCAGCTGGGCAGCTACAAGCCATCGTGGAAAACCGAAGGCAAGAGCTTCCCGCAAAACCGCAATTTCCACCATGGCGGCGACTGGAAGGGAATGAAGAACAACATTTCCTACCTGACCGGCATGGGCGTGAAGGCCGTGTGGATGTCCGGCGTCCAGATGAACGACCAGGGCAAGGACGCGAACTACACGCCATACCACCAATACCACCCGGAAAACTTCTTCAAGTGCGATCCCGCGATGGGCACGTTCCAAGACCTGCGGGAACTGATCGACGCCCTGCACGCCGCGGGGATCTACGTCATCCTCGACGTGGCGCCCAACCACATGTGCGACAAGAACGGGCTGTGGGGCAACAACCAGGAGGAAGACAAGCAGTACTGGGGCGGCGGCAACAGCACCTTCGGCTGGTGGAGCCAGAACAACAAGCACCCCGCGCCGTTCGACAACCTGGCCTATTTCCACAACAACGGCACGATCAACTGCTGGGACTGCTCGCCGGAAAACCTGCTGGGGCAGTTCAAGGGGACGGACGACCTGAAGACCGAAGACGCCGCGGTGCAGAGCATCCTGTCGAAGGCGTTCAAGAACCTGATCGACGCGACGGACTGCGACGGTTTCCGCGTGGACGCCATCAAGCACATGGAATACAACTGGAACAAGCAATGGGCCGACGACATGCGCAAGCATGCGGCCTCCCGCGGCAAGAACGACTTCATCCTGTTCGGCGAGCTGTTCTCCTACGACAACAACGCGCTGGCCAGCTGGTGCAAGGATGCCGGCTACTCCTACAACTCCGCCCTGTTCTTCCCCCTGAGCCAGACGATCAAGAGCGTGTTCGTGGACAACGGCTGGGCCGGGCAGCTGACCCAGCAGCTCAACAACAAGAGCCAATACGGCGAAGGGGCGGACCGCCTCGTGGCGTTCATCGACAACCATGATCTGAACCGCATCGCCCTCATGAACGGCGGCGACGCGGCCAACGACGTCTGGAAGCTGCGTCCCGCGCTGAGCTTCCTCTACCTGGCCACGCCGGTGCCGTGCCTGTACTACGGCACCGAGCACGTCTTCGACCAGGGCGGCCACTACAACGGCAGCAACCGCACCCAGGACAATCCCGATGACGGCGACTGGCAGCGCGAATGCATGTTCGACAAAGGCTTCCAGCCCGGCCCCGCGCAGGGCAACAAGCTGGCGGCGACCAACGCGCCCCTCTACCAGCACATCGCGGCGCTCAACGCGGCGCGCGCCACCTACAAGAGCCTGACGCGCGGCTCGTTCCAGGAACGCCATGCCGACGGCGCCTACGCCTTCAGCCGGGTCTACGACGAGGAAGAAGCGCTGGTGGCGATCAATCTCCAGGACGGCAACAAGGCCATGGATCCGCAGGTCAGCAAGCCGAACGGCACGGAATTCGTCAATGCGCTCAATCCGGCCGACAAGGTCACGGTCAGCGGCGGCAAGCTGGCCATCAGCTTGAGCGGCAAGGAGACCAAGGTGTACGTGGCCGGCTTGGCGGCGCCGACGCTGTGGGCGCGCGGCGCGCACAGCTATCCGGTCGCAGGCGAGGTGACGACCGACACGGCGATCTACATCAACGCCGAAGCGGGCCCGGCCGGTTCCGTGACCAATGTGGTGCTGGGCTACAGCCTCGACAACGGCACCAACTGGCAAGCCCTGGCCATGACGCTCAACACCAATTGGAGCAGCCAAGGCGGCGCGTGGCACAACGCCACCCTCGGGCTCCAGCCCGCCGGATCGATCGTCCAATATTTCATCGAGGCGCAAGGCGCCGGGAGCCAGGCCTTCGACAACAACAACGGGCAGAACTATTCCTTCACGGTCGCCCAAGGCGCATCGAACGGCCTGTGGATCCGCGGCACGAAGAACTATCCCCTCGACGGCGCGGCGACGTTCGCGACCGAACTCTACGTGGACGCGGAAGTCGGGCCGGCCGGAAGCGTTTCGGGCGTGGCGGTCGTGGTCAGCGCGGACGGATCGACCTGGGAAACCAACGCGATGACGGTCAACGCGGATTGGGGCTCCACCGGCGGCGCGTGGTACAACGCGAATCTGGGCGCGCATCCCGCGGGAACCGTCGTGCGCTACTTCATTGAAGCGACGGACGGCGAAGAGACGATCGCAAGCAACAACGGCGGGCTCTACTTCCAAGTCACGATCCGGGGCGCCGGCTTGGCCATCACGAATCCGCCGGGCGCGCTGGCCGTGGCGAACGAGACGGCGACCTACACGTTGCAAGGCACGGCGAGCGCGGTGACCAACGGCAATCTGCGCTGGACGAATTCGCTGACCGGCGCGTCGGGGCAGGTTCCGGCGGAGACGCCGTGGGGCCTCGCGGACATCGCGCTCGGCGTGGGCACCAACGTGATCACGGTTTCCGGCACCGCCGCGGGCGGCGCGGGCGGCACGATGCAGGACTCCGCGGACAACTACGGCGGCGGCTGGAGCGACGGCTCGAACCAGGGCAGCGGCTTCGGCGCGTGGACGTTCAGCCACTCGCAGGGAACGGGCTATGCGGGCACGTTCATCGGCGATCCGGCCTTGGCCGGGATCACCGGTCTCGGCACCAACGCGTTCGGATTCTATGCGAATCCGCCGGCGTCGGGCGCCAACGCCGAAGTGCGGCGGAGCTTCGCGAGCGCGATGCCCGTCGGCGCGACGTTCAGCTTCGACTGGGGCCTGAATTGGGACAGCGCCGCCGAAGGATCCTACCGCGGCTTCAGCCTGCTGGCCGGCGACACGGAACTGGTCTACATCAACATGGCCAACAGCGCGGCGATTTCGATCAACGGCGGTCCGATGTTCACCAATTACGGCGCGCAGGCCATGACGCTGAACTTCGCGTACGTCGCTTCCGGCAGCGTCCGCGTCTGGGGCACGGGTCGCGACGGTTCGGAAGCCTACGACCAGACGCTGGCCGTGCCGGCCGGCGCGCCGACCCGCTTCAAGTTCTACTTCAACGCCTCCAGCGTGCCTTCGGAACTCGCGGACCAATCGAAGCGCCAGATGTACGTCGACGACCTGACCCTGACGGGCGCGGGCGCCGGCGAAACGCTCAGCGCGATGGCCACGATCACGCGCGCGGACGTGCCGGTCGACAGCAACGGCGACGGCGTGCCGGACGCGTGGCTGGCGGGCTACGGGAAGGATCCGCTGACGCCGGCCAGCCAACTGGCCTCCAACGGCTACACCTACGGAGATTCCTATCGGATGGATCTGGATCCGGACGACTTGACCGTGCCGCCCATCCTGATGGAGGCGGGAGCCACCAACCCCTTCACGTTCGGCGCGCCGACCAACCGCCGCTACATGGTGCAATACACCAGCAACCTGTTCCTGCCGTTCCAGGACGTCGGCGCGGGCGTGGACGTCGGCCATGAAATCGAAATCAACGGCGAACCGTCCGGTTTCTACCGCATCCGCTTCTACGACGAAACCGGCGAGAACGAGACGGTGACGGTCAGCGCCACCCCGGGCAGCACGACCTTCACGAACGCGGCCGGCATCGCCGTGACGCTGAACGTGACCGGCGTCAATGTCGTCACCTCGACCTACGCCGTCGCGGGCGGCGCGCCGGCCGCGTTCTCGAACGGCCAGCAGATCGTGATCGGCGCGGGTTGGACGAACAACCAGACCGGCCTGCTGACGCTCTACGGCGCGACCCGCCGCGGCGTCACCGCCAACCGGGCGTACGGCTATACTTACTACGAGCCCGGGCAGATCGCGATGACCCACGTCGGCGGCACCCACCACTGGGTCAGTACCAACAACCAAGTCTACATCAACTCCGCCGGCTATCCGGAGGGGGCTTCGACCGAGGCCTATGTCGTGTATGCCATCAATCCCGATCCGGGCGACACCAACGCCTGGCCGCTGGTGGCGATGGACCCGATTCCCGACTGGGTGAACGGCGACTGGTATCACAAGGATCTCGAAGTCCTGACCAACGGTACCGTGGTCCAGTTCGCGATCATGATGAAAGACCGCAATGGCACCGAATTCTGGGACAACAACGGCGGCGACGACTACATCGTCACGATCGGCGACGTCGAGCCGCCGCCGCAGGGCGGCGAGAAGCCCTATTCGACGAATCCGTCGCTGGGCAAGCGCGAGACGATGGTCATCGACGGCAGCCCGTCGGGCTGGACCACGAACCACTTGATCGCGATCGACATGGCCAACGACGATCCGCGCAGCCTAGAAAACAACTGGACGATGCACGAGCCGCCGATCGACGCCACGCACCTGTGGGCGGCCTGGGACGACACCAATCTCTACCTGGCCTGGCAGTTCGTGGACGTCACCGACGTCGTCGACCCGGCCAACGCGGGCGGCGCGGGCAGCGGCAAGATTGGCAGCAACGACGGCATCCTGCAGTGGATCGTGCTCGACACCGTGTCCGGGCAGGGCGCGACCGCGGACGTCTGGGGCAAGCTGAACAGCTGGACCGGCCCCAACAAGCCCAACTACCAGATCTATCTGGCCGGCAGCCTTTGGCAGGGCTACATCTCGCGGGCCGTGAACGGCGTGTTCGCCCTCGACGACGGCGGCGTGGACTACAACACGATCGCCGCGGCGGGCATCGTCGCCGCGAAAAGCTTCACCTGCGGCGCCGGGACCCTGTGGGGCGTGGACGATTGCGACAACCGCAACGACCCCGGCGCGCCCACGCGCGACTTTCTGGCCCATGGCCACGACACGAGCCGCGACAGCTTCTACGAGATGAGCATCCCGCTGAGCTACCTGGACATCACGGCCGCGCAGCTCGACTCGGGCGCGGGCATCGGCGTCATGGTCGGCGCCGGCTCGACCTCCAGCATGGATTCCCTGCCGCACGACGAAACGACGGTGGATCTGCCGGGCGTCGAAAGCTACAACTCCTCGTTCGAGTGGGGCGACGCCGACAACTTCACGGCGCCGTTCGCGCGCATCGGAAACTAGGGCTCGTCTCTTCCGGCGAAAGGCCGGCCCGCGCGGGTCGGCCTTTTTTGCGGGAAGCGGGCCCGTTCATCCCATTCCTGCGAAGTCCGGCGCGCGGGGGGGGGCGGCCGGTTTTCCCGCTTGCGCGGGGCGGGGGGATTCGGCATCTTGCTCCGCCATGGTCTTCAGTTCGCTGACGTTTCTGTTCATCTTCCTGCCGGTGCTGCTGGCGGCATACTACGCCTGTCCGGCGCGGCACCGCAACGGGGTGGCGCTGCTGGCGAGCGGCTTCTTCTACGCGTGGGGCGCGCCGCGCTTCGTGATCGTCCTGTTCCTCTCCAGCCTGGTGGATTACGCCTTGAGCCGCGAGCTGCCGGAGGGCCGGCGTTCTCCGGCCGCGCGCCAAGGGGCGCTGGCGGCGGCGGTGGTCCTGAACATCGGGTTGCTGCTCTACTTCAAGTACGCGAATTTCTTCGTGGCGGAGTTGAACGGGTGGCTGGCGCGGTTCGGGGCGGGCGGGGTGTCGTGGACGGCGGTGGCGCTGCCGATCGGGATTTCGTTTTTCACGTTCCAGAAGGTGAGCTATCTGGTGGACGTGTACCGGGGGACGGCGCAGGTGGCGCGCAACGCGGTGGATTATTTGCTCTACGTGGCCTTGTTTCCGCAGCTGATCGCGGGGCCGATCGTGCGCTACCACGACGTGGCGGTGCAATTGATCCGGCGGGAGCACACGCGGGAGCGGTTCTTCACGGGGATCCTGCGGTTCTGCCAGGGGTTGGGGAAGAAGGTGCTGGTGGCGAACACGATGGCGGAGGTGGCCGACGCCGCGTTCGGCGCGGCGCCCGCCGGCCTGTCCTGCGGCTGGGCTTGGGTGGGCGTGTTGGCGTATGCGTTCCAGATCTATTTCGATTTTTCGGGTTATTCGGACATGGCGATCGGACTGGGGCGGATGCTGGGCATCGAGTTCCTGGAGAACTTCAACCGGCCGTACATCTCGCGCAGCATCACGGAATTCTGGCGCCGGTGGCACATCTCGCTGTCGAACTGGATGCGCGAATACCTGTACATTCCGCTGGGGGGGAACCGCAAGGGCGTGGCGCGGACCTATCTCCACCTTTGGCTGGTGTTCCTGGTGTCCGGATTCTGGCACGGGGCGGCGTGGAATTTCGTGGCGTGGGGCGCGTTCCATGGATTTTTCCTGTGCCTGGACAAGTTGTGCAAGGGAACGCGCGTTGCCCGCGCGCCGGCGTGGGCGGGGATTCCCGTCACGTTCGCGCTGGTGCTGTTCAGTTGGGTGCTGTTCCGGGCGGAGACGCTGGCGCATGCGGTGGCCTACATGGGGCGCATGGTGGATGTTTTCCCGGCGGCGCCCGGGGCGGCGGCGGCGATCGAGCTCGGGTTGCGGCACCAGGCGATGCTGGTGGCGGCGCTGGGGCTCTGCTTCGGGCCGGCGGTGAAGGCGCGGGCCTTCGATTTCATGCGGCTGGAGCCGGCCCAGGCCACCGCGGGGCAGGTGGCGGCTCGCTTCGCGGTGGCGATGCTCCTGCTGGGCTGGTCGGCGTCCGTCTTGGCGACCCGCACGTTCAACCCGTTCATTTATTTCCGGTTTTGACGCGATGAAGAAATTCCTGATCCTCGCGGCGGCCTTGTTCTCTCTTTTCCTGGCGCTGCCGCCGTTCCAGATGCTGACGGGTTATCCGCCGGATTATCCATTGGCGGGGGTGGAAACCCCGGCCGCGCGGCCAGAGGCGTCGCTTTCCGGTTGGTGGAACGGCTCGCTGCAGACGGAGTTCGACGCATGGATCAACCAGCGCATCGGGCTGCGGGGACTTCTCGTGCGGACGGCGAACCAATTCAACTACAGCCTGTTCCGGGAGCTGCCGAAGGGCAGCGGCACGCCGGTCCTGATGGGGCGCGAGGGATTCCTCTTCGAGAAGGCCTACGTGGATGCCTACAACGCGGACGGCCTGCGGCCCGATTCGGAATTGGAGAATGTGAGCCGATCCACGAAGCGCCTGCAAGACCGGTTGGCGGCGGACGGGATCGCGTTCCTGCTGGTGATCGCGCCGAGCAAGGCGGAGATCTATCCCGAATTCCTGCCGGCCGGGGCCGACGTGGCGGGCCGCCCCGCGCGGCGCAGCAACTACCAGAACTTCGTCGCGCACCTGCGCAAAGACGGGGTGAACCGGGTGGACGCGCACGAGCTTTTCCGGGAGTGGAAGCAGGAGCCGGGCATTCCCCTGCTGTTCGCCAAGGGCGGCACGCATTGGAACCAGTACGGCGCGGCGCGCGTGGTTTCGCGCATCCTGGAGGAGCTGCGGGCGCTGACGGGGAAAGATCTGCCGGCGATGCAGGTGGTGGGCGCCGAGACCAACCGCCTGATCGTGGATTCCGACAACGATCTGGGCGATCTGGTGAACCTGTGGTCGGGACGGCAGTTGGCGGGGCCGCAGATCCACCCGGTGCTGGAGATCCGCGCGGGAACCCATGCGCCGGACCTCCTGGTCATCGGCGACAGTTTCGTGTTCACGCTCACGAATCTCATGGACCGCGAGAAGCTCTACCGGAAGCGCGACACCTACTACTATTACAACCGCCAGTATTTCTATCCGGAGGCGCCGAACGTGGCGCTGGACAAGCGGCAGCTCGATCTGTTGGAGGCGATCGCGGGCCGCGACGCCATCGTGGTCGAGGTGAGCGAATACTGGCTGCCGCGGATCGGGTTTGGTTTCGTGCGCGACCTGCTCAAAGCCTATGACGCCTTGGACGCGGCGCGCGCGGGCGCGCCCGCGCCCTAGCGGTTTCGCGCAGCTTCGATCAGGCGGCGGGCGTTGTCCCCCTTCATCTGCGCGCTGAGGCAGCGGACGCTGCCGCCCAGCGCTCCGATTTTCCCCGCATCCACCGGCACGACTTCCCGGTCCGTGGCGGCGCGGATCTGCGCGAGGGCCTTGGCGTCCGTTGCGATGCCGTAGACCGGCAGGTAGATGAAGCGGTCGGTGACGGTGGCGTTCACATGGATGCCATGGGCGGAGCCGAAGTCCGGGTCGAAGGCGTCGGAGCCGAATTCGGTCTCGATCTCGAGGATCGCGATCCCTGGAAACGCCTCGCGCAATTCCCGGCGCAGGGCCTCTTGGAATTCGCCGCCGTAGCGGGTGACGGCGACCGTGTTGGAGGCGATGAACATCGCCATGCCGTCGGCGTGGGCCAGCCGGTCTTCGGGGTCGGCCGGGAGGATGGCCACCTGCTGGACGCCGAGCGTTTCGCGGAGGAGGGCGATGGCGCTGGATCTCTCCAACTGGTTGTCGGAGAGGAAGCGGTCCGTGACGATGACCTTGTCGAATCCGTTGTCGACCACGTTGCCGCCATCCAGCCGCCACGGGGCGCGGCGAAACGACAGGCCCTGCCGCCGGGCGAAGCGGACGAAGCCGTCTTGGACCCAGTCCGCATCGTCCGGCGGGCCGCCTTGGGCGGCGGCCGAATAGCGGAAGAGGACCGGGCGATCCGGGCAGACGGGGAAGAAGTCGCGCGTCCAGATGTCGCGCATGCGGGCTTCAAGCAGGAGGTCTTCGGGCAGTTCCTTCGCCAGTTCGCGCAGGGTTTTCCGGTCGGCCAAGATGACGACGTTGTCGCGGCCCCGGATGCTATTCGCCCAGGCGACTTGGAAATCGAGGATTTCCTGGCGCCGGCTCCGGTAATAGCGGTCGGAGGCGGAAGGCGCGGCCAGCACGATCAGGGTGCGGTCGGCGGATGCGTCGTTGGAGGGCGAGGGCTCCGCTTGCGCCGCGACGGGAAGGGCCCACAGGGCCGCGATCCACAGGTGGCGGGCCCAAGCCATGGCTAGGGGGCGCCGAGCAGGGATTTCTTGAGCGATTCCTGCACGGGCTCATTGCCGAGCCAGATGGCGAAGAGGGCCTTCTTGAGGTCGGGCCCCGGGATCGTGCCGAGCTTGGCTTCGGATCCGTCCGCCTGCTTTTGATAGGCGGTGGAAAGTCCGCCGGAGGCATAGCGCATCACGATGACGTCGCCCTTCTTGAATTCGGTGGCGGCGAACTGGTCGAGGAACGCCTGCGTCTTTTCCGAGGCATAGCCGGCCTTGGCGGCCTTGGCGAAGCCTTCGGTGGTGGCCTCGACGAAGCGCGCGCGGGTGATCAGCGAGCTCTGGATGGTCAGGACGAATTCCATGGGCCGGTCGGCCTCGATGAGGGCCGGGGCTTCGGATCCCTTCAACGAGTCGGGGACATACAGGGACAGCTCATACATGGCGCCGAGGATCAGCTTGGTCCGGACGCCGCTTCCGTTCAGGACGAGGCTTTCCGTGGCGGTGGCGCCGGCGGCGGATGCGAGGATCAGGGCGAGGGCGGGGACGATCAAGCGCGCTTTCATCGGTTCTCCTTGTTCTTCCGTTGGGGGGCATTCTGCTTGAAGAGACGGGGATAATCAACTCCATCGGGGGTCCGGCCCATGGGCGCGCCGGCCTCTCCGGGGCCGAGCCAGCGATCCACATAGGCTTGGATGTCGAACTTGCGGCGCAGGCCGTTGGCGTTCATGTAGCGGATCTTGCCGAAGACGGGGCGTTCGGTCCAGGCGCGGTCGTGGCGTCCGAAGCACCAGGCCACGCCGACGAATCCGTTGGGGTCGCGTCCATCCAACTCGTACTTGTTGTTGAGGTGGAGCGCCGTTTCGAACGCCTCCTCGGGCGTGCGGCTCCATTCGAGGATCTTCTTCCCCCAATACATGCGCATGTAGTTGTGCATCCGGCCAGAGCGGACCATCTCGGCTTGGGCGGCATTCCAGCAAGCATCGTGGGTGGCCCCCGCCTCCCACTGCGCGCGGGAATACAGGAATTCGCGCGGGTCCTTCCGATGCTCGTCCAGCGTTTGCCGCGCCCAGGCGGGCAGGGTGTCATAGCGGTCGTAGCCCGGATTGAACCAGCAGGCGTTCATGCTGAGCTCGCGGCGGACGATCAACTGCTCCAAATAGGCGTCGAGGGCCGCGCGCGGGGCATCCGATTCCGACGCGCGCAGCGCGATGTCCAGCGGCGAGATCTGGCCGAAGTGCAGATAGGGGCTCATGCCGGAGCAGGCATCGAGGACGGGGTCGCTGTTCTCCTCGGCGTAATCCTGCAACCGGTGTCCGATGAAGCGCTCCAGGCGCTTGTTCGCGGCGGCGAATCCGCCGGCGAGGCCTTCGGCAGGCGGCACGCGCGCATCCACGCCGAGGTGGCGGCAGAGGGCCGCTGGATCGTCCAGCGGCAGCGAGCGCGGGACGAGATCCACGGAGGGGCGGGCCGCGGCGAGGGGCCGCAGCGGCTTGAAATGCTCCGCGAGTTTCCGGTGGATCTTCGGCCGGATCGTGCGCGCGGCGAATTCGGCGTGGTCGGAGACTTCGGCGACGGGCACGATGACATCCGTTTCCACGAGGAGGAACGGGCAGGCGACGCGCGCCGCGACGGCTTCGCGCCACGCGCGCTGCACGCGGAGATAGCCGACATCGCCGACGAGGAGCGCCGCGCTTTTCGCGAGGTCCGGAACGACTTCTTCCGGCGGGCCTTGGCGGATGCAGCATCCGATGCCGCGCGCGGCGAGGCGCAGGCGCGTCTCGCGCAGGCCTTCGAGCATGAATTGGCAATGCCGCCGGTTGGCCTCGGGGAAGGCGGTCAGGGCAAAGCCGACCACCACCG
Source organism: Opitutia bacterium (assembly GCA_009928955.1). Lineage (GTDB taxonomy): Bacteria > Verrucomicrobiota > Kiritimatiellia > CAIQIC01 > Lenti-01 > Lenti-01. Next base: position 10,679 of record SABN01000011.1, on the reverse strand, counting down.
GCAGGCGCAGCGCGTTGGCCTGTTCGATGGCCAGTTCCAGCGCCGGGTTGCATTCGGCGCGCTGGGCCTGCTGCATCCAATAGAGCACGTATTTTCCGCGGGAGGGCGGCCGGGCGTTCAAGCGGCGGATGCGCGATTCGGGGATCACGGGAATTCCTCCGGCGCAGGCGGGCGGCCGGCCAGCGATTTCACCGCCGACCAAGGGGCGGGCTGGAAATGCGCCCCGCCCGCCGCCAGCCGGGTCCAGCCGGGGAAGCGCATCATCGCGAGGGACGCGAATTTCTTCATGGCTCTCCTTGTACGCCATCGCGGCCTGCGGAACAAGGCTACAGAACCCGGGTTTCCGTTCTTTTCCGCTTGCGCCGGACGGAGGGCCGCCGGAGCGCAACGCAACGAGCCCGACTCATTTTGATGTGCGCGGGGAGGGGGCGATCAGGCGCCGATGCCTTCGAAGAGCACGGTGGAGAGGTAGCGTTCGCCGGCGTCGGGAAGGATGACGACGAGGGTCTTGCCCGCGAACTCATCCAACTGGGCCAGGCGGACGGCGACGGCGGCGGCGGCCCCGCAAGAGATGCCGACCAGCATGCCTTCCTCCTTGGCGAGGCGGCGGGCCATTTCCACGGCCTCGGCCGCATCCACCTGCTCGACGCGGTCCACGAGGGACAAATCCAGCGTGTCGGGGATGAACCCGGCGCCAATGCCTTGGATCTTGTGCGGTCCGGGCTTGAGCTCCTGTCCGGCGAGTTTCTGGGAAATGACGGGGCTTTCCTTGGGTTCGACCGCGACGGAGAGGATTTTCTTGCCCTGCGTGTTCTTGAGGTAGCGCGAGATGCCGGTGAGGGTTCCGCCGGTGCCGACGCCGGAGACCAGGACGTCGATGGCCCCATCGGTGTCGTTCCAGATTTCGGGTCCGGTCGTCTGTTCATGGATGGCCGGGTTGGCTGGATTCTTGAATTGCTGGGGGAGGAAGTAACGCTTGGGGTCGGAGGCGGCGATCGCCTCGGCGCGCTGGATGGCGCCCTTCATGCCCTCGGGGCCCGGGGTGAGGATCAAGTTGGCGCCGAGGGCGGCGAGGACGCGGCGGCGTTCGATGCTCATCGTTTCCGGCATGGTCAGCGTGAGCTTGTAGCCGCGCGCCGCCGCCACATAGGCCAAGGCGATGCCGGTGTTGCCGCTGGTGGGCTCGATGATCTCGACGCCGGGCTTGAGAAGACCGCGCTTTTCAGCATCCCAGATCATGGCGGCTCCGATGCGGCACTTGACGGAATAGGCCGGGTTGCGCCCTTCGATCTTGGCTAGGACGATGGCCTTGGCCCCTTGCGTGACGCGGTTGAGGCGCACCAGCGGAGTATGGCCGATCGATTCCGAGTTGTCCTTGTAGATATTGCTCATTTTCTCTCCTTTGTTGTCAATATCCATAGAAATACTATTCATTATGTCGGTTGTCAATTCGGGTCTTGAAAAAAATATCGGAACCCGATTGACAGCCGATGGGGGATGTGCGATATTCCAGTCATCTTATAGAGATACTAGATGAATGAGCATAGAGGAAAGCAGATGACCGCCATTCACGCATTCAAGTCGAAAGTTCGCCGACGGACGAGGGTTGATCGGTGCGGCGGCTTGCGAATGTGTCCGGCGGGAGGGTTCCTGCGGTGCGGGTGAAGAAGCCCCCCCGGCAGAACCGAGATGGCCCGCGACCCCGAGACGGTCGGCGGACTCTTTTGCAAGGGAACTCGACCCGGCGATCGGGAAACAGGTAGAACAGGCGGGAGAAGGACCGCCAAGGGATTGAAAAGACAGCAGCCAGGAGAATCAAGATGAGCCAGGGAATCCATACATTGTCATTGCATGCGGGCCAGACGGCGGATCCGACGACCGGATCGCGGGCGGTTCCGATCTACCAGACGTCGTCCTACGTGTTCAAGAGTTCGGAACACGCGGCGAATCTTTTCGCGCTGAAGGAATTCGGCAACATCTATACGCGCCTGATGAATCCCACGACGGATGTGTTCGAGCAGCGCGTCGCGGCGATCGAAGGCGGCACGGGCGCGCTCGGCGTGGCCTCGGGGCAGGCGGCGATCACCTACGCCTTGCTGGCGATCACGCGCCTGGGCGACGAGATCGTGGCGGGCAACAACCTGTATGGCGGCACCTACCAATTGTTCCACCACACGTTCCCGAAGCTGGGGCGCACGGTCCGGTTCGTGGACTCGCGCGATCCGGCGGCGTTCAAGAAGGCCATCACCGAGAAGACCCGCGCGGTCTACATCGAGACGATCGGCAATCCGAAGCTGGACGTGCCGGACTTCGAGGCCCTCGCGAAGATCGCCCACGAGAACGGAATCCCGCTGGTGGTGGACAACACGGTGGGCGTCGGCCTGGTGCGTCCGATCGACCATGGCGCGGACATCTTGGCGACCTCGGCCACGAAATACATCGGCGGCCACGGGACGTCCGTAGGCGGCGTGATCGTGGATTCGGGCAAGTTCCAGTGGAACAACGGGAAATTCCCGGAGTTCACGGAGCCGGATCCGAGCTACCACGGGCTGGTGTATTGGGACGCGCTGGGCAACGTGCCGGGAATGGGCAACGTGGCGTTCATCCTGAAGGTCCGCGTGACGCTGCTGCGCGACATCGGCGCGGCGCTGAGCCCCTTCAACGCGCACGAGTTCCTGATCGGGCTCGAGACGCTGCCGCTGCGGCAGAAGCGGCATTCGGAAAACGCGCTGGCCATCGCGCGCTGGCTGAAGACGCATCCGCAGGTGGGCTGGGTGGCGTATCCCGGGCTGGCGGACGATCCGAGCCACGCGAACGCGTCGAAATATCTGAAGCGCGGATTCGGCGGGCTGGTCGGCTTTGGGATCAAGGGCGGGAAGGAAGCCGGCAAGAAGTTCATCGATTCGGTGAAGCTGCTGTCGCATCTGGCGAACATCGGCGACGCCAAGAGCCTGGTGATCCATCCGGCGTCGACCACGCACCAGCAGCTGACCGGCGCCGAGCAGGCTTCGGCCGGCGTCACGGAAGACTACATCCGGCTGTCGGTCGGCTTGGAGGATGTGGAGGACATCCAGGCCGACATCGACCAAGCCCTGCGGAAGGCCGTTTCATGAAGGAGCGGCGGCGGGAAGGCGCCCGCGGCCTTCCCGGCCGCCAGCGCGGAAAATGAAGACCCGCCAATGGATCGTCGAATGCGAAGGCGGCCTGCATTTGCGGGTGGCCGCGCAGATCGTGCGGGAAGTGCAGCACCACCAGTCGGAGGTGCACTTCCAATGCAAGGGCTGCCCGCGGGCGAACGCCTGCTCCATCTTCGAGCTGCTGAAGCTCGGCGCCGCCCGGGGCACGCCCCTCGAAATCACCGTGGAAGGCCCGGACGAGGACGCCACGCTCCAGGCGCTGGCGGTCGCCTTCAACGAAGGGGCGGGAATCTAGGACCCCGGCTCCGGCCTTCGGCGCGGATCCGGGGCGGCGCAAGGGTTTCCCACGGGGTGGAAAAAAGTTTTCCATTGCGTGGAAAAACCGGTAGATTTTTTTCCATTGCGTGGAAAACGGCCGGGCCGCCGCCGGGCGGCCGGGCAAAAAAAAGGCCGGAACGGTTTCGTTCCGGACCTTCAAGATGGTAGCGGGGCTTGGATTTGAACCAAGGACCTTCAGGTTATGAGCCTGACGAGCTGCCGGGCTGCTCCACCCCGCAATCTGTTTAGATTTGCGGGGGCAACATACGTCCTTGGCCGGCCGGATGCAAGGATAAAAGCGTTTGATTCCGGAAATAGTTCAACAGGTTCGAAAGGGGCGGTTTCATGAGCACAGGCGGTCTCGGCGGGATTTTCGGGTTCGGGGAGCGGCCGATCGGGAGCGAGGCGAACCGGCGCGCGACGGAGTTCGTGCGCGCCGAGGCGGAGCGGATGGGCTATGCCGTGCGGCGCCTGGCGTTCACGTGTCCCTATTGGGAGAAGGGGCCATCGTCGGCGGAGCGCGGAGGGGCGCGGGCGGAGGTGTTCGCCGGGCCGTTTTCGCCGGCGTTCGACGAGGCGCTGGAAGTGGTCGCGGCCTCATCGCTGGACGAATTGAAGGCGCAGGAGTGCGCGGGCAAGATCCTCTTCCTGCGCGGCGAGATCGCGCAGGAGCCGCTGATGCCGCGCGACTTCCCGTTCTATTTTCCGGACGCGCACAAGGCGGTGTACGAGGCGCTGGACGAAAAGAAACCGGCGGCGGTGGTGATGGCCACGGGGGCGCATCCCTCCTGCGGGCTGAATCCGTTTCCGCTGTTCGACGACGCGGATTTCCGGATTCCGGCGGCGTTTCTCGGCGAGTCCGCGGCGGCGAAATTGCTGGAAGCGGCCGGGCCGCTGCGGCTGAAGATCGACTCCCGGACGACGGAGCAGCCGGGCGAGCAACTCGTGGCGACGAAGCCGGCGGCGGGGGAATCGCAGGGGAAGATCGTGGTGTGCGCGCACATGGACACGGCCTACGGGACGCCGGGAGCGCTGGACAACGCGGCGGGCGTGGCGGTGCTGCTGGGGGCGATGGAGCGGCTGAAGGGATTTGCGGGGCCGCATGATCTGGAGTTCGTGCCGTTCAATGGCGAGGATTCCGGGATGGTGAAAGGGCAGATGGCGTACCTCGAGGCGTTGGGCGAGGAATTCGTCAGGATCCGGCTGGTGGTGAACATCGACGCCCCGGGGTGCAAGGGGGCGACGACCCATGTGTCGGCGTACAACTTGGATGAAAGCCGGCAGAAGCGGCTGGAGGAGGAGATCGCGCGGCATCTGCGGATCGGGCGCGGCCCGGAGTGGGTGGAGGGAGACCACTCGATTTTCGCGTTCCAAGGGATTCCGGCCCTGGCGGTGACCTCGTCGAACCTGCGCGAGGGCGTGATGCGCATTTCCCACACGCCCAGGGACGTGGAGGCGCTGGTGGATCCGGTTTTGCTGGAAGAAGCGGCGGAATTCATCGCGGGACTGGTGAACCGGATTTGAGGGGAGGGGGGCGGAGCACATTTTAGTGGCCAAGGCGGGCGGAGTGTGGTGTAGTGGGTAAAACGTTTTAGCAAGGAGTGGAATGCCCCGGCGGGACGACATTTCGAAGATTTTGATCATAGGCGCCGGTCCGATCGTCATCGGGCAGGCGTGCGAGTTCGACTATTCCGGCGCGCAGGCGTGCAAGGCGCTGCGCGAGGAGGGCTATGAAGTCGTGCTGGTCAACAGCAACCCCGCGACGATCATGACCGATCCGGGGTTCGCCGACCGCACGTACATCGAGCCGCTGACGGAAGAGGCGCTGACGGCGATCATCCGGCGGGAGCGGCCGGACGCGCTGTTGCCGACGATGGGCGGCCAGACGGCGCTGAATCTGGCGGTGAAGCTGCATGAATCGGGGGTGCTGAAGCGCTACCAGGTGGAGATGATCGGCGCGACGGCGGAGGTGATCCATCGCGCGGAGGACCGGGGGCAGTTCAAGGCGGCGATGGCGGAGATCGGGTTGGCGGTGCCGCGCTCGGGTTCGGCGCACACGATGGAGGAAGCGCGGAAGGTGCGGGCGGAGATCGGCGCGTGGCCGGTGATTTTGCGTCCGGGTTTCACGATGGGCGGCGCGGGCGGGGGCATCGCGCGCTGCGAGGCCGATTTCGAGGCGATCTGCGCGAACGGGCTGGCGCTGAGTCCGGTGAGTGAAGTGTTGATCGAGGAATCGGTGCTGGGCTGGAAAGAATTCGAGATGGAGGTGATGCGCGACCGCAAGGACAACGCGTGCATCGTGTGCTCCATCGAAAACCTCGATCCAATGGGCGTACACACGGGCGACAGCCTCACGGTGGCGCCCGCGCAGACGCTGACGGACCGCGAGTACCAGCAATTGCGCGACGCCAGCCTGGCGGTGATGCGCGTGATCGGCGTGGAGACGGGCGGCGCCAACGTGCAGTTCGCGGTGAATCCGCTGGACGGCCGCCAACTGGTCATCGAGATGAATCCGCGCGTGAGCCGCAGCTCCGCGCTGGCCTCGAAGGCCACGGGGTTCCCGATCGCCAAGATCGCGGCGAAGCTGGCGGTGGGCTACACGCTCGATGAACTGCCCAACGACATCACGCGCTCGACGCCGGCGTGCTTCGAGCCGTCGCTGGACTACATCGTGGTCAAGGCGCCGCGGTTCGCGTTCGAAAAATTCCAAGGGTCCGACGACACGCTGACGACGCAGATGAAGTCGGTGGGCGAGACGATGGCGATCGGGCGGACCTTCAAGCAGGCGCTGCAAAAGGCGCTGCGGTCGCTGGAGATCGGCCGGGCGGGCCTGGCGGGGCGCGCGGACCTGGAAGGGCGGTTCACGGACGCGGAGCTGGAGCAGGCGGTGGCGCGGCCGAGCCCGCTGCGCTTGTTCCATATGCGCGAGGCGCTGGCTCGCGGGTGGGGCGTGGAGCGCATGGCGACGGGCTCGGGCGTGGACCCGTGGTTCCTGCGGCAGATGGACGAGATCATCGCCTACGAGCAGGAGATCCGCGGCGCGCAGACGCTGGCGGGGCTGGAGGCGGACCGGGCGCGGTTCGCGCAGGCGAAGGAATTTGGATTTTCGGACAAGCAGATCGCGGCGCTGCTGGGCGCGACGGAGGACGCGGTGCGCGCGGCGCGGGATCGGCAGAAGCTGGGGCCGACCTATGGCGTGGTGGACACGTGCGCGGCGGAATTCGCGGCGGCGACGCCGTATTTCTATTCGGCCTACGGGGACGAGCCGGAGGCGCCCCTGCCGCCGGCGGCGAAGAAGAAAATCATGATCCTGGGCGGGGGGCCGAACCGCATCGGGCAGGGCATCGAATTCGACTATTGCTGCGTGCACGCGTGCCAGGCCTTGCGGGCGGCGGGGTTCGAGACGGTGATGGTGAACAGCAACCCCGAGACGGTGTCGACGGACTACGACACGAGCGACCGGCTGTATTTCGAGCCGGTGACGCTGGAGGACGTGCTGGGGGTGTACCGGCGGGAGCGGTGCGACGGGGCGATCGTGCAATTCGGCGGGCAGACGCCGCTGAACCTGGCGCTGGCGCTGCAGGCGGCGGGCGTGAACATCATCGGCACGAGCCCCGCGGACATCGAAAAAGCAGAAGACCGAGAATTCTTCAAGCGATTGGCCGACCGGGTGGGCGTGAAGCAGCCGGCCAACGGGACGGCCACGGAGGCGGCGGGGGCGCTGGAAATCGCGCGGCGCATCGGCTTTCCGGTGCTGGTGCGGCCGTCGTTCGTGCTGGGCGGGCGGGCGATGGCGATCGTCTACACGGAGCCGTTCTTCGAGAAGTTCTGCGGGGAGGCCTTCGCGGCGTCGGAGGGGCGCCCGGTGCTGATCGACAAGTTCCTGGAGGACGCCATCGAGGTGGATGTGGATTGCCTCGCCGACGGCGAGCTCGAGGTGATCGGCGCGGTGATGGAGCACATCGAGAAAGCCGGCATCCACAGCGGCGACAGCGCCTGCGTGATTCCGCCGCAGGGCTTGCCGGCGGCGGTGGTGGACCGCATCCGGGAGCATACGCGGGCGCTGGCGCGCGGCCTGAACGTGCGGGGGCTGATGAATGTGCAGTACGCGGTGCAGGACGGCGAGGTCTACATTTTGGAAGTGAACCCGCGCGCGTCGCGGACGGTGCCGTTCGTGAGCAAGGCGACAGGCGTGCCGCTGGCGCAGATCGCGGCGCGGGTGATGGCCGGGCAGACGCTGGAGGAGATCGGGTTCACGAAGGAACCGGTCATCCGGCACGTGGCGGTGAAGGAGGCGGTGCTGCCGTTCGCGCGGTTCCCCGGGTGCGACGTGCGTCTGACGCCGGAGATGCGGTCGACGGGCGAGGTGATGGGCATCGATCCGGATCCGGGCCTGGCGTTCGTGAAAAGCCAGCAGGCGGCAGGCAACCCGCTGCCGCCGTCGGGCGGTGTGTTCATCAGCGTTTCCGGCGAGCGGCCGTCCGACCGCGTGGACATGGTGAAATGCGCGAAGGAGCTGATCGGGCTGGGCTATGGCCTCTGGGCGACCTGCGGCACGGCCACGCTGCTGCGCGATTCGGGCGTGGCCGCCTGCGCGGCCTTTGCGATCTCGGAAGGGCGTCCGCACGTGCTGGATCTGGTGCGCGACGGCGCGGTGGGCTGGATCGTCAACGTGCCCTCCGGCTGCCAGCCGCAATTGGACGAGGTGCAGATGCGCACGGAGGCGGCGCGGCGCGGCATTCCCATGACGACGACCATCCGGGGCCTGCGGGCGGCGGTGGACGGGCTCCGGACCCTGCGCGCGCACGACGAATTCGAGGTGCTCACGCTCCAGGAATACAACCGGACCGCAGCGCGGAAAGGGGCGAAATCGTGAGCCGGTTTTCAAGCGACTGGTCGGCGCGGCGCGAACAGAAGGCGTTTCTGGCGCTGGCGGACGGCACGGTGATCCGGGGCCGGTCCTGCGGCGCGGCGGCGGACCGCCTCGGCGAAGTGGTGTTCAACACCGGCATGACCGGCTACGAGGAGATCCTGACGGATCCGTCCTATTCCGGGCAGTTGGTGGCCATGACGATGCCGGAGATCGGCAACACGGGCTTCAACCGCGAAGACCGGGAATCGGCGGCGATCCACGCGACGGGGCTGCTGGTGCGCGAGATGAACGCGCCCTCCAACTGGCGGTCGGAAGAGACGTTGACCGAGGCGCTGACCCGCTGGGACGTGCCCGCGCTGGCGGGGCTCGACACGCGGGCGCTGACGTTGAAGCTGCGCGAAGGCGGCACGCAGAAGGCGTTTTTGTGCGCGACGGGCTCGGTGTCGCCGGAAGAGGCCGTGGCGAAAGCCCGCGCGTGGGCAGGGCTGGACGGGCAGGACTACGCCTCGAAGGTGTCCACGCCGGAGGCCTACGCCTGGCCGGCGGACGTGCCGGCGGACGCGCCGCGGGTGGCGGTGCTGGATTACGGGGTCAAGCGCAACACGCTGCGCCTGCTGGCGGGGCAGGGCTTCCGGGTGACGGTGCTGCCGGCGAAGACCCCCGCGGAAGAGGTGCTGCGGCTCCAGCCGGCGGGCGTGATGCTGTCAAACGGCCCGGCCGATCCGGCGGCGCTGGATTATGCCATCGCCACGATCCGCGGTCTGCTGGGGAAGGTGCCGATCATGGGCATCTGCCTCGGGCATCAACTGCTCGGGCTGGCGCTGGGCGGGAAGACGTGCCGCTTGAAGTTCGGGCACCACGGCTGCAACCATCCGGTGATGGATTTGAAGACGGGGACGGTGGAGATCACGTCGCAGAACCACAACTACGTGGTGGCGGCGGACAGCCTGGATCCGGCGGCGGCGGAGATCACGCACGTCAGCTTGAACGACCGCACCGTGGAAGGCTTGGCGGCCAAGCGCCACCCGGCCATTTCCCTGCAATACCACCCCGAAGCCGCGCCGGGCCCGCACGACGCGGGGCCGGCCTTCGGTCGCTTCCGCTCGCTGATGAGGTAGGCACGGAAAAGAATTGTTTTTTGCCGGAAACCGGGCACAATGACCCCGCAAATCGTGGAGGAAGAACATGCGAAAAATGCTGATGAGCTTGGTGTGCGGAACGATGCTGGCGGCGGGGACGGGAGCCCTGGGGCAGGACGTGTCCGCGTTCGATGCGAAACACAACGCGGTGCTGAGCCGGCTGCAAAGCATGGGCCACGGCTATTATTCCGAGAAGGAATGGGCGGAGATCGATCAAAGCGTGGCGGAACTGGTGTCCGACGCGGTCCGGCGCAACGACGGCAACGCCCTCGTGAAGGCGACCGTGATCCAGGCGATGGTGCTGAGCGACATGCGCCGGCGCCACGCGGAGGCGGTCCAGGTGCTGGCGTCCGCCCGCAAAAAGGTCGCCAAGATGGCGGGCGTGGATGCCTCCCAGCTGTACGTCAAGGAAGCGGAAGTGCAGGCGGAGGCGGGCGACGCCGCGGCGGTATCGAGCGTGATCCGCGAATACAAGGCCAGCAAGTACTATGATCCCAAGCCCTATGCGTGGTCCGGCGGGACGGGTCCCGGCGATCCGCTGATGCTGGCGCGCCCCGGCGCGACGGGCGGCGATTCGCTGCCGCTGACGGTCATGGAAAAGGCGCAGGTGCGGGCGCGGAGCGCCCCGGGCGTCTCCTTCCCGGATGCGACGCTGACGGACATCGCAGGCAACCGCATCTCGCTGTCGAGCTTGCGCGGCAAGGTGGTGCTGGTGGATTTCTTCGCGCGCGGCTGGAAGATCTGGGAAGAAGGCCTGCCGCAGACGATCGATCTGTGGAATCGCTACCATTCGGCGGGCTTCGAAGTCGTGAGCATCTGTCTCGAGCCGAACGCCACCGGACTGGAGGCCCTCGGCCTGCCGTGGTCGGTCGTGGCGGGCGCGCCGGCCCTGACCCGTCCGCTGGGCATTTTCGGCGAGACGACGAGCTATCTGCTGGATGGAAACGGCATGGTGATCGCGCGCGACCAGCGCGGGCAGGATCTGTCCTTCGCGGTTCGCCGCGCCTTGGGAAAATAGCCGCGCGGGATTCCCCATGGCCTCTCCGGTGTTCCATGGATTGGCCGGCGCGGGGCTCGCATGGGCATGGGCGGGAGACGCACATCTCCCGCTTTTTGCGTCCTTGGAGAAAGCCCTGCCGCTCGGCGTGGCCGGGGCGATCTTGGCCTGCCTGCCCGATGTGGACTATCTGCCGGGGCTGTGGCGGGGGTATC